>NZ_KZ819071.1:0-300000 GCF_003115855.1 Brenneria corticis
TACAAGGGCTAAATGCAAAAAAGTGACTGAGTGCGTTTTTTTTCGGCAACGCGCGGGAGAAACACGGCGCTACCCAACGGAGTGTCGAACCATTAACTCTGGCGTCAGCACCAGAACATTCGGTTCGGTATCGGGATGTCCCAGACGATAAAGTAAGGTATCAATGGCTAATTCGCCAAGTTCATCCTTGGGTTGATGAATCGTCGTCAGCGGGGGAGACATATAGCGGGCCAATTCAATATCATCGTAGCCGATAACCGCCATATCTCCGGGGATGGAGAGTCCGGCCAGATACAGAGCATGATAAACCCCCACGGCCATGGCGTCGTTACCGGTAAAGACGGCATCCGGTCTGTTATCCAGCGCCAACAGCTGCCGCATGGCCCTATAACCGGTTTCAAATTCAAAATCGCCAAAGATTTCATATTCGGCGGGGATCGGCAATCCCGCGCCCTGCATCGCCTGACGATACCCTTCAAGGCGGTTATAGGCGGTGGTTTTATCCTTTGGCCCCGCAATGCAGGCGATTTTTCGGTAACCGCGGGAAATAAGATATTTGGTTGCCATCTCGCCGCCGAGCAGGGAATTATCTTTAATGACGTCGATTCCCCCGTCAAACGGCGCCCAGTCCATCATCACCATGGGGATGGAAGGATAGCGGCTCACCATGTCAGGCAAAGGACGATGGCTCTCCGTACACATCAGCAGCACGCCATCGACGCGCTTTTGCAGCAGCGTTTCCAGACTGCGCCTCATGCGATCGGGATCGCCCTCGGTATTACACAGAATCAGACTGTAGCCGCGCTCATAGCAACAGCGCTCGACGCCGCGCACCACCTCGGCGTAAAAAGGGTTGCTGCTGGCCGTCAGCAACATGCCGATAGTTTGCGTCTGATTTATTTTGAGGCTTCTGGCCAGCGCCGAAGGCGCGTAGTTAAGCTGTTCAACGGCCGCCATCACCTTGTCGCGAATCGCATCGCTGACAAAGCGATCATTATTGATAACGTGAGAAACCGTGGAGGTGGAAACGCCCGCTAAACGGGCAACGTCTTTCATGGTGGTCAAAAGTCACCCCTGAGCTTGCAAGAAAGCATCAATCTCTTCACGCCACGGAACGGAAGGCTGAGCGCCCGGACGGGTGACGGCAATCGCGGCGGCGGCGTGAGCAAACTTAACCGCGGACGACATCGGCCGGTTCTCCAGCAGCGCCGTGACCAGCGCGCCGTTAAAGGTGTCCCCGGCGGCGATGGTGTCCACCGCCTGAACCCGGTAGCCGGGGATGCGTTGCCCGTGACCTTTTTCACTCAGCCAGACGCCGCGGCTGCCTAAGGTAATCAATACGCTGGCGATACCTTTATCGTGCAATACCTGCGCGGCGCGAGCGGCGTCCGCTTCCGTTTCGACGGCGACCCCCGTCAGGCGCTGAGCTTCGGTTTCATTAGGGGTAATCATATCGACCAGCGCCAGCAATTCATCCGGCAGTTCGCAGGCGGGCGCAGGGTTAAGGATAACGCGCGTGTGATGTTTATGCGCCAGCCGGGCTGCCGCGATAACGGTATCCAGCGGCGATTCCAGCTGCATAAGCAGCGCGGAGGCATCAATAATCTGCTGCTGATGGCGGCCAAGATAGTCCGGCGTAACGGCGGCATTGGCGCCGGCGTTTATGGCGATCATATTCTCCGCCTCGCCGTTGACGAAAATCAACGCCACGCCGGTGGTTTCGCCGGCGACGGCTTCCACCGCCGACACATCAATACCATCGTCGGCTAGCTGCCGGCGAATGCGCGCCCCGATATCATCATCGCCGACGCAGGCGATAAACGAGATATCCGCGCCGCTGCGGCCCGCCGCCACCGCCTGATTGGCGCCTTTTCCGCCGAAAGCGATACGATATTGTTTCCCGATCACCGTTTCACCGGAACGGGGAAACTGCTCCAGATTGAGAATATGGTCAGCATTAATACTGCCCAGCACCACCAGCTTGCCCGTTTTCATTGCGCCGCATTCCAACATGTTTATTATGCGCCGCCGCGGATGCGGCGGCGCTCGCCCTGCTGTTCTTTATTTTTTTACTGTTTGGTCACCAATTTCAGATCAACCGGGATAATGGCCTGTATTTTCTCACCTTTCAGCGCCTTATCCGCGGTTTCAACGCCGATGACGCCGATCTGATCGGGACGTTGCGCCACCGTTGCCGCCAGTTTACCCGCCTCAACGGCCTTTACGCCGTCCTCCGTGCCGTCAAACCCGACCACCAGCACATCGGTTTTACCCGCGGTTTGCAGCGCCCGCAGCGCGCCGAGCGCCATTTCGTCATTCTGGGCGAACACCGCCTGCACGTCAGGATGCGCGGTCAACAGGTTCTGCATCACGTTCAGCCCCTTGGTGCGATCGAAGTCGGCGGGTTGACTGGCCAGAATGGCGAATTTGTTCTTTTCGGCGGATTTTATAAAGCCCGCCCCGCGCTCACGCGCCGCGGAGGTGCCGGCAATCCCTTCCAACTGGATGACCTTGGCGCCTTCACCCGCCTTTTTGGCAATAAAATCGCCGGCGACTTTACCGCCGAAGGCGTTATCAGACGCAACGTGACTAACCACTTCACCGCTGCTGGCCACGCGATCGAGCGTAATCACCGGGATTTTCGCCTGGTTGGCCAGCTTGATGGCGTTGCCTACCGCGTCGGAGTCGGTGGGGTTAATCAGCAACACTTTGGTGCCGCGAACCGTCAGATCCTGAACGTTCGCCAGCTCTTTAGCCGGGTTGTTCTGGGAATCCAGCACCACCAGGTTATAGCCCAGCTTGTCGGCTTCCTTCTGCGCCCCGTCTTTCATTGCCACAAAGAACGGGTTGTTCAATGTTGATACCACCAGGGCAATCGTATCTTTGGCTAATGCATTCGCGCTGACGGTCGCACTCAGCGCAACGGCAGAAACCAGAGTAGCCAGTTTTTTCATATTCATAGCGCAATTCCTGTGTGAATAAAGGTTATTTACTGCTTTTGTTATCCACCAGAACCGCCAGCAAAATGACGACTGCTTTGACGATCATCTGGTAGTAAGAAGAAACACCCAACAAATTCAGTCCGTTATTAAGAAAGCCCAGGATCAGCGCGCCAATCAGCGTGCCGACGATACGTCCTTTGCCGCCGGCCAGGCTGGTGCCCCCCAGCACCACGGCGGCGATGGCGTCAAGCTCGTAGCCGGTTCCGGCGGTAGGCTGCGCCGACGATAAACGGGCCACTTCGATAATTCCCGCCAGGGCGGACAGTAGCCCGCACAGGGAATAGACGATGATTTTGATTTTATCCACGCTGATGCCGGACAGGCGGGTGGCGGACTCATTCCCGCCCAGCGCGTAAATATATCGGCCTAACCGGGTGTGATGCAGCATGTACCAGGCCGCCGCAAATACCACGGCCATGATCCAGATCGGCGTCGGAATGCCTAGCGGACGGCCGATGCCGAACCAGCCGAAAGTGTCCGCCACATCGGAAAAGCCGGTGTTGATCGGGCTGCCGTTGGTGTAAACCATGGTGACGCCGCGCAGCAGCAGCATCATCACCAGCGTGGCGATAAACGCCTGAACCTTGCCTTTGGAAACAATGACGCCGGTTCCGGCGCCGATAAGCGCGCCCAGCGCCAGCGCCCCGAAAACCGCCAACAGCGCATTGACCTCAAGGCCGACAATCGAGGCGGCGACCGCGCCGGTCAGCGCCAGCAAAGACCCGACGGAAAGATCGATGCCGGAGGTGAGAATGACCAGGGTCATTCCCACGGCCATAATGGCGTTCACCGAGGTTTGCTGCAGAATATTGAACAAATTGTTCAGCGTGAAAAAGTTGGGACTCATGGCGGACACCACCGCAATAAGGATCAGCAGGGCAATCAGCGATTTCTGCTCCAAAAGCCACTCTTTGCTGAACCAGCGCTTTGCCGCGATAGATTGGGAACTCATGTCTGACTTACTCCTGCTTTACGCCGTATTGCTTACCAACGGCCGCGGCCATCAGCGCTTCCTGGGTGGCTTGTTCAATGGAAAATTCACCGCTTAAACGGCCTTCGTGCATCACGATAACGCGATCGCTCATTCCCAATACTTCGGGCATTTCGGACGACACCAGTATGATGCTCAGCCCTTCTTGTTTGAACTGATTGATTAACTGATAAATTTCTTTCTTCGCCCCTACGTCGACCCCGCGCGTCGGCTCATCGAGAATCAGTACGTTAGGACGGGTCATCAAGCCGCGGGCGATGGCGACTTTTTGCTGATTCCCGCCGGACAGCAGCCCGATAGGCTGTTCCATGGACGGGGTTTTGATATTGAACAAACGGATAAAATCGCCCACCGCCAGCTGCTCTTCGGGATGCTTAAGCCGCCCGCCGCCATGACTGAAGTAGCGCAGCGCGGTTAACGACATGTTCTCTTTAACCGACATGCCTAATACCAGCCCGTCGCGTTTCCGGTCTTCGGAAATATAAACAATGCCGTTCGCCAGGCCATCCTGCGGCCTGCGGGCCACCACTTCGCGGCCGTCCAGCGCCACGTAGCCCGCCGTGCGCGGCAGCGCGCCGTAAAGAATCTTCATCAATTCGGTGCGTCCGGCGCCCATCAGCCCCGCCACGCCAAGAATTTCCCCCTTGCGTACGGTAAAACTGACGTCATCCACGCCCGGCCCGGAAAGATTTTTCACCAGCAGGCGAACCGCACCCGGCGCCTGGTTCAGGCGCGGATATTGCTCTTCAAGCTTGCGCCCCACCATCATTTCAATCAGCCGCTCTTCCTGCAGCTCACTGACCGGGCGTTCGCCGATAAACTGACCGTCGCGGAATACGGTAACGTCGTCGCATATTTCGAAAATTTCTTTCAGACGGTGGGAAATATAGACAATGCCGCGCCCCTCGGCCTGTAGCTCTTTAATTACGCTGAATAACGACGCGGTTTCGGTATCGGTCAAGGCATCGGTGGGTTCATCCATAATGATCACTTTCGATTCAAAACTCAGCACCTTGGCGATTTCCACCATTTGCTGATCGCCAATCGACAATTCCGCCACCGTGCGCCGGCTGTCATAGCGCAGATTAAGCCGCTTCAGCAGTTTGTCCGCTTCCTGATACATCTTTTTCCAGTCGATGCGGCCAAAACGGTTGGTAAATTCACGGCCGAGGAAGATGTTTTCCGCGATCGTCAGTTGGGGGATCAGGTTAAGCTCCTGATGGATAATGCCGATCCCCGCTTCCTGGGAGGCTTTGGGACCGCTGAAATCCACTTCGTTTCCCAGAAAACGCACGCTGCCGGCGTCTTTGTTATAGATGCCGGTCAACACCTTCATCATGGTGGACTTGCCGGCGCCATTCTCCCCCACCAGCGCCATGACTTTCCCCGGGTAAACGTTCAATGCGGCGCCGGAAAGCGCCTTAACGCCGGGAAACGCCTTATTGATTCCTTGCAGTTGCAGTAAAGGTTGCATCGATTCCTCAGAACGTTACGCCGGCGCAAAGGATGACATTGGCATACGGGGAACACTCTCCGCTGCGAATGACGGCCCGGCTTTTTCCGCTTTGGATCTTAAAATCTTCATGACTGACATAATGCACTTCAATGGAGTTTCCCTGGTGCAGCTCAAGTTGTTTTAACTGATCAAGTAACGCTTTATGAAGCTGTGGATTTTTTTCGATAATTTCCTGCGCCAGGATCGCCGCTTCGACCTGCATCTCGCTGGTTACCGCCGCGACCACCTGTAAAAAAGTCGGCACGTTGTGGGTTAACGCCAGATCGATACGGGTAGTGGTATCGGGGATAGGTAAACCGGCGTCGCCGATAACCAGCCGATCGGTATGCCCCAGCCGGGAAATAAGCGCAGAAACCTCAGAATGTAGTAATACCGCTTTTTTCATGTTCTTTATCCCGCCAGCGAAACGTTTCGCTGGTAAGCATTGTAGAAAGAGACAACGCGGAAAGGCAAAGAGGAGATGACAAAAATGTGATCGTTATCGAAACGTTTCGTTGGCGGGGAAATAAAACGGCGAATACGGGGCGAGATTGTTTATAAAGTCGCCTGTAAGCCTGAGATACCCGGGCCTAGCGTACCGAGGGGTCATAATGGAAAGGGTTGGCGTAGCATCAGGGGAAACAGGGAACGGGCTCCCTTCATCCCCTGTTTGCCGCGCCTTAAACGATGAGCGTCAACGTTCGCTTACTGGAGTTTCTTCACCTGCTTAACATCCAGCTCGGCAGAATTGAAGCCCTTATCGAGCTCGCCCTGCAGTTCAACTTTATCTTGCGGGGAGACGGACTGCCCATTCCAGTATTTATCATCGATTTCAACCGTGATGGTGCCGGTTTCATCGCGGAACAGATAATCTTCATCCCCGACGCGCTGCTCGATATTGCCGCGCAGGGTAACCCAGCTGTCATCCTTCAGATCTTTCGCTTTCGCGACCGTGGTTACGCTGCCGTTAGGGCCTGAAAACCCGCCCTGGGCAGGCTGTTGTTGCGTCGTTTTGGCGTTCGGATCCAAAAATCCGCCGCCGCTTTGGGCGGCGAAAACCGGCGCGGAACATAACGCAGCGATAGCGAATACAGCGGCTGTCTTTTTCATAGCATCGTTTCCTTATTTCTCGCTTGTCGTCGTGCAGTAAAACTGCGCGTTGTTTGTCTGACGCGACGAGTAAAACAAAATGTTCTTAACAGAATCTTAAGGATAGTTCAGTTTCTCTTATATTTATCAATCTTGTGGATCGCCGCCCGTTTATGGTTTTTCCGGTTGTCAATCCGGCGCGTTAAACCGTATAACATCACCGTATAAAATAGGGTGGGCGGTGATGAGAATACTGTTGATAGAAGACGATCGTCTGATTGGCGACGGCATCAAAGCCGGACTGATTAAGCTGGGCTTTAGCGTTGACTGGTTTATGCAGGGCAAAGCCGGGCAGGTCGCGCTGCAAGCCGCGCCCTATGACGCGGTGATCCTTGATTTGAGTCTGCCGGAAATAGACGGGTTGGACATTCTGCGCCAGTGGCGTCAGTCCGGGCACGATGAGCCGGTATTGATCCTCACCGCGCGGGACGCGCTGGAACAGCGCGTTGCCGGCCTGCAGTCGGGCGCCGACGACTATCTGTGCAAACCTTTTGCCCTGGCGGAGGTTGCCGCGCGCCTGCAGGCGTTAATCCGCCGCCGGCACGGTCAATTACAGCCCACGCTGACCCACGGCGCGGTATCCCTTGAACCGGGCTCCCGCACCGTTACCTGCAATAATCAACCGGTGGCGCTTAAATCCCGCGAGCTGGCGCTGCTCGAGCTGTTCCTGATGAACCCTCAGCGGGTGCTGACCCGTTCGCAGTTGGAAGAAAAGCTCTACGGATGGGACGACGACGTTTCCAGCAACGCCGTGGAAGTGCATATTCACCACCTGCGTAAAAAGCTGGGCGGCGAATTTATCCGTACGGTGCACGGCGTCGGCTATATTCTGGGAGCGGCGCCATGACGCGTCTCAGCCTGCGTTTACGGCTGATCGCCGGTTTTGTTCTGCTGACGCTGCTTTGCTGGGGCGCCGCCGGGATCCTGTCGTGGCATCAAACCCGCGAGCATATCAACGAGCTGTTCGATACCCAGCAGATGCTGTTCGCCAAGCGGCTGGCCACCATGCATCCGGATGAAATCGAGGTGGATTCCCCCTCACTGCCGAAAACCAAAAGCCTGGCGCGCGAAAGGCGCGGGGAACAGGAAGACGACGCGCTGGCTTTCGCCATTTTTACCCGCGACGGGCGGATGGCGCTGAATGACGGCGAGAACGGCAAAGATTTTATCTTCGACTACGCGCAAAACGGCTTCACCAACGGCAGGCTGCGCGATGATAACGACCGGTGGCGCATGGTATGGCTGGCGACGGCGGATAATCGTTATGTGGTGGTGGTGGGTCAGGAGTGGGAGTACCGTCAGGATATGGCGCTGGGGCTAGTCAAGACCAACCTCCTGCCCTGGCTGTTTGCCCTGCCGGTTATGCTGCTGTTGATGTTCTGGCTGGTTTCCCGCGAACTGTCGCCGCTAAAACGCCTCGCCACGCAGCTTCGCCGGCGTCCAGCAGAGGATGACGCCCCGCTGGATACCCATGCCGTTCCGCAGGAAGTGCGCCCGCTGGTGGACGAACTTAACAGCCTGTTCGTGCGCATCGGCGAGATGCTGCTGCGCGAGCGCCGCTTTACCGCGGACGCGGCGCATGAATTACGCAGCCCGCTGGCCGCGCTGAAGGTGCAGACGGAATTGGCGCAGTTGGCGCACGATGACGAACCCGTGCGCCGCCATGCGCTGAATAATCTGGACGAGGGGATCGATCGCGCCGCGCGGCTGGTGGAGCAACTGTTAACGCTGTCGCGGCTTGACTCGGAATCGTTCGCCGACGGGCAGCAGCCGGTGGAACTCCAGGCGCTGCTGCAGCAAATGGTTATCGACCATTACCATAAAGCGCAGGCGGCGGGCATTGAACTGAAGCTGGAGGTGCCGAAAGATCCCATCGTCCGCCAGGGTCACCCGTTACTGCTGACTCTGCTGATTCGCAATCTGCTCGATAACGCCATTCGCTACAGCCACCAGGGCGGAACGGTAACGCTGACGCTCACGGCGCGATATATTCAGGTGACCGATGAGGGACCGGGCATCGACGACGCGGTATTGGCGCGGGTAGGCGAACGCTTTTTTCGCCCTCCGGGACAGGAGAAGTCCGGCAGCGGGTTGGGCATCTCCATTGTCAACAATATCGCCCGCTTGCACGGCATGCGGGCGACCTTCACCAATCGGCCGGAAGGGGGTCTGAAGGTCGCGGTAAATTGGTGACGGCCCGCATTCCCAGCGCGTCGCGCGATTTAAATCTCCACCTGAATACCAAGCTCTATCAATCGGTTGGGGGGGATTTCAAACTGATCCCCCGCCCGCAGGGCATTGCGGTTGAGCATCATAAACAGCTTGCCGCGCATGCGCAGATACCAGGGGCGTTTCCCCATCGTCAGCGATTCATTGGACATAAAAAACGAAGTTTCCATCATCTGGCAGGTCAAGCCATCCTGCCAGCAGCGGTGAAACACCTCTTCCACGTTGGGGGTTTCGCGCCAGCCGTAGTTGGCGATGACCCGCCAGAAGGTTGGCGAAAGCTGTTCCACCGTCACCCGCCGGGCATTGAGCACATAAGGCGCGTCTTCGTTACGCATGGTCAACAATACCACCCGTTGGTGCAATATCTTGTTGTGTTTCAGGTTGTGCAACAGGGCGAACGGGATAACGTGGGTGGCGCGCGACAGGTACACCGCCGTGCCCGGCACCCTGAGCGGCGGCGATTTCTCCAGCGAGGCGATCATCGCGTCCAGTGAATTGCCGTGTTCATGCAGGCGGCGCAGCAACCTGAAACGCTCGCTTTTCCAGGTGATCATAATGACGAACATCGCCGTGCCCAGCATCAGCGGCAGCCAGCCGCCGGACAGGATTTTCACCACGTTGGCTAAAAACATCGGCACATCGACAAGCAGCAGCCCGGTAAGCAATATCCACACCAGATAGCGGTGCCAGTGCCAGTTTTTTATCGCCACCGTGCAGAACAGGATGCTGGTCAACACCATGGTCCCGGTTACCGCGATGCCATACGCGGCCGCCAGCCTGCTCGAATGTTCAAAGCTGACGATGACGATCACCACCGCGATATATAACAGCCAGTTGACCACCGGAATATAAATCTGGCCGGATTCCATATCGGAGGTGTGGACAATGCGCATCGGCGGAAGATAGCCCAGACGAACCGCCTGGCGCGTAAGCGAAAACACCCCGGAAATAACCGCCTGCGATGCAATGATCGTCGCCAGCGTGGCCAGCACCATTAACGGTATCAGCGCCCAAGCGGGCGCCAGCAGAAAGAAGGGGTTTTTAATCGCTTCCGGATGTTTAAGCAATAAGGCGCCCTGGCCGAAATAGTTCAGCGCCAGCGACGGCAGCACCACGCTAAACCAGGCGAGACGAATGGGAAACTTGCCGAAATGCCCCATATCCGCGTACAGCGCCTCCACGCCGGTAATCGCCAGCACCACCGCGCCCAGCGCGAAAAACGACACCGTTTTGTACTCGACGAAAAAGTGAATGGCCCACAGCGGATTCAGCGCCCGCAGCACCTGCGGGTTATCGATGATGCTATCCGCCCCGAGGATCGCCAGCGTAACAAACCATACCAGCATCACCGGAGCGAACAATTTCCCCACGCTGCCGGTGCCGCGTTTTTGAATAATAAACAGCAGCGTCAGAACCATAATCGACAGGGGAACGATGTAGTGATCCATCGACGGCGCGGCGATCTCCATCCCCTCAATGGCGGACATCACCGATATCGCCGGGGTGATGACCACTTCCCCATAAAAGAAGCTGCCGCCAATCAGCCCCATAATCACCAGCACCGAGGTCATCCGGTCGGAAGTATTGCGCCCGGCCAGCGACATCAGGGTGAGAATCCCCCCTTCTCCGGCGTTATCGGCCCGCATCACATAGGTCAGGTATTTAAGCGAAACCACAACAACCAATAACCAAAAGATCAAAGAAAGAAAACCAAATACCGAGTCAGGTTCGACGCCAAGACCAAACTGCCCGGATAAACACTCTCTTAGCGTATAAAGCGGGCTGGTGCCGATATCGCCATAGACCACCCCTATCGCCGCCAGCGTAACGGCCGGAAGCGCACGTTTATGTTCTGAGATCATAAACTTTATCTTCTTTTATCAATCAGTTAGCAGACATTAGTTTTCCGCGTCCACTCGCCTAAAAACGCCCAGTATGCACAAATACGGGTAAAAACCTATTTTTATATCGTCCGGGAAACATCCTGTAAAAAGTGGCTTATTGATTAACCAACCGGGAAGGGTCAATAATCAGCAACGCTCTACTAATAAAAATCTGTGATCTGCCGTTTATTATTATTATTTTTTTGCGGAAAAAAGATGTTTTTCCGCCAACGAACCATGGGAATGATTGATTAACTATGCTGCAATCCGTCGCTTTGGCCGACAGGATTTCACGCCTTGGTAATGCGCTGGAGCATGGCCTGTATGAACGACAGCACGCCATCCGCCTGTGTTTACTGGCCGCGCTAAGCGGAGAAAGCGTTTTCCTGCTGGGTCCGCCGGGGATCGCCAAAAGCATGATCGCCCGACGTCTTAAATTCGCTTTTCGCCACGCGAATGCGTTTGAGTATCTGATGACGCGCTTCTCCACCCCGGAAGAAGTCTTCGGCCCGTTGTCTATTCAGGCGTTAAAGGATGAAGGCCGTTACCAGCGATTAACCGCGGGTTATCTGCCGGAAGCGGAGATTGTCTTTCTGGATGAGATCTGGAAAGCCGGTCCCGCCATTTTAAACACCCTGCTGACCGCCATCAACGAACGTCGTTTTCGCAACGGCAACAGCGAAGACCCCATCCCCATGCGTATTCTGGTCACCGCCTCCAACGAACTGCCCGAAGCGGACAGCAGTCTGGAAGCGCTGTATGACCGCATGCTGATTCGCCTGTGGCTGGACAAAGTTCAGGAAAAACATAATTTCCGCACCCTGCTGGAGAATAACGGCAGCGAGGGCGACAACCCCGTCAGCGCCGCGCTCAGCGTCAGCGATGAAGAGTACCGGCAGTGGCAAAAGGATATTGACCGCGTCTCGCTGCCGGAAAACTGTTTTGAGCTGATTTATCAGCTGCGCCAGCGGCTGGACGCCTTGCCGCAATCCCCTTACGTGTCCGACCGGCGCTGGAAAAAAGCCCTGCGTTTACTTCAGGCGAGCGCGTTTTTCAGCGGACGGGAAGCCATCGCCCCGGTGGATATCATTCTGCTGAAAGACTGCCTGTGGCATAACGGCGATACCTTGACGCTGGTCGAGCAACAGCTCGAACAGCTGATTACCGAACAGGCCTACCAGCAGCAGAACCTGCTGTTTCGCCTGCAGCAGTTGAACGTGCAACGGCAGCAATACCAGCTGCAACAGAGCGAGTTACAGGCGCTTTATGTGGAAAGGCACGGCCACCGGTTGGGACGAAAATCCCATTATTCCCTGCCGGAAACGCTGAGCGCGGACACGCTGAGTCTGGTTTTGCAGCGCCCGTTGGTGCTTAACGATATCGAAGTCAGCCATCTGGTGATTGATAAAGACGCGCTGCAAAACTGGCTCCACAAAGGGGGGGAAATACGCGGCAAGCTGAACGGCATCGGTTTTACTCAGCCTCTGGATCTGGCGGTGGACGATCGCCATCACCTGATCGTCCGCGATATCAGCCTGCAATCTTCCATTCTTTCCCTGCCGGAAAAACGTGACTGCACGCTACCGGCCGAACTCACCGATGAATATGAAAAGCTGACGATTCAACTGCGCGAACAGCGGCGATTATTCGGTCTGCATCAGCCCTGCCTGTTTATTCCCGCAGAATGGCTGGCGAAAATTGAAGCCAGCCTGCAGCGGGCGGCCGAACAAATTCAGCGGTCAATGCAGGATTAAGCGCCGATGATCACGCTGGAATCCCTGGAAATAGTGCTGTCGATAGACGAAAACGCGCTATTGGACGAACTGGCGGTGACGCTTCTGGCCACGCCGCAGCTGGCGGTTTTTTTCGAGAAATACCCTGGCCTGAAATCCGCCCTGCTTAACGATCTGCCCGACTGGAAAGAAGCCCTGAGGCAACGGTTGCACAATACCCAGGCGCCGCCGGAGCTGGAAACCGAATTCGGCTGCTATCAACGCGCTCAGGCGGCGGACAGCCAGGCGTTTCACGCCCGCCTGCCGCGCATTATGGAAATGTTGAACGAAGTTGACTCCCCTTTTCTGACCCAGGCCGATCGGCTGATACACCAGACGGAACCCGAGCAGGGGCAAAAAATCAGCAGCGGCTTGCACGCCCTGTTTCTGCAACGCTGGCGGCTGAGCCTGACGCTGCAAACCCTCTCCCTGCACCAGCAGATAATGGAACAGGAGCGGGAGGCGCTGCTGGACGAATTGCAGCAACGCCTTACGCTGAGCGGCAAACTGGAGCCGATTCTGGCCGAGAACGAGCAAGCCGCGGGGCGGCTGTGGGATCTCAGCGCCGGACGGCTTATCCGCAGCGACCAGCAGGTCCTGCTGGATTACGCCGCCTTTCTGCAACGCCAGCCGGCGTTGCAGCGTCTGGCCGAACGCCTGGGGCGCAGCCGGGAAACCAAATCCATTCTCAGCCAGAATGCGCCCAAAGAAACATTCCGCGTGATGATTCGCGAACCGGCAACCGTGCCCGAACAGGTCAGCGGCATTCACCAGAGTGACGATATACTGCGTTTATTACCGGCGGAGCTGGCGACCATGGGCATCGGCGAGCTGGAATATGAGTTCTATCGCCGCCTGTTGGAACATCGTCTGCTCACCTACCGTTTGCAGGGGGAAAACTGGCGCGAAAAAGCCGCCGAACGGCCGGTTATCCACCAGCACAATGAGCAACAGCCGCGCGGACCGTTTATTGTCTGCGTCGACACCTCCGGATCGATGGGGGGATTTAACGAACGCTGCGCCAAGGCCTTCTGCCTGGCGCTGCTGCGTATCGCCCTGGCGGACAAGCGCCGTTGCTATATCATGCTGTTTTCCACCGGGATAGTGCGCTATGAGCTGACCTCGGCGGACGGGCTGGAACAGGCGGTGCGCTTTCTCAGCCAGGCATTCCGCGGCGGAACCGATCTCAGCGCCTGCCTGTCGGCATTGCTGGATAAAATGGACGAGTGGCTGTGGCATGACGCCGATGCGGTGGTGATTTCAGATTTTATCGCCCAGCGCCTGCCCGATGAACTGGTCGACAAGGTTAAACGGCGCCAGCAACGGCTAGGGCATCGTTTTCACGCCGTAGCGATGTCCGATCACGGCAAACCCGGCATCATGCGCATTTTCGACCATATCTGGCGCTTTGATACCGGGCTGAAAAGCCGCCTGATGCGGCGCTGGCGGCGAACCTAGAGCAGGCCGGAAACCGACGCCTGTAGCGACGCGGGCCATACGCCGCACTGCACCTGCCCGATATGCGTCAATTGCAGCAACAGCATGACCAACCGTGACTGACCGATACCGCCGCCGATGGTCTGCGGCATCTCGCCGCGCAGCAACGCCTGATGCCATTCCAGCTTCAACCGATCTTCATCCTGAGTCAGCGCCAGCTGACGCTTCAGCGCCACCGCATCCACCCGGATGCCCATCGACGACAGCTCAAAGGCATCTTCCAATATCGGATTCCATACCAGGATATCGCCGTTCAGTCCGGCCAGCCCCTGTTCGTCCACGGTTGTCCAGTCATCATAATCCGGCGCCCGAACGTCGTGACGCTGGCCGTCGGACAGCGTACCGCCGATGCCAATCAGGAAGACCGCTCCCAGCTCTTTGGCGATAGCCCGCTCGCGCCCTTTGGCATCCAGTCCGGGATAGCGCTCCAGCAGGGTTTGCGCATGTACGAACTGAATCTGTTCCGGCAGAAACGCCTGTAGGCCGAATCGCTCGCCTACCGCGGCCTCGGTGGCTTTAATCCCCTGATAAATCTGGGCTACCGTCGATTTCAGATAGTCAGGATTACGCTCTCCCTCGCCCATCACCCGCTCCCAATCCCACTGATCGACGTAGACGGAATGGATCGCGCTGAGGCGCTCTTCATCAGGGCGCAGAGCCTTCATATGGGTATAGATACCCTCGCCGCGGCTGAAATCATATGCGCCCAGCGTCTTGCGCTTCCATTTCGCCAGCGAGTGCACCACCTCGAAGGCGGATTCCGGCAGCGCCTTCACCTTGACCTGCACCGCTTTTTCTATGCCGGACAGGTTATCCTGAGTGCCGTCGCCCACCCGGCTGAGGATCGGCGCCTGGACTTCGGTCAGCCCCAGACGCTGCTCCAGCTGACTGGAGAAAAAGGATTTTACGAAGCTTATCTGTCGCTGTTTCAGGATGTATTGTTTTTTCATTACCGCTGTCTCATCAAGAATATTATTTATCAATTAGGCGCCAGAATGGCGGTGGTATTCAATATTCTTATGGATAAATAGCCTGGTCGACTTCAATTCATTATTTTTTCGCGGTATAAAATGAAAAATCGATAATTTAAGGAGCCTGAAATGGCGGAAATTTATCAGATCGATAATCTCGATCGCGGCATCCTCTCGGCCTTGATGGACAATGCGCGCACCCCCTATGCCGAACTGGCGAAACAGTTTTCCGTCAGCCCGGGGACGATCCACGTCCGGGTGGAAAAAATGAAGCAGGCGGGGATCATTATCGGCACGCGCCTGGATATCAGCCCAAAACAGCTGGGCTATGACGTCTGCTGTTTTATCGGCATCATTTTGAAAAGCGCCAAAGACTATCCCTCCGCGTTGGAGAAGCTCAACAATCTGGAAGAGGTGGTGGAGGCTTACTACACCACCGGCCACTACAGCGTGTTTATCAAGGTGATGTGCCGCTCGATCGACTCCCTGCAAGACGTACTTATCAACAAGATCCAGACCATTGACGAAATTCAGTCCACCGAGACGCTGATCTCGCTGCAAAACCCCATTATGCGGACCATCCCGCCTTAATCCATTTTCTTATACCCCTATTATCCACAGGTAGATCCCAGCCTGATCACAGCGTACAATGTCCCGTCTTTTATCAGGTGGGATGGTGTATGGCTGACATTACGCTAATCAGCGGCAGTACCTTGGGCAGCGCGGAATACGTGGCGGAACATTTGGCCGAACTGCTGGAAAAGGAAAACATCTCCTCAGAGATGCTGCACGGCCCTGAACTGAACGACCTGCCGGAGAGCGGCTTATGGCTGCTGGTCACCTCGACGCACGGCGCCGGGGAACTACCGGACAATCTGCAGCCGCTGTTTGAACAGCTGGAGCGGCAGAAGCCCGATCTTTCCCAGGTGCGCTTCGGCGCCATCGGCATAGGCAGTAAAGAGTACGATACCTTTTGCGGCGCGATCCTTACCGCGGATCGCGTATTAAGCCAGCTCGGCGCCAAAAGGATCGGCGATATCCTGAAGATCGACATCACCCAGCACGACATTCCCGAGGATCCGGCGGAGGAGTGGCTGGGATCCTGGATTAATTTACTCAATTAAGGCGAAATATTCAGCGTTTGAATGTGTATAACTATGCTTAATTCAGGTGTAAAAGCGGTAGTTATCCAAAGAATAACCGCTGTACGTTTTTCACGCTGTGTATAAGTAGCCATTAAGATCCCAGCTTATACGGTATGGGATCACCGATCATTCACAGCTAATGATCATTCCTAATTTCTTGATCCTTAAAATGAATAATCACTTATCCACACAAAGGGTCGATCCTAATAGAAGATCTAATAAAGAGATCTTTAAATAAAAAGATCTTTCTTTAATTAGCCAGGATCCAAGACGCTTGGTGGTTTGGGTAAAGTTGAGTAGAATCCTCCACCCCAGGGCAAACAACGATCGTTTCGCAACTATCCATTCGCAACAATGCGAGGAGCAGTACCATGTTTTATCCAGATCCTTTTGACGTCATCGTGATCGGCGGAGGCCATGCCGGTACGGAAGCGGCAATGGCTGCGGCCCGCATGGGACGACAAACCCTTTTGCTGACGCACAATATCGACACGCTGGGACAGATGTCCTGCAACCCGGCGATCGGCGGTATCGGCAAAGGGCATCTGGTTAAAGAGATCGACGCCATGGGAGGGCTGATGGCCCGCGCCGTCGACCAGGCCGGCATTCAGTTTAGGATACTAAACGTCAGTAAAGGCCCGGCGGTACGCGCTACCCGGGCACAGGCGGATCGCGTCCTCTATCGGCAGGCGGTGCGCACCGCGCTGGAAAATCAACCCAACCTGACGATCTTCCAACAGGCGGTCGACGATCTTATCGTGGAAAACGATCGCGTGGTGGGGGCGGTCACCCAGATGGGGTTAAAATTCCGCGCCAAAGCGGTGGTGCTGACCGTGGGAACTTTCCTCGACGGCAAGATCCACATCGGGCTGGATAACTACAGCGGCGGACGCGCCGGCGATCCGCCTTCCATTCCGCTGGCCCGACGTCTGCGTGAACTGCCGCTGCGGGTTAACCGTCTTAAAACCGGCACGCCGCCGCGTATCGACGCCCGAACCATCGATTTCAGCGTACTGGCGCAGCAGCACGGCGACGACCCCATGCCGGTATTCTCCTTCCTGGGACAGGCCAGCCAGCATCCGGCGCAGATGCCGTGCTATATCACCCATACCAATGAAAAAACCCATGAGGCGATCCGCAATAACCTGGATCGCAGCCCGATGTATGCCGGGATCATCGAAGGGATCGGACCGCGCTACTGTCCGTCGATCGAAGACAAGGTGATGCGCTTCGCCGATCGCAATTCGCATCAGATCTTTCTGGAGCCGGAAGGGCTGACCAGCAATGAGATCTACCCCAACGGGATTTCCACCAGCCTGCCGTTCGACGTGCAGTGGCAGATTGTACGTTCGATGGCCGGAATGGAAAATGCGCGCATTGTTCGCCCCGGCTATGCCATCGAGTACGATTTCTTCGATCCGCGTGATTTGAAAACCACGCTGGAGAGCAAATTTATTCACGGTCTGTTCTTCGCCGGCCAGATCAACGGCACCACCGGCTACGAAGAGGCCGCGGCGCAGGGGATGCTGGCGGGGCTGAACGCCGCCCGGCTGGCCTTCGACCAGGAAGGCTGGGCGCCGCGCCGCGATCAGGCCTACCTGGGCGTACTGGTGGACGATCTCTGCACCCTGGGCACCAAAGAACCCTATCGGATGTTTACTTCGCGCGCCGAATACCGCCTGATGCTGCGGGAAGACAATGCCGACCTGCGTCTGACGGAGATCGGCCGCGAGCTGGGAATGGTGGACGACCACCGCTGGGCGCGTTTTAACGAAAAGCTGGAAAACATTGAAAAAGAGCGCCAGCGCCTGCGCGATATTCGTATTCACCCGCAGTCCGAGCAGTTGGAGCAGGTCAACGGCCTGTTGAAAACGCCGCTGTCGCGCGAGGCAAACGGGGAAGAGCTGCTGCGCCGTCCGGAAGTGGACTATGCTCAACTGACCGCGCTGCCGCTGTTCGCGCCGGCGTTGACCGACCAACAGGCCGCCGAGCAGGTTGAAATTCAGGTCAAATACGCAGGCTATATCGCCCGTCAGCAGGATGAAATCGACAGGCAGCTGCGTAACGAGCATACGCTGTTGCCCGTCGAGCTTGATTATCGCCAGGTTAACGGGTTGTCGAATGAGGTGATCGCCAAGCTCAACGATCACAAACCCGCGTCGATCGGCCAGGCTTCGCGTATCTCCGGCATCACCCCGGCCGCCATCTCCATTCTGCTGGTGTGGCTGAAAAAACAGGGAATGCTGCGCCGCAGCGCCTGAGCCGAGGTAACCTTGCCGGCAGTACGATATTCACATAAATAACTCCAGGATCTTATGGTGCACGACACGCTTGATAATCTGCTGAAAACCGCCGCCATTGTGCTTTCAGAAAAGCAAAAAATTTTGCTGATTCAGTATGTTGAGATGCTGCATAAGTGGAACAACGCTTACAATCTGACCTCCGTGCGCGATCCGCGGCAAATGCTCGTCCGCCATATTATGGACAGCATCGTGGTTGAACCTTACTTGCAGGGAGAACGCTTTATTGATGTGGGGACCGGGCCGGGACTACCGGGGATCCCCTTGGCGATAGTGCGTCCGGCGGCGCATTTTACCCTGCTGGACAGCCTGGGAAAGCGCGTGCGTTTTCTACGTCAGGTGCAGTATGAACTGCAGTTGGAGAATATTTCTCCGGTGCAGAGCCGGGTCGAGGATTTCCCCGCCGAGCCGCCTTTCGACGGCGTTATCAGCCGGGCATTTGCTTCGCTGCAGGATATGGTTCAGTGGTGTCGTCATCTTCCCGCCAAACCATCCGGCCGTTTCTATGCCTTGAAAGGGGTACTGCCCGCGGAAGAACTTACCGCGTTGCCCCAGGGCGTCGAGCTGGAGCGGGTGATTCGTTTATCGGTGCCGGAACTGGAAGGCGAACGCCACCTGATCGTGCTTAAACCAAATTAATTTTGCGTTTTATCAAAAAAATTATAACTAATTATTTCCCTATCGGCTGTTCGCATGGCCGACGCGGCGGCGTGCGGTGTGGCGATTAACGATCACTTATATTTCACATCTGCCGGGGTTTTTCTGGTAACGGGGTTGGTTTCATGGTTAATAGTCACTGGCGAAAATAGCTTATCGGTGCTAAACCTCGCTGTTTGCAGGTGTTAATTGAGTGAAAAAATAATATCAATAATGTCAATAGCGGGTTGAAATGGTGTTTATTGCGTGTTTTTTGTTTGTTCTTTTTTAACTGATTGAATTTAAATAAGATAAACAGCTTTCTTTGCTAAAGACAAAAAATAACCTTATCCGCTATAAAATGCCGGTAGAGCGTTTGTGTGAGGAATGTCACATATCGGGCGGCTTTAGAAATTAATTACCGCGCATAGGTGCGATTATGATTGTCGGCGGAAATGCGTCTCCGGAAAGAAATTTAAATAATTGTTCACCTTTTCGCTACTTATCGATTGAATTCGCAGGTATGACCCGTATAATTTGCTCGTTTTTTGCTGCTTGACTCAAGGGTATAAAGGCAGTTTTATACGTCATTCAGCACACCTCTGGAAGGTACGGGGAAGGCCATGTCTGTATCCCTTTACAGCGGAAAAGCGGCTTTAAGGTTACTGCTACTACAGCTGGCCGCTTTTATTCTGCTGAGCGCCGTCTTCGCCGCCGGCAGTGTTGAAGCCGGGGCTTCCGCGTTAGGCGGGGGGCTGGCGGCCTGGTTGCCGAACGTCCTGTTTGTGCTGTTTGCCCTGCGTCATCAGGCGCATACGCCTGCCGACGGGCGAGTCGCCTGGTCGTTCGCCATCGGTGAGGCGCTGAAGGTATTGATCACCATTGCACTGTTGGTGGTGGCGTTAGGGATGTTCAAAGCGGCTTTTTTTCCGCTCGGCCTGACTTATCTGGCGGTGTTGGTTATGCAGATAGTGGCGCCGGCCGTAATGAACCGTTACCGTAATTAACAACAAAAGGGTAAGAGACATCATGTCTGCATCAGGAGAAATCTCTACTCCTCAAGAGTACATCGGTCATCACCTGACACACTTGCAGGTGGGGACGGGGTTCTGGTCGATCAACATCGATTCGATGTTTTTCTCTATCGCTCTCGGCGTCCTCTTTCTGGTTATCTTCCGCCGGGTTGCCAAAAACGCCACCAGCGGCGTGCCGGGTAAATTGCAAACGGCGGTCGAGCTGATTGTCGGCTTTGTCGACAGCAACGTGCGCGACATGTTTCATGGCAAAAGCAAGCTTATCGCCCCGCTGGCGCTGACCATTTTCGTCTGGGTTTTCCTGATGAACCTGATGGATCTGCTGCCCATCGATTTTCTGCCGCAGGTGTGGGCCGGCATCTATAGCCTTCTCGGCCACGATCCGGCGCATGCCTATCTGCGCGTGGTGCCGTCCGCGGACGTTAATATCACCTTGTCCATGGCGCTCGGCGTTTTTGCCCTGGTCCTGTTCTACAGCATTAAAATGAAAGGCGTTGGCGGTTTTGTTAAGGAACTGACCATGCAGCCGTTCAACCATCCAGTATTTATTCCTATCAACCTGATTCTTGAAGGTGTCAGCCTGCTGTCCAAACCGATCTCTCTTGGTTTGCGACTGTTTGGCAACATGTATGCGGGTGAGTTGATCTTCATCCTGATTGCCGGCTTGCTGCCGTGGTGGTCGCAATGGTTGTTGAATGTGCCCTGGGCCATTTTCCACATTTTGATCATTACGCTTCAGGCTTTTATTTTCATGGTTCTGACGGTTGTTTATCTCTCGATGGCATCTGAAGAGCATTGATTTTCTTTCAACACAATAACGTTTTAACTGAAACAAACTGGAGACTGTCATGGAAAACCTGAGTGTGGATCTGCTGTACATGGCTGCCGCGTTGATGATGGGTTTGGCGGCAATCGGTGCTGCGATCGGTATCGGCATTCTGGGTGGGAAATTCTTGGAAGGCGCTGCGCGTCAGCCTGATCTGATTCCTCTGCTGCGTACACAGTTCTTTATCGTCATGGGTCTGGTTGACGCCATCCCGATGATTGCCGTTGGTCTGGGCCTGTATGTGATGTTTGCGGTGGCCTAAGCGGAGATGTTTTCCGCCGGGGTTGAAACATCAACTTATTTAACTTTGAAAGAGGCATTGTGCTGTGAATATTAATGCAACAATCCTCGGCCAGGCCATTGCGTTCGTCCTGTTTGTCTGGTTCTGCATGAAGTACGTATGGCCGCCGATTATGGCCGCCATCGAGAAGCGTCAGAAGGAAATCGCTGACGGTCTGGCTTCTGCCGAACGTGCCAAAAAAGATTTGAACCTGGCGCAGGCCAATGCGACAGATCAACTGAAGAAAGCCAAAGCGGAAGCCCAGGTGCTCATCGAGCAGGCAAACAAACGCCGTACTCAGATCCTGGATGAAGCCAAAGCGGAAGCGGAAGCTGAACGTAACAAAATTGTCGCGCAGGCGCAGGCTGAAATCGAAGCCGAACGCAAACGCGCTCGTGAAGAGTTGCGTAAGCAGGTCGCCATGTTGGCTATCGCCGGTGCCGAGAAAATTATCGAACGTTCCGTGGATGAAGCTGCCAACAGCGACATCGTTGATAAACTGGTCGCTGAACTGTAAGGAGGGAGGGGCCGATGTCTGAATACGTCACGGTAGCTCGCCCCTACGCCAAAGCAGCTTTTGACTTTGCGGTTGAGAATCAGGCGGTTGATCGCTGGCAGAATATGCTGGCGTTTACGGCCGAAGTCACGCGCAACGAACAGATTGCCGAGTTGCTTTCCGGCGCGAGAGCGCCGATTGAGCTGGCGAAAACGTTTATTGCCGTTTGTGACGATCAACTTGATGAAGCCGGGCAGAACCTGATCAAGGTGATGGCCGAGAACGGACGTTTACCGGTGCTTCCCGAAGTACTGGCGCAATTTGTTCAACTGCGGGCGGCGCAGGAATCGACGGTTGAGGTCGATGTTGTTTCCGCCGGTACGTTGAGTGAGCCGCAGCTGTCGAAGATAGCCGCGGCGATGGAAAAACGTCTGTCACGCAAAGTGAAGCTGAATTGCAAAATTGATAAGTCTGTCATGGCCGGCGTGGTGATACGCGCGGGCGATATGGTGATAGATGGCAGCATTCGCGGTCGTCTGGAACGTCTGGCAGACGTCTTGCAGTCTTAAGGGGACTGGAGCATGCAACTGAATTCCACCGAAATCAGCGAACTGATCAAGCAGCGCATTGCTCAGTTCAATGTGGTGAGCGAAGCTCACAATGAAGGTACTATTGTTTCCGTCAGCGACGGGATCATCCGCGTTCACGGCCTTGCCGAAGTGATGCAGGGGGAGATGATTTCCCTGCCGGGCAACCGCTACGCGATTGCACTGAACCTGGAGCGCGACTCCGTTGGTGCGGTGGTGATGGGTCCATATGCGGATCTGGCCGAAGGCATGAAGGTAAAATGCACCGGCCGTATTCTGGAAGTGCCGGTCGGCCGCGGCCTGCTGGGCCGCGTGGTCAACACTCTGGGCGCACCGATCGATGGTAAAGGTCCGCTGGAGCACGACGGTTTCTCCGCGGTTGAAGCGATTGCGCCCGGCGTTATCGAACGTCAGTCCGTCGATCAGCCGGTGCAGACGGGCTATAAGTCCGTCGATGCCATGATCCCTATCGGCCGCGGTCAGCGCGAGCTGATTATCGGCGACCGTCAGACCGGTAAAACGGCGCTGGCCATCGACGCCATCATCAACCAGCGCGATTCCGGCATCAAGTGCGTTTATGTCGCCATCGGTCAGAAAGCCTCCACCATCTCCAACGTGGTGCGTAAGCTGGAAGAGCACGGCGCGCTGGCCAACACCATCGTGGTGGTGGCGACCGCGTCCGAGTCCGCCGCGCTGCAATATCTGGCGCCGTACGCCGGATGCGCCATGGGCGAATATTTCCGCGACCGCGGCGAAGATGCGCTGATTATTTATGACGATCTGTCCAAGCAGGCCGTCGCCTATCGTCAGATTTCTCTGCTGCTGCGCCGTCCGCCGGGCCGTGAAGCCTATCCGGGGGACGTGTTCTATCTGCACTCCCGTCTGCTGGAACGGGCCGCGCGCGTCAACGTCGACTACGTCGAGGCTTACACCAAGGGCGAGGTGAAAGGTAAAACCGGTTCTCTGACCGCGCTGCCGATTATCGAAACCCAGGCCGGCGACGTTTCCGCGTTCGTTCCGACCAACGTGATTTCGATCACCGACGGTCAGATCTTCCTGGAATCCAACCTGTTCAACGCCGGTATCCGTCCCGCGGTCAACCCGGGGATCTCGGTATCCCGCGTCGGCGGCGCGGCGCAGACCAAGATCATGAAAAAGCTGTCCGGGGGTATTCGTACCGCGCTGGCGCAGTATCGTGAACTGGCGGCGTTCTCGCAGTTTGCATCCGATCTGGATGATGCAACGCGCAAACAGCTGAATCACGGTCAGAAAGTGACCGAGTTGCTGAAACAGAAACAGTATGCGCCGATGTCGGTTGCGCAGCAGTCTCTGGTGCTGTTCGCGGCGGAACGCGGTTACCTTGAAGACGTTGAAATTGCGAAAGTCGTCGGCTTTGAAGCGGCGCTGCTGGCCTATGCCGATCGCGAGCACGGCGAACTTCTGCAACAAATCGACCAGTCTGGCGCTTATAACGATGAGATCGAGGGTAAGTTCAAAAACATTCTCGATACCTTTAAGGCAACCCAGTCCTGGTAACGCCCGGTGGCCTGCTGTAAAGCAGGCCGCAAGGCTTTGAGGAGAAGCAAAGATGGCCGGCGCAAAAGAGATACGTAGTAAGATCGCAAGCGTCCAGAATACGCAAAAGATCACCAAAGCGATGGAAATGGTCGCCGCCTCCAAAATGCGCAAATCGCAGGAACGTATGGCGGCCAGCCGTCCTTATGCGAAAACCATACGCAACGTGATTGGTCACCTTGCGTTGGGCAATCTGGAATACAAACACCCCTACCTGGAAGAGCGGGACGTTAAGCGCGTCGGGTATCTGGTGGTGTCCACCGACCGAGGCCTGTGCGGCGGGTTGAACATTAACCTGTTCAAAAAGCTGCTGGGCGAAATGAAAACCTGGAGCGAAAAAGGCGTTGATGTCGATTTGGCGCTGATTGGCTCCAAAGCGGTCTCTTTTTTCAATTCGGTGGGCGGGAATATCGTCGCTCAGGTCACAGGCATGGGGGATAACCCTTCCGTGTCGGAATTGATCGGGCCGGTGAAAGTTATGCTGCAGGCCTATGACGAAGGTCGTCTGGACAAGCTGTATATCGTGTGCAACAGGTTTATCAATACCATGTCTCAGGAACCGCTGGTTGCTCAGCTGTTGCCGTTGCCGCCCGCGGATGACGGCGAGTTGAAGAAAAAGTCCTGGGATTACCTGTATGAGCCCGACCCCAAGTCGCTGCTGGATACCCTGCTGCGCCGCTATGTGGAGTCGCAGGTTTATCAGGGCGTCGTAGAGAACCTGGCCAGTGAACAGGCCGCGCGAATGGTGGCGATGAAAGCCGCGACCGATAACGGCGGCAGCCTGATCAAAGAGCTGCAGTTGGTGTACAACAAGGCTCGTCAGGCCAGCATTACCCAGGAACTCACCGAAATCGTCGGGGGAGCCTCCGCGGTTTAAACCAGGTTTACGAATTACGTAGAGGATTCAAGATGGCTACTGGAAAGATTATCCAGGTAATCGGCGCCGTGGTGGACGTCGAGTTCCCGCAGGATGCGGTACCAAAAGTGTACGATGCGCTTGAGGTAGAGAACGGCGCGGAAAAACTGGTGCTGGAAGTGCAGCAGCAGTTGGGCGGCGGCGTTGTTCGTTGTATCGCAATGGGCTCTTCCGACGGTCTGCGTCGCGGGTTGAAGGTCACCAATCAGGGACACCCGATAGAAGTCCCGGTGGGTAAAGCGACCCTGGGCCGCATCATGAACGTGCTGGGCGAGCCGGTCGACATGAAAGGCGACATCGGCGAAGAAGACCGCTGGGCGATTCACCGCGCGGCGCCGAGCTACGAAGAACTGTCCAACTCGCAGGAACTGCTGGAAACCGGCATCAAGGTTATCGACCTGATGTGTCCGTTCGCCAAGGGCGGTAAAGTCGGCCTGTTCGGCGGCGCCGGCGTGGGTAAAACCGTCAACATGATGGAGCTTATCCGTAACATCGCCATCGAACACTCCGGTTATTCGGTGTTTGCCGGCGTGGGCGAACGTACCCGTGAAGGTAACGACTTCTATCACGAAATGACCGAATCCAACGTTATCGATAAAGTATCGCTGGTATACGGCCAGATGAACGAGCCGCCGGGCAACCGTCTGCGCGTGGCGTTGACCGGCCTGACCATGGCGGAAAAATTCCGTGATGAAGGGCGCGACGTACTGCTGTTTGTCGATAACATTTATCGCTACACTCTGGCCGGTACCGAAGTGTCCGCGCTGTTGGGCCGTATGCCTTCGGCGGTAGGCTACCAGCCGACGCTGGCGGAAGAAATGGGCGTGCTGCAAGAACGTATTACCTCCACCAAAACCGGTTCCATCACCTCGGTTCAGGCGGTTTACGTGCCTGCGGATGACTTGACCGACCCGTCTCCGGCCACCACCTTCGCCCACCTGGACGCCACCGTGGTACTGAGCCGTCAGATCGCCTCGCTGGGTATCTACCCTGCGGTCGACCCGCTGGATTCCACCAGCCGTCAGCTGGATCCGCTGGTTGTGGGCCAGGAGCACTACGACGTGGCGCGCGGCGTGCAGTCCATTCTGCAACGTTACCAGGAACTGAAGGATATCATCGCCATCCTGGGTATGGACGAGCTGTCGGAAGAAGACAAGCTGGTGGTATCCCGGGCGCGTAAAATCCAACGCTTCCTGTCGCAGCCGTTCTTCGTGGCGGAAGTGTTCACCGGTTCTCCGGGTAAGTACGTCTCCCTGAAAGATACCATTCGCGGTTTTAAAGGTATTATGGACGGCGAATACGACCACCTGCCGGAGCAGGCGTTCTATATGGTTGGTTCCATTGAAGAAGCAGTGGAAAAAGCCAAGAAACTGTAACGCCTTGTAGGAGGGTGATATGGCTGCTATGACTTACCATCTGGATGTCGTTAGTGCGGAACAGGCAATGTTCTCCGGCCTGGTGCAGAAAATCCAGGTAACCGGGAGCGAAGGCGAACTGGGTATTTATCCGGGACATGCCCCTCTGCTGACTGCCATTAAGCCCGGCATGGTGCGTATTGTTAAACAGCACGGTGAAGAAGAGTATATCTACCTGTCCGGCGGCATCCTCGAGGTGCAGCCGAACATGGTTACCGTACTGTCCGATACCGCCATCCGCGGGCAGGATCTGGACGAAGCGCGGGCGCTGGAAGCGAAACGCAAAGCCGAAGATCATATCCGCAACTCGCACGGCGACGTGGATTATGCTCAGGCTTCCGCCGAGCTGAGCAAAGCGATCGCCAAGCTGCGGGTTATCGAACTGACCAGAAAAACGATGTAACGGATAGAAGCGTGATATACAAAAGCCGGTCGGTTTATCCCGACCGGCTTTTTTCATTTCGGTGAAAGCCGCTATAAAGGGCGACGATATGCTTAACCGCCTGTATTTTTCAGTCCGTCTTTTCAGAAAAAACTCATCAAAAACGGTCCGCTTTCAGTATAAGTTTCGGTACACTTTGGCTATTCTTTTTTCTATTACTTGTTGATTGTCCGCCAATCAGTTCTTGTCAGGATGCTTATGTCGAACAGCGCTATGAGCGTGGTTATCCTTGCTGCCGGTAAAGGAACCCGCATGTACTCCGATCTTCCCAAAGTTTTGCACCCGCTGGCGGGTAAACCGATGGTTCAGCATGTGATTGACGCCGCCATGACCATCGGCGCGCAGCATGTCCATCTGGTTTATGGGCATGGGGGGGATTTATTAAAGCAAACGCTGTCCGATCAGGCCTTGAACTGGGTGTTACAGGCGGAGCAGTTGGGGACCGGGCACGCCATGCAGCAGGCGGCGCCCTATTTTGCCGATGATGAAGATATTCTGATGCTGTACGGCGATGTGCCGCTGATTTCTCCGCCAACGCTGCGGCGCCTGCTGCAGTCGAAGCCGCAGGGCGGCATCGGCCTGCTTACCGTGAAGCTGGACGATCCCACCGGATATGGACGCATCGTGCGTGAAAACGGCGCTATCGTCGGGATCGTCGAACATAAAGACGCCAGCGAGGAACAGCGGCGGATTAATGAAATCAATACCGGAATACTGGTCGCCAACGGCAAAGATTTACAGCGCTGGTTAAGCCAATTGAAAAACGATAACACCCAGGGCGAGTACTACATCACCGATATCATCGCCACGGCGGCGGCGGAAGGCCGCAGCGTCGTCGCGGTGCATCCCGAGCGCCTGAGCGAGGTGGAAGGGGTGAATAACCGCCTGCAGCTTGCGGCGCTGGAGCGGGTTTATCAACGCCAGCAGGCGGATAAACTGCTGCTGGCCGGCGTGATGCTGCTCGATCCCGAACGCTTTGATTTGCGTGGGGAGTTGCTGCACGGCCGGGATGTTGCCATTGACGCCAACGTGGTGGTGGAAGGTCGGGTTACGCTGGGCCATCGGGTTAAAATCGGCGTGGGCTGCGTAATAAAAAACAGCGTGATTGGTGATGATTGTGAAATCAGTCCATACTCGGTGTTGGAAGACGCGGCGCTGGAAGCCAACTGCACCATCGGGCCGTTCGCCCGTTTGCGTCCCGGAACCGCGCTGGAAGAAGGCGCGCACGTCGGCAACTTTGTTGAACTGAAAAAAGCCCGTCTGGGCAAAGGTTCGAAGGCCGGTCATCTGAGCTACCTGGGCGATGCCGATATCGGCGCCGGGGTCAATATCGGGGCGGGAACCATCACTTGTAACTATGACGGCGCCAATAAGTATAAAACGATCATCGGCGATGACGTGTTTGTCGGCTCGGATACCCAACTGGTGGCGCCGGTCACGGTGGCCGCGGGAGCCACTATCGCCGCGGGCACCACGGTGATGAAAGACATAAATGGCGCGGATCTGGTCTATAACCGAAAAGAACAGAACCATAAAGCCGGTTGGCAGCGTCCAGTGAAGAAGAAATAAGCGGCTTATCGGCCTTCGCCAGCGGCGGAGGCCGTTTTGCCTTGCGTTTGCCATCGTCATAACAAGCGCAAGGCAAAACATAATAATCCCCAACTCTCTACCAGGCTCGGGGAATCCGGAAAAACCGGAACAATCAGGTCTAAGACATATCCGGTGACACAATATGTCACTTTAATAGGAATACAATCGATGTGTGGAATTGTAGGCGCTGTTGCGCAACGTGATATTGCAGAAATTCTGTTGGAAGGTTTACGCCGTCTTGAATACCGTGGTTACGACTCCGCCGGTCTGGCCGTGGTCGACAACGAAGGGCAGGTCGCCCGTCTGCGGCGGTTGGGAAAGGTTCAGATTCTGGCCCAGGCGGCCGAAGAGCATGCGCTGCATGGCGGCACCGGGATTGCCCATACCCGTTGGGCAACCCACGGCGAACCTTCGGAGGCTAATGCGCATCCCCATGTTTCTGAAAATATTATCATCGTCCATAACGGTATTATCGAAAACCATGAACCGCTGCGTGAACTGCTGATTGAACGCGGCTATCGCTTCGTTTCGGAAACGGATACCGAAGTGGTGGCGCATCTGGTTCATTTCGAACAGAAGCAGGGCGGTTCGCTGGTTGAGGTGGTCAAGCGCGTTATCCCGCAGCTGCGCGGCGCCTATGGCATGGTGGTGCTGGATAGCCGCGACCCGAGCGTACTGGTGGCCGCGCGTTCAGGCAGCCCGCTGGTTATCGGCCGCGGCGTGGGGGAAAACTTTATTGCTTCCGACCAGCTGGCGCTGCTGCCGGTTACCCGCCGCTTTATCTTCCTGGAAGAGGGCGATGTGGCTGAAATTACGCGCCGCGACGTGCGCGTATTTGATAAAGCCGGCAACCTTGCCGAACGTGAAGAGATCGACTCGAAAGTCAGTTACGACGCCGGCGACAAGGGCGCCTATCGTCACTATATGCAGAAAGAGATCTATGAGCAGCCGGTGGCGATCAAGAACACCCTCGAAGGGCGTTTCAGCCACGGCGAGGTCAATCTTTCTGAATTGGGCCCGCAGGCGGATGAACTGTTGGCGAAGGTCGAGCATGTGCAAATCATCGCCTGCGGCACCTCTTACAACTCCGGCATGGTGTCCCGCTACTGGTTCGAAGCGCTGGCGGGCGTGCCGTGCGACGTGGAGATCGCCTCCGAATTTCGCTATCGCCAACCGGCGGTGCGTAAAAACAGCCTGATGATTACGTTGTCGCAGTCGGGAGAAACCGCGGACACCCTGGCGGCGCTGCGTTTGTCCAAGGAGCTGGGCTATCTGGGATCGCTGGCTATTTGCAACGTGGCGGGCTCTTCGCTGGTGCGCGAGTCCGATCTGGCGCTGATGACCAAAGCGGGCGTTGAAATCGGCGTGGCTTCCACCAAGGCGTTCACCACCCAGCTAACCGTGCTGTTGATGCTGGTGGCGCGTATCGGCCGTCTGCGCGGCATGGATGCGCAGATTGAGCACAATATTGTGCACGGCTTGCAGGCGCTGCCGGCGCGTATCGAGCAGATGCTGTCGCAGGACAGCCTTATCGAGTCGCTGGCGGAAGGTTTCTCCGATAAGCATCACGCCTTGTTCCTGGGTCGTGGCGACCAGTATCCGATCGCCATGGAAGGGGCGCTGAAGCTGAAGGAAATCTCCTATATTCACGCCGAAGCCTACGCCGCCGGTGAACTGAAACACGGGCCGCTGGCGCTGATTGATGCGGATATGCCGGTGGTGGTGGTGGCGCCGAATAATGAACTGCTGGAAAAACTGAAATCCAATATTGAAGAGGTGCGCGCCCGCGGCGGCGAGCTGTATGTCTTCGCCGACCAGGACGCCGGCTTCGTCAGCAGCGAAAATATGAAAATTATTCCGCTGCCGCACATTGAAGAGGTGATTGCGCCGATCTTCTATACCGTGCCGCTGCAATTACTGGCTTACCACGTTGCGCTGATCAAAGGCACCGACGTCGATCAGCCGCGTAATCTGGCCAAGTCGGTCACGGTGGAATAAACCCTAGCGTTAAAATCCCATCCGCCTGGTGGCGACCCGGTTAGCGGGTTTCCATCGGGCGGATTTTTTTGTCTTTTTTACGCTATGACCTTTTTTCCCCGCATGGGTTTTATTCGACGGCAGAGAGCCGGCAATGACATATTTTTGTCAAGTTATATCTATTTTGTGTAAAATAGTTTGCATGATGCGCTAATTATTAGTTTTGCATCAGGCGCCGGTACTTTTGGGCGGTTCAATGTTTATCAATTGATAGGGATTTTATGAAAAAACAGCTTATTTTCGTAGGGTTGGCCTGTGTTTTGGCGTTGACCGGCTGTGCCCGCACCGCCCCCGTGGCGAATGTGACCAAGCCGATTACGGCGAATTACACCAGCGATCAGGTAAGAAAGGCCATTCTTCAGGCCGGTATGGAGCGTGAATGGGTAATGACGCCCGTTTCGCCGGGCGTTATCAACGGCCGCATCGATCAGCGCGGTCATGCTGCCGATATTCGTATTAATTACTCACCAACCAGCTATTCCATCAATTACGTCGGCAGTCAGAATCTGTTGGCGAGCGGCGGGAAAATTCACCGCAATTATAATCGTTGGATAAATAACCTGGACCGTGAAATTCAATTAAAACTGGCGGGACAGCAGATTAAATAATTTTTACCAGCCGAATAGGCGCTATTCGGCTGTTTTGGTTTTTTCGCTTAGTCGCATTTGCCACCTCAAGGGAAATCATCGTGTCCTACGGATATGACAAAGATAATGTCAGCGCGCTGGACGCCATTACCGAAGCTCAGCGTATCGCTTTCGCGCCGATGCTGTTTCAGGCGGCTATCAACCTGCGTAATCACGGTATTCTGGCGTTTCTGGATAAGTGCGGCCAGCAAGGAGCGAGCCTGGATGATATCGTCAATATCACCACGCTAAGCCGCTATGCGGTTGAACTGCTGCTGGACGTCGGCCTTAGCGGACGCATTGTCATTCAGCGCGATGACGCCTACTTTTTGTCCAAAATCGGTCACTACCTGCTTCACGATCGCATGACCCGCGTCAATATGGACTTTACCCAGGACGTTTGTTACCAGGGGATGTTTTATCTTGATGAAGCGCTGGCGAAAAATAAGCCCGCGGGATTAAAGGTTTTCGGCGAGTGGCCGACTATTTACCCTGCCTTGAGTCAGCTGCCGCCGCAGGCGAAAAAGAGCTGGTTCGCTTTTGATCATTTCTACTCCGACGCCGCGTTCGATGCCGCCTTGCCGCATATTTTTCGGCAAAAGCCGCGACGCCTGTACGACGTGGGGGGAAATACCGGTAAGTGGGCGCTACGCTGTTGCGACTACGATCCCGACGTGCGGATTACCATTCTTGATCTGCCTGAGCAAATAGCGCTGGCGACGTCAAATATTGCAGATACAGGCAATTCCGATCGTATTTGCGGCGTGGCGGTGGATATGCTGGCGGATGGTCCGTTGCCGGGCGAGGCGGATATTTGGTGGATGAGCCAGTTTCTCGACTGTTTTGGCGAGGCGCAAATCGTCGCCATTCTGCGCAAAATCGCGCGGTCGATGAAAGCGGACGCGCGCGTCTGTATTCTGGAGATTTTCTGGGATCGCCAACAGTGGGAGGCCGCGGCTTTCAGCCTGAACGCCTCTTCGCTCTATTTTACCTGTCTTGCCAACGGCACCAGCCGTTTTTATGCGGCCCGGCGCTTTTTGCCGCTGTTGAGCGCCGCGGGATTTGTCGTGGAGCAGCAAATTGACGGCCTGGGTATCGGCCACACCCTGCTTATCTGTAAAAAGCAATAAACAGCGACGGTAGTAATATGGCATGCGTGCCGCTGGTTTATGTAACACCGGAAGAACAATAGTATGAAACTCGCTTTTTCAATCCTTGACTGGCAGGCCGGCGCGCCGGGGATCGGCGATATCGACGACTGGCGGCGCTGGGCGATGCTGCCGGCGGCGATAGACGCCGATCGTCCGCTGGAGAAATGTCGCCAGCTGCCGATGATGACGGCGCGTCGTTTAAACAGCGGCAGCCGTCTGGCGGTGGATTGCGGATTGGCGCTGCTGCGCCGTCAGTCCGTCGAGGCGGTTGTTTTTACCTCGCGTCACGGCGAGCTGGAACGTAATCTGCGAATTCTGCTGGCGCTGTCGCGCAATGAAAATATTTCCCCTACCGATTTTGCCATGTCGGTTCACAATGCGGCGGTAGGAAGCCTGACCATTGCCGCCGCGGCGCCGCTGGTATCGACATCGCTGGCGGCGGGCATCGACTCTTTCCAGCAGGGATTGGTTGAGGTCGCGGCGCTGCAGGCGGCCGGTTATCAGAACGTTTTGCTGGTGGATTTCGACGGCGCGATCCCCGACTTTTATCATTCGCATATTCCGCCGCGGATGCCTCGCTATCCTTATGCCGTCGCCCTGCTGTTGGGCCGCGGCGAGGAGGTCAGCTGTCAATCATCGCCCGCGGCGCGGCGTGAAGAGCCGGAACTACCGCAAAGCCTGCGGTTTTTGCATGCGTTTCTGGCGGGCGAGTCCGCGTTCACTATCCGCGGTGAACGGCTCAACTGGCAGTGGGAGCGGCGCGATGTCTGAGTCTTCATTGGTATTGCGTTCATCATCGCGTTTAAATCGTTTATGGCGGCTAATGATGACCGGCTGCTGTTTTGTGATGTTTGGCCTCGGCGGTTTACTGCTGTCGCTGGTGTGGTTCAATCTGCTGCTGATCCAGCGCGACGCCCTTCGCCGCCGCCAGCTGGCGCGCCGCAGCATATCGGCCAGTTTTCGCTTCTTTTTGCGCATCTTGCGTACGCTGGGGGTGCTGGATTACAGAATCGACGGAATTGAAACCTTGCGAACCGATCGCGGCTGTCTGGTGGTCGCCAACCACCCGTCGTTAATTGACTACGTGTTGCTGGCCTCGGTGATGCCGGATGTGGATTGCCTGGTTAAAGCCGAGCTGCAGCATAATCTCTTTATTCGGGGCGTTATCCGCTCGGCAAATTATCTGCTCAACAGCCAGTCCGAGACGCTGCTGCCCGATTGTCGGCAAAGGCTGGAGAACGGGGATGTGATCGTTATTTTTCCCGAAGGCACGCGCACGCGTTACGGCGAGCCGCCGGTGTTGCAACGCGGCGCCGCCAATATCGCCGTGCGCTGCGGCTGTGATTTGCGCATCGTGCACATTCGCTGTAGTCAGAGGATGTTGGATAAGCAAAGTCGTTGGTATCATATTCCGCCGGAGAAACCCTATTTCACGGTCAGCGTGCGCGAACGCATCGCCAATAAGACTTTTATGGCGCAGGAAGACCCGCATCCTCTGGCTGCGCGTCGTCTGAACCGCCTTTTGCAACAATCTTTAACACCAGAAAAAATATAATTATTCGGGAAAAGGCATGGAAAATATATTCATTGAAATCAAACAGATGATTATTGAATCTCTGAATCTGGAAGACGTTAGCGTCGATGAAATTGAAACCGATGCGCCGCTGTTCGGCGACGGCCTCGGTCTGGATTCCATCGATGCCCTTGAGCTGGGGCTGGCGGTAAAAAATCGCTATGGCGTGGTGCTTTCCGCGGAAAGCGAAGAGATGCGCCGGCACTTTTTTTCCGTTGCGACCCTGGCCGCTTTCATTAACACTCAGCGCGCAGTGGGTGCCTGATAATAGAATAATGAGTCAATAATGGATAAAAACGAAATTTATCAGGAAATTACCGGCCTGCTGGTCAAACTGTTCGAGCTGGAGGCGGATGACATCAAGCCGGAGTCGCGCCTGTATGAAGATCTTGAACTGGACAGCATCGACGCGGTGGATATGGTGGTGCATCTGCAAAAACGCATCGGCCGCAAAATTTCGCCGGAAACCTTTAAATCGGTGCGTACCGTGCAGGACGTGGCGGATGCGGTGGAACGCCTGATTAATGAAGGCTAACCGTGCGGGCGGGCGATGCGAACGCTGATAAACGGCCTGAGCTGGCTGATGACGCTGACCTGGCCTTTTTTGGTGTGGTTCAGCGTTACCCGCCCCGATCATCGCTGGCTGCTGCCGGTGCTGGCGCTGACGTTTATTCTGCGCTTCGCCACCTTGCGGGGCGATAAACACCTGTTCAAGGGGACGGGGCTGCTGCTGGCGGCAACGGGGGCGGCGCTGTCGCTTGCCGGCTTGCTGCTGCGCGACGGCCAATGGTTATTGTGGTATCCGGTGGCGGTCAATGCCGCGCTGTTGCTGCTGTTTGGCGGCTCCCTGTATAGCGGAATGCCGCTGGTGGAGCGCCTTGCCCGTTTGCGGGAGGCGGAACTCCCGGCGCGGGCCGTCGCCTATACGCGCCGCGTAACGCAGATCTGGTGCCTGTTTTTTATTGTTAACGGCGCTATCGCCGTACTGACTTGCCTGGTCGGCAATGTTCATTGGTGGGCGTTATGGAACGGCATGGTCAGCTATCTGCTGATGGGACTATTGATGGGGGGCGAATGGCTAGTACGCCAGCGGGTGAGAAGACAGGCATGAGTCGCGTTACCCCCCGGGCTATCGGCGACTGGCTGAACGGCGATGACGATGCGCAGCGCATTGTCGCCGGCAATGGCGCGCGCGCCTTCACGCTGGAGATGTTGAAACGGCAGGTGGCGCAACTGTGCCAGCAGCTGCTCGGCCGCAAAGAGTCGCGCTGGGCGCTGTGCTTTGAGGACAGTTACCATTTTACCATCGGGTTACTGGCGGCGCTGCATGCGGGAAAGGTTCCGGTTATTCCCGGGCACTGCCGGCAGTCGGTGCTGCAGGAGCAGGCCGACGAATTCGACGGCCTGCTGACCGATGCCTCAATCAATCTGTCCTGCCCCCTATTTAAGGTAACCGCCGGCGATCAAGGCAGCGACGCCGCCCTGCCCGAGATCGCGGATGACGCCCGCATCGTGCTTTTTACCTCCGGATCGACCGGCAAACCGCGGCAGGTGGTAAAACCGGTGCGCTGTCTGGATGAGGAGTCGCGCTGGTTGGCGCAATGCTGGGGGGAGCGATTGCAAGGCTGTTGCGTTGTCGCCTCGGTGACCCACCAGCATATGTATGGGCTCACCTTCCGCATCTGGCTGCCGATGGCGCTGGGCCTGCGTTTCGACAGCCGGCAACTGCTGTATACCGAACAGCTAACCGCCCAGGACCGGCAGCGGCGCTATGTTTTTATCAGCAGCCCGGCTTTTTTGCGGCGCATCGACCATTCGCTCGCCCCGCCCTCCTGTCGGTTGATCGTTTCCGCCGGCGGCGTCCTGCCCTGGACGAACGCCGAGACGGCGCAGCGCTGGTTCGCCGCCCCGGTTGATGAAATATACGGCAGCACGGAAACCGGCGTGCTGGCCTGGCGCTCCCGCCGGGCTGAAAATACGCCGTGGCGGCTGTTCGCCGGCGTGTCGTTGTCGCCTGACGAGCAGGATAGCTGGTGGGCGCGCTCGGCGCTGATCCCGCATCCGGCGGGGCAGAAGCTGGATGACCGGCTGGCGTTTGACGACGCGGGGAACTTTCAGCTCTGCGGACGGCACGATCGGGTGGTTAAAATAGAAGATAAGCGCATCTCCCTCAGCGAGATCGAGCGGCGTTTGCTCGATCTGCCGGAAATCGCCGACGCCGTCGCGCTGCCTATCGCGCGCCCCGAGCGCAGCGGCATCGGCGTGGTGCTGGTGCTGACCTCGCCGGCGCTGGCCGCCGATCTGCCGCGGCTCAAGCGCCAATGGCGGCATCAGCTGCATCAATGGCTGGAGCCGCTGGCGATGCCGCGTTTCTGGCGCGTCGTCGAGGTTATTCCCCATAACAGCCAGAGCAAACGCGCCTGGCCGCAGATACAGGCGTTATTTCATGCTACCCGTTGAGCTTTCCCGGCGGATCGCGCAGCCGCGGGCCGAGCTTACCCTGCTGGCGGCGGCGGATCTGTTGTGGTTTAAAGGACATTTTCACGGTCTGCCGTTATTACCCGGCGTGGCGCAGCTGGACTGGGCGCTGCATTACGGCGTTGAGCTGCTGGCGCCGGGCTGGCGGTTTTCGGCGGTGGAAAACATCAAGTTCCAGCAGCCGATTCTGCCCGGCTACACTCTGCGCCTGGCGTTGACGTGGCATGCCGGGAAGCAGTGTCTCGCTTTCAGCTACCATATTCCGGACGGTGAAACGGAGAAGATCGCCAGCAGCGGAAAAATAAAACTATGCCGGAATTAAGCCCATGTCAGTGAATGGCCCGTTCTCACCCTGCGTGGTGATCCCCTGCTATAACCACGGCGCCATGATGCGCGACGTTATGGCGCGCCTGGCGGCGCTTTCCCTGCCGATTTTCATCGTCGATGACGGCAGCGCCGCACCGACGCAAAGCGTGCTGGAGCAATTGGCCGCGGAAAACGACGGCGTCGTTCTGCTGCGTCTGGCGCGGAATGGCGGCAAAGGGGCGGCGGTAATCCGCGGTCTGGAGGCCGCGGCGCAGGCCGGGCATAGCCATGCGCTGCAGGTGGACGCCGACGGACAGCACCGGATTGAGGACGCGCCGCGCCTGCTGGCGCAGGCGAAACGTTATCCCGACTCTCTGATCTCCGGCCGGCCGGTTTACGACGAGTCGGTGCCGAAATCGCGCCTTTACGGGCGCTATATCACCCATATCTGGGTGTGGATTGAAACGCTCTCACTTTCCCTGCAGGACAGCATGTGCGGATTTCGGGTCTACCCGGTCGACGCCGCCTTGTCCCTGATCGCCCGGCAGCCCGTGGGGCGACGGATGGATTTCGATACCGAAATCATGGTGCGGCTTTACTGGGCGGGAACGCCCAGCCGCTTCGTCGAGACGGCGGTGATCTATCCGCACAACGGGCTGTCTCATTTCGATGCGCTGCGCGATAACCTGCGTATCTCCCGCATGCACGCCCGGCTGTTTTTCGGCATGCTGCCGCGTATCCCCGCGCTGCTGAAGCGCCGCCGCCAGGCGCACTGGTCGAGCGTCGGCGAGCGCAAGGGGTTGCTCGGTATGCGTTTTATGCTGGCGGTTTATCGGCTGCTGGGGCGCGGGGCGTTTACCCTGTTTCTCTGGCCGGTGATCGCCTTTTACTGGCTTACCGGCAGCGCGCAGCGCCAGGCGTCGCAGGCGTGGCTGCGTCAGGTAACCGATTACGCGCGTCGGCATGAGGTGGCTTTGCCTAAACCGCTCAACAGCTATCGCCATTTTCTGCGTTTCGGTCAGGCGATGCTGGATAAAATCGCCAGCTGGCGCGGGGACTTACGCTGGGGTAAAGAGATTGATTTCGCCCCCGGCGCCCGCGAGACCATTGAACGGGGGCGACAACGCGGGCAGTTGATCCTGGCGTCCCACCTTGGCGATATCGAAGTCTGCCGGGCGCTGGCGCAGCAGGTGAGCGGGCTGGCGATCAATGCGCTGGTGTTCACCGAAAACTCGCGGCGTTTTAAACGGCTGCTGGAAGAGATAGCGCCGCAGGCGGGGGTGAACCTTATCCCGGTCAGCGATATCGGTCCGGACACCGCCATATTGCTGCAACAAAAGCTGGATGCCGGCGAGTGGGTGGCGATCGTGGGCGACCGCACGGCGGTCAACCGCCAGCGCGGCGGGGCGCGGCGCGTGGTGTGGAGCCGTTTTCTCGGCCGCGAGGCGCCTTTTCCCCAGGGGCCTTTCGTGCTGGCGGCGGCGTTGCGCTGCCCGGTACTGCTGATGTTCGTGCTGCGTGAAGGCCAAACGCTGCGCGTTTACTGCGAGCCGTTTGCCGACCCCCTGGCGCTGCCGCGGGCCACCCGTCAGCAAGCCTTGCAGCAGGCGGTCGATCGCTACGCCGAACGCCTGGCGCACTATGCGCTGAAGTCCCCCCTCGACTGGTTTAATTTTTTTGATTTCTGGAGTCTGCCGGATAACAGGCCGACCGCTGGGAAAAAGGAGTAACAGTGTTAAACGATCCCCGTTTAAGCCATGAGGTAGAACTGACGGTCTCTTTCCACGACTGCGATCCCATGGGCGTGGTCTGGCACGGCAACTATTTTCGCTTTTTCGAAGTGGCTCGCGAGGCGTTGCTCAGCAAGTTCAACTACGGCTACCGCGAGATGAAGGCTTCCGGCTATGTCTGGCCGGTGGTGGATACGCGGGTGAAGTACCGCGCGGCGCTGACCTATGAACAGCGTATTCGCGTACGGGCCACCGTCGACGAAGTGGAAAACCGTCTGCGCATCGTCTACCAGATTTTCGACGCGCAAAGCGGCCGGCGCACCACCACCGGCTATACGATTCAGGTGGCGGTGGAGGAAGGGAGCCGCGAACTGAGTTTTGTTTCTCCCCCCATTTTATTTGAGCGCCTCGGAGTGACGCCATGATACGAATAATGGTTGCGGTTTTACTGCTGTTAAGCGGCGCGGCGCAGGGCGTCACGCTGGACGAGCTGCAACAGCGGTTCAGCAGTCAGCCGGTGGTGCGCGCCGACTTTACCCAGCTGCGCGCCATCAAGGGCATGGCGAAACCGCTTAAATCCAGCGGCCAGCTGTTAATCGCCCAGGACAAGGGGCTGTGGTGGCACCAGGCCATACCGTTCTCCCTGACCATGGTGCTGGATGATACGCGCATGGTGCAGGTGATGAACGATCAGCCGCCGCAGATCGTCACCGCGGAAAACAATCCGCAGATGTTTCAGTTCAATCACCTGCTGCGCGCCCTGTTTCAGGCCGATCGCCGCGTGCTGGAGCAAAACTTCGCCATCGGCTTCAGCGATCTCGGCCAAGGGCGGTGGCGGCTGGCGCTGACGCCGAAAACCTCGCCGCTGGATAAGCTGTTCAACGCCATCACGCTGAACGGCGGCGAGTTTCTCGACGCTATCGAACTGGACGATCGCCAGGGCGATATGACCAGAATTACCCTGAGCAATCAACGGCTCACACCCAGGACGTTAAGCGATGACGAGCAGCGGCGTTTCGTTTTCTAACCGGGTGCGCCGGGCGGCCGTTTTCTGGGGAATGTGCTGTATTGCGCTGATCGCCGCGCTGCTCTATCTGTTGCCGAAGGCGCAGATCAACAGCAGCGTGCTGGCGCTGCTGCCGCAGCAGTCGATGGGCGCCATTCCCCCCGAACTGCAGCAGGGGTTTATGCAGCGCCTCGACCGGCAGATGGTGTGGCTGGTGACGTCCGGCGAGCGGGCGGACCCGGCGGTGGCCGAGTGGTGGCTGCAACGGCTGCGGGCGCTTCCCGAGCTGCAAAACGTTAAAGGCCCGATTGACGCCGATCGGCAGCAGCAATGGGGAAAGTTCGTATTTGAACATCGCAACGGGCTGGTTGATCCCGCCGCGCGCGCCCGGCTGGAAAACGGCGGCGGCGCGCAGGCGGACTGGGTGCTGGCGCAGCTTTACTCGGCGTTCGCCGGGGTAAGCGGCAACGAACTGCGTCACGACCCGCTGATGCTGGTGCGCGGCTCGCAGCTGGCGATGCAGCAAAACGCCAGCCGGCTGGGGCTGTCGCAGGGCTGGCTGAGCGCTAAAGATGCGCAGGGCCGCAGCTGGTATTTCCTGCACGGCGAGCTGCGCGGCGGTTCGTTCGATATGCAGCATAACCGGCAGCTGGTGGATAAGCTTGAGGAGCTCAAGGCGTCGCTCCACGCGCGGTTCCCCGCCGCCGAGGTGCTGACGCGCGGTACGGTGCTGTTCAGCAACCATGCCAGCCAGCAGGCGAAGCATGATGTCTCCACCCTTGGCGCGGCGACGGTGGCGGGGGTATTGCTGCTGATTTTCTCGGTGTTTCGCTCCCCGCGGCCTTTGCTGCTGTGCGCGCTGTCGGTGGGGATTGGCGCGCTGGCGGGAACGGTGTTTACGCTGCTGCTGTTCGGCGAGCTGCATCTGATGACGCTGGTGATGAGCATCAGCATTGTCGGCATTTCGGCGGACTACACCCTCTACTACCTGACCGAGCGCATGGTGCACGGCGGCAGCGTTTCGGCGCTTGAGAGCCTGAGAAAAGTGCTGCCCGCCTTGCTGCTGGCGCTGGGGACGGCGGCGATCGCCTATCTGATGATGGCGCTGGCGCCGTTTCCCGGTTTACGGCAGCTGGCGGTATTTGCGGCGACGGGGCTGACGGCGTCCTGCCTGACGGTGGTGTGCTGGTATCCTTTTCTGGTCAGGGGCCTGCCGGTACGGCCGGTTCCCGCCATGGTGCCGATGGGGCGCTGGCTGGCCGCCTGGCGGCGTAACCGCAAGCTTCGCTGGGGGCTGCCGCTGGCGCTGCTGATTATCTCCGCGGCCGGGCTGCTGCGGCTGGAGGTGAACGATGATATTTCGCAGCTTCAGGCGCTGCCGGCGGCGTTAATGCAGCAGGAGAGACAGATAACCGCGCTGACGGGACAGAGCGCCGATCAAACCTGGTTTGTGGTCTACGGCGACAGCGCGCAGCAGACCCTGCAGCGGCTGGAGCAGCTGGCGCCCAAACTGCGCGACGCGCAGCGGAACGGGTGGTTAACCAGCTACCGCCTGCTGCCGCTCTCTTCGCTGCGGCAGCAGCAGCGCGATGCGCAGCTGATTGCGGCGGCGGCGCCAACGGTGATCGGACGTCTTAACGAGGCGGGCGTGGAGGCGGCGCCGCCAGATGTTCAGCCGATGCCGGTAACGCCCGAAACCTGGCTGAACAGCCCGATAAGCGAAGGGTGGCGGCTGCTGTGGCTGTCGCTGGCGGAGGGAAAAAGCGGGGTGCTGGTGCCGGTCGGCGGCGTCGGCGACGGCGCTGCGCTGGCCCAGTTGGCGACAACGCTGCCCGGCGTGGCGTGGATTGACCGCAAAAGCAGCTTCGATGAGCTGTTCGGTTTTTACCGCGTGATGCTGGGCTGGCTGTTGGCGGCGGCGCTGGCGGCGATTGCCCTGAGCTATGTCCTGCGTCTGGGGCCGCGCCGCGGGCTGCTGAGCGTGGTGCCTTCGCTGCTGTCGCTGGGCGGCGGGCTGGCGGCGCTGGCGCTGAGCGGCCATACGCTGAACCTGTTTTCATTGCTGGCCCTGGTGCTGGTGCTGGGCATCGGCATTAACTACACGCTGTTTTTCAGCAATCCGCGCGGCACGCCGATGACCTCGCTGCTGGCGGTTACGCTGGCGATGTGCGTGGCGCTGTTGACGCTCGGCATGCTGGTGTTCAGCAGCACGCCGGCCATCGGCAGCTTTGGCATTGTGCTGTGCAGCGGTATTTTTACCGCCTTTCTGCTGGCGCCGCTGGCGTTGCCTGATTCAAAAGGGAAAAGAAAATGACATTTTTACGATGCGGGCTATTGCTGGTCGGCGCGCTGTTGCTGAGCGGCTGCGCCGGCAAGCATGACGACAACCGCCCGCAGGCGTGGCTCAAGCCGGGGGTGAAAGTGACGCTGCCCGCGCCGGGCATTACGCCGGCCGTCAATGAGCAACAGCTGTTGACCGGAACCTTTGGCGGCAAGCGGCAGTCGCTGCTGGTGATGCTAAGCGCCGACGACAAACAGCTCTCTCTGGTCGGGCTCTCCTCAATCGGTATTCGCCTGTTTCTGATGACCTATGACGCGCAGGGCATCCGCACCGAGCAGTCCATCGTGCTGCCGCAGATGCCGCCGGCCGGCCAGGTGCTGGCGGATATTATGCTGAGCCACTGGCCGATAGCCCTATGGCAGAAACAGCTTCCCGCCGGCTGGACGCTACGGGATAATGGCGACAGCAGGCAGCTGCGAGATAATCGCGGCAATTTGATTACGGAAATTCGTTATATGACGCGCAACGATCGGCGTGAGCCCATCAGCGTTCAGCAGTTCGCCTTTGGTTACCATATCGTTATTCAACATCTGGACGGCTAGCATGATTTACATTAACGCTGTGGGTGCGCTTAACGCGTTGGGCAACACGCTGGATGAGATAGCCGACAACCTGGCCGGCGGCGTCGCGCCGGGCATGCGCCCCGACAGCGGCTGGCTGGTGCAGGGGAAAGCGTGCTGGACCGGCAGCGTCGATGCGGATTTGCCGGCGATACCGCCGGCGCTGGCCGAGCACGACAGCCGTAATAATCGACTGTTGCTGGCGGCGCTGGCGCAAATCCGCCCGCAGGTGGATAAGGCCATCGCCCGGTTTGGCGCCGATCGCGTCGCCGTGATCCTGGGGACCAGCACCTCGGGTCTGGACGAAGCCGACCGCTACGTCAGCAGTAATCTGCCGGGCTATCGTTATGCCCAGCAGGAGCTGGGCGATCCCTCGCGTTTTCTGGCCGCCTATCTGCGGCTGAACGGCCCGGCCTATACCCTTTCCACCGCCTGCTCTTCCAGCGCCAGGGCGCTGATCAGCGGGAAACGGCTGATTGACGCCGGGCTGGCGGATGCGGCGATCGTCGGCGGCGCGGACACGCTGAGCCGCATGCCGCTCAACGGCTTCGACAGTCTGGAGTCCCTGTCGCCGACGCGCTGCCAGCCGTTCAGCGAGCGGCGCAACGGGATTACCATTGGCGAAGGGGCCGCCTTGATGCTGATTAGCGGCGAGCCTGACGGCGTATCGCTGCTCGGCGTCGGCGAATCTTCCGATGCGCACCATATGTCGGCGCCGCATCCCGAAGGGGAAGGCGCGGCGCGGGCGATCCGCATGGCGTTGGCGCACGCCGGGCTACGGCCCGAGGATATCGGCTACATCAATCTGCACGGCACGGCGACGCGCCTTAACGATCGGATCGAGGCGAAAGTGGTGCAGTCAATCTTTGGCGAGCGCGTGCCCTGTAGTTCCACCAAGCACCTGACCGGCCATACGCTGGGCGCGGCGGGTATTTGCGAGGCGGCCATCTGCTGGCTGCTGCTGACGCGCGATCTTCCCTTGCCGCCGCAGGATTTTTCACAGGGTGCGCGGGATGAAACGCTGCCGCCCTGCGGTTTGCTCAGCGAACCGGGGCGGCTTGCCCGCCCGGTCATCCTGTCCAACTCCTTTGCCTTTGGCGGCAATAACGCCTGCCTGATTGTGGGGAAAGCCCATGGCTGACTATCTGCCGGCGGCGAGCTATCTGCCCCACGAATCGCCGATGGTGCTGGTGGACGAGGTGATCCACGTCGATAATGAACACGCCCTCTGCCGGGTGGCGGTGAGCCGCGACGGCATTCTGGCGCCTTTTCTGGATAGCGAAGGGCATCTGCCCGCCTGGTTCGGCATTGAAATCATCGCCCAGACGATTGGGGTGTGGGCGGGCTGGCACGCTCGCCACAATCATGATCAAAAACCGCGTCCCGGCATGCTGCTGGGGGGGCGGGGTTATCGCTGCCGTCAGGCGTTTTTTCCCGCCGCGTCGCAGCTTGATGTGAGCGTGACCCTATTGATGCGTGATGAAAAAATCGGCTGTTTTGACGGCGAAATCAGGATTAACGGTGAAAAATACGCCTCCGGCAGGCTCAATACCTATCAGCCCGACGACCACGAATTAAAGCAACTTTTAGCACAGGGAAAAGAGTCATGACGCGTAGCGTGTTAGTAACCGGCGCCAGTAAGGGGATTGGTCGAGCCATCGCCCTGCGCCTGGCGGCGGACGGTTTTACCGTCGCGGTGCATTACCACCGCGACAGAGACGGCGCTGAAGATACGCTGCGCCGCATCCTCGACGCCAACGGCGCCGGCCGTATCCTCGGGTTCGATATCGCCGACCGGGAGGCGTGTCGCGCGGTTATCGGGCAGGATATCGAGGCGCACGGCGCCTATTACGGCGTGGTCAGCAATGCCGGCATCACCAGCGACGGCGCCTTTCCCGCGCTGGACGACCACGCCTGGGACAGCGTGATCCACACCAATCTCGACGGCTTCTATAACGTGATTCACCCCTGCGTGATGCCGATGATCGGCCTGCGCCAGGGGGGACGCATCATCACCCTGTCCTCGGTTTCCGGGATCATGGGCAACCGCGGGCAGGTTAACTACAGCGCGGCGAAGGCCGGGATTATCGGCGCTTCCAAGGCGCTGGCCGTCGAACTGGCGAAGCGGAAAATTACCGTCAACTGCATCGCCCCCGGATTGATCGATACCGGCATGATTCAAATGGAGCCGGTAGCCGTTGAAGATGCGATGAAAATGATCCCCATGAAACGCATGGGGCAGGCGGATGAGGTGGCGGGGCTGGCGAGTTATCTTATGTCCGATATCGCCGGATACGTAACGCGTCAGGTGATTTCTATTAACGGAGGGATGCTGTGATGCGTCGTGTGGTGGTAACGGGAATGGGCGGCGTGACCGCGTTTGGCGAGTCCTGGCAGCGCGTGTCCGACGGCCTGCGCGCCGGGCGCAATGCGATACGCAAGATGCCGGAGTGGCGGGTGTACGACGGCCTGAATACGCAGCTGGGCTCGCCGATTGATGATTTCACGCCGCCGGAGCACTACACCCGTAAACGCATTCGCTCCATGGGGCGCGTCTCGCTGATGGCGACGCGCGCCACCGAGCTGGCGCTGCAACAGGCGGGGCTGCTGGAGCATCCGGTATTGACCAGCGGAGAAGCCGGCATCGCCTACGGCTCGTCGACGGGCAGCACCGGGCCGGTGAGCGATTTCGCCACCATGCTGACGGAAAAACACACCAACAATATTACCGGCACCACCTACGTACAGATGATGCCGCACACCACGGCGGTGAACGCCGGGCTGTTCTTCGGCCTGCGCGGCCGCGTTATCCCCACCTCCAGCGCCTGTACCTCCGGCAGCCAGGCGATTGGCTACGCCTGGGAAGCGATTCGCCACGGCTACCAGACGGTGATGGTCGCCGGCGGCGCGGAGGAGCTGTGCCCTTCGGAGGCGGCGGTGTTTGACACTCTGTTCGCCACCAGCCAGCGCAATGACGCCCCGCACACTACGCCGTCGCCTTTCGACGCCGGGCGCGACGGGCTGGTGATCGGCGAGGGCGCGGGAACGCTGGTGCTGGAAGAGCTGGAGCATGCGCAGGCGCGCGGGGCGACCATTTACGCCGAGCTGGTGGGGTTCTATACCAACTGCGATGCGGCGCACATCACCCAGCCGCAGCGCGAAACTATGCAGATTTGTATCGAGGGTTCACTGCGCTGCGCGGGGCTGAGCGCTGGCGATATCGGTTATATCAATGCGCACGGCACGGCGACGGATCGCGGAGACGTGGCGGAAAGTCTGGCGACGGCGGCGGTTTTCGGCGACGCGACGCCGATCTCTTCCCTGAAAAGTTATTTCGGCCACACCCTGGGCGCCTGCGGCGCGCTGGAAGCCTGGATGAGCATTGAAATGATGCGCGAAGGCTGGTTTGCCCCCACCCTCAACCTGCGGCAGCCGGCGGAAGACTGCGGTGCGCTGGATTATATTATGGACGAGCCGCGTTATATCGACACCGACTATGTGCAGTCCAATAACTTTGCCTTTGGCGGCATCAATACCTCGCTGATTTTCCGCCGCTGGAGGTAAATTGGGATAACGGGGCAACCGATCCGTTAGGCAAAGTTGCTGACAAACCCTTCATCTCCATCGTCATCCTCGCGAAAGCGGGGATCTGCTTTCAGCTAATACATTGATATCAGAAATATTCCTCCTCTCGAAGGCGGGAACCTGCAGGAATGACGGGGTCAGTATTACGAATGTTTACGGTGTGTTAATGGTCTTATATATTGATTGTCGCTAATTTTCCCCAACGGATGGAGATAGATAATGACTGTGCTGAATTATTCTGCTGAACAAGGATTAATGAATTACGATTTTTCCCGGTGGATGGGAAATAGCGCCGGCGTAGACTTTGATTTTAAAGCGCTGGGGCAGGCGATGGATTGCCATCGAACGTTCAATCAGGCCGGCATCATTTTCAATGATGGCGCCCGCAGTTTTCTGGTTCGCCCTTCTCGCCGCTATGCCAATCCGTCGCATAGTGAGGTAACGCATGTGGTTGTTAACCGGGTACCGCAAATCAATCCACATGCGGTGGAAAAAAGCATAGAGAAAGCGGTCGCAGAGCCTTCTGTTGGAGTAGAACTGGCTTCTACGGCATTATCCTGTGGCGCATTAGTCATAACTGTTTTTATTTCTGTTATGGGGGCAACGGCAGTACCTATTACAGGTGGAGCCAGTGGTGCTCTGGTTGCTTTGGGGTATGCGGGTTCCGCCGCGACGTTGGCTCAGTGTGGTTCTGGCGCTTATCGCCTCTACAAAATCAATCGGGGTGATGCCGAAGATATTTTGTGGCTGGACTCACAAGAATGGTATATAGCGACGTCTACTGCGCTTGATATGCTATCACTCGCAGCAGCTGGCGGGGCGTTAAAAGAAGCGATCGCGACTTACAGAACGATGAAATCCATCTCTTCCCTTAAAGCCACCGAATGGCTGAAAGGCTACCCGCGCCAGGATCGCGCTCGCCTTACAGAGCAAATCATCAAAACTCAAAACCCCGGCATTTCCAATAAAGAAATAAAAGCGGCTATTCGCGCGGGAATCTATCCAAAACGATTTCCGGTTGAACCTGTCCAGATGGAATTAAAAAAGCAGTTAACGAATACCATTACCAGCATGATGGCCTTCACTGGCAGCGCAGTAAGCGGCATTGTTGCTGCCCCTGGTAACGTCGCGCGGTCAGGACAATATGTAATTGGAACCATACAGTCTCTGGCGATCATAAAATGAAAATCATTGCCTTTCTTTGCGGCACAGCTTTCTCTGAACTTATTGAACACGGGAGAGAGATTGATGCAGCCATTGATGAGGGAAAAGAAACATTGCTTTCCCATTTAACAATAAAGATGGAGCGTTATTTTGCTAAAGCTCCGGCGCAGTTACCGCGACAAAATCCCTTTGCACTTAGTTTTCTGACTATGCTGTTGGTAGTTTCCTGCGCCATAAATTTCAGTTTTCTGGTAAGTCAGTTGGTTGATATGGGGCCTTTTGAGGATTTCATCTCTTTTGCTATTCCAATGATGGTTTTCGGCGTTTCTATTCTTACCGCCAGCTATCTTGTCGCTCGAGGCAAAAACAGAGGGCTTTTGATTTACAAAGGACTTTACTTATTCGTGGCCTTTATCTGGTTGTTTCATATCTTATATTTGTCAGGTGAAGCAATATTTGACGGCCAATTATCGTTATCCACATTCGTTTTTGCTTTTATTGTTTTGGGGTGTTTGATAATCAGTCGTTGGTTAATGAATAGCCGCGCTTTTTTTATCTTTGCGCTGTATTGCAGAACGAAGCGCCTTGCCCATGCTGCAAAACAAGTCAGAATGCGCAAAATAAGCAAAACGTAAATTTATCGATAAACGTATGTTTATCAATGATGTTTTTCGTATAACGGCGGAAAAATGGCGCGCGTCGCCATGTTGGGCTGTGGCGTATATGTAGCCAGTTATATCCGCCTTTCCATCTAGAAGCGCCTGAACCGTCCGCTATGTCATAAAACTGTCACATTACATACATTTTACTGTCACCCAACTGTCCTATTTTTCCTCCTGCACACTACACTCTGATTAATCACGACTCCGGGTCGACATTTTTGCTATCCCACAGGAGGGATTATGAAAATCATGCGTACCACTATCGCCAGTATCGCCGCGGCGGCGTTTTCGCTGACGGCGGTTTCCGCCTTTGCCGCCGTCAATCTCACCGGCGCCGGAGCGACGTTCCCCGCGCCGGTCTATGCCAAATGGGCTGACACCTATCAGAAAGAAACCGGTAATAAAGTCAACTATCAGGGCATCGGATCGTCAGGCGGCGTAAAACAGATTATCGCCAAGACCGTGGATTTCGGCGCGACGGATGCGCCGCTGTCCGACGATAAGCTGGCGCAGGACGGCCTGTTCCAGTTCCCGACGGTTATCGGCGGCGTGGTGCTGGCGGTTAACATTCCGGGCATCAAATCCGGCGATCTGACGCTGGACGGTAAAACGCTGGGTGATATCTACCTGGGTAAAATCAAGAAGTGGAACGATCCCGCCATCACCAAACTGAACCCGAACGCCAAGCTGCCGGATCAGGATATTGCGGTGGTGCGTCGCGCCGATGGTTCGGGCACCTCTTTCGTGTTCACCAGCTACCTGGCGAAAGTGAATGCGGAGTGGAAGGAAAAAATCGGTTCCGGCTCCACGGTTAACTGGCCGACCGGTCTGGGCGGCAAAGGCAACGACGGGATTGCCGCGTTCGTTCAGCGTCTGCCCGGTTCCATCGGCTACGTTGAATACGCGTACGCCAAGCAGAATAACCTGGCCTACACCAAACTGGTTTCCGCGGACGGTAAAGTGGTCAGCCCGACCGGGGAAAGTTTCAGTAATGCGGCCAAAGGCGCAGACTGGAGCGCCTCTTTCGCTCAGGATCTGACCAACCAGAAAGGCGAGGATGCCTGGCCGATCTCTTCAACCACCTTTATTCTGGTGCAGAAACAGCAGCCGAAAGCCGAGCTGGGCACCGAAGTGCTGAAGTTCTTTGACTGGGCTTATACCAAAGGCGGCGATGAGGCAACGGCACTGGATTATGCTATTTTACCCACTGAAGTGGTAGAGCAGATCCGCGCCGCCTGGAAGGCCAATATCAAAGACGGCAGCGGTAAAGCGCTGTATTGAAAATAACCGGCATCAAGAATAATTAGTATTAAAAACAATTGCATTAAGCATAATTGTATTAAAATCGTACCAGGTGCCTTGTGTTTGATCGCAAGGCCGTAAGCTAAGTTGCTGCTGGATTGATAATGGGGCAAAGAGGTCTGATGACCTCTTTGCCCCAACGGCACTTTGGTATCAAACGCGGTTAAATTGAGAAGAGAGACGCATGGCTGAGTACAAGCCAACTATCAAAGCCCCCGGGAAACATGGCGATATCATTTTTGGCGCGCTGGTGAAACTGGCCGCGCTGGTGACGCTGTTGTTGTTAGGGGGCATTATTGTTTCCCTGATTGTGGCCTCCTGGCCCAGCATCGAAAAATTTGGTTTTTCCTTTCTGTGGACTAAAGACTGGGATGCGCCGGCCGAGCAATTCGGCGCCCTGGTGCCGATCTACGGCACCGTTGTCACCTCGCTGATCGCCCTGATTATCGCCATACCCATCAGCTTCGGCATCGCGCTGTTTTTGACCGAACTGGCGCCGGGCTGGCTGCGGCGCCCTCTGGGGGTGGCCATCGAGCTGCTGGCCGCCATCCCCAGCATCGTCTACGGCATGTGGGGGCTGTTTGTTTTTGCGCCGCTGTTCGCCAAATATTTCCAACAGCCGTTAGGCAGCGTGCTGTCCGGTATCCCGATTGTCGGCGCGCTGTTCTCCGGTCCGGCGTTTGGCATCGGCATTCTTGCCGCCGGGGTGATTCTGGCCATCATGATTATTCCGTACATCGCGGCGGTGATGCGCGACGTGTTTGAACAGACGCCGGTGATGATGAAAGAGTCCGCCTACGGCATTGGCTGCACCACCTGGGAAGTTATCTGGCATATCGTTCTGCCTTACACCAAAAACGGGGTGATTGGCGGCATTATGCTGGGGCTGGGGCGCGCGCTGGGCGAAACCATGGCGGTCACCTTTATTATCGGCAATACCTACCAGCTGGACAGCATATCGCTGTATATGCCCGGCAACAGTATTACCTCGGCGCTGGCCAATGAATTCGCCGAGGCGGAGTCCGGCCTGCATACCGCCGCCCTGATGGAGCTGGGGCTGATCCTGTTTATGATTACCTTTATCGTTCTGGCGTGTTCGAAGTTGATGATTATGCGTCTGACAAAGAATGAGGGGACGCGCTGATGGCTGCGTTAAACACGGAACAACAAGCGTCGCTGGCGCGTTCGCGACATAAAATGCAGGCCTGGCGGCGTCATAAAAACCGCATTGCCCTGTGTTTATCCATGGTCACCATGGCGTTCGGCCTTTTCTGGCTGGTGTGGATCCTGTTTTCAACCATCAGCAAAGGGATGGACGGCATGTCGCTGGCGTTATTTACCGAAATGACGCCGCCGCCGAATAGTCCGGGCGGCGGGCTGGCGAACGCCATTGTCGGCAGCGGCCTGCTGATCCTGTGGGCGACGGTGTTGGGCACGCCGCTGGGGATTATGGCCGGTATCTATCTGGCGGAATACGGGCGGAAATCATGGGTCGCAGAAGTGATTCGCTTTATTAACGATATCCTGCTTTCCGCGCCGTCCATCGTGGTCGGGCTGTTCGTCTATACCCTGGTGGTGGCGAAAATGCAGCACTTCTCCGGCTGGGCCGGGGTGATTGCGCTGGCATTGTTGCAGATACCCATTGTTATCCGCACCACGGAAAATATGCTCAAGCTGGTGCCGGACAGCCTGCGCGAAGCGGCGTATGCGCTGGGAACCCCGAAATGGAAGATGATTTCCGCCATCACGCTGAAAGCCTCGGTTTCCGGCATTATGACCGGGATTTTACTGGCGATAGCGCGCATTGCCGGGGAAACCGCGCCGCTGCTGTTTACCTCGCTCTCCAATCAGTTCTGGAGCACGGACCTGATGCACCCGATCGCCAACCTGCCGGTCACCATATTCAAGTTCGCCATGAGTCCGTTTGTCGAGTGGCAGCAGCTGGCCTGGGCGGGGGTATTGCTGATTACCCTGTGCGTTCTACTGCTGAATATACTGGCGCGGGTTATTTTTTCCGCAAAGAAACACTAATAATTTTAAGGCGTTGCCTTGCAGCGCCCGTGTAAAAGAGAGAAGTCTTGATGAGTATGGCTACTGAGACATCCACCAGTAAAATCCAGGTTCGCAATCTGAATTTCTATTATGGGAAATTCCATGCGCTAAAGGATATCACGCTAGATATTGCCGCCAATCAGGTTACCGCCTTTATCGGCCCGTCGGGCTGCGGCAAGTCCACGTTACTGCGTACCCTGAATAAAATGTATCAGCTCTATCCGGAGCAGCGCGCCGAAGGCGATATTCTGCTTGATGGCAATAATATCCTGACCGATAAACAGGATATCGCGCTGCTGAGGGCCAAGGTGGGGATGGTTTTCCAGAAGCCGACGCCGTTTCCGATGTCCATTTACGACAACATCGCTTTCGGCGTACGCTTGTTTGAAAAATTATCGCGCGCGGATATGGATGAACGGGTGCAGTGGGCGCTGACCAAAGCGGCGCTGTGGCACGAAACCAAAGACAAGCTGCACCAGAGCGGTTACAGCCTGTCGGGCGGTCAGCAGCAGCGCTTGTGCATCGCGCGCGGCATCGCCATCCGTCCCGACGTGCTGCTGCTGGATGAGCCCTGCTCCGCCCTGGATCCTATCTCCACCGGCAGAATTGAAGAGCTGATTTCCGAGCTGAAAAAAGATTACACCGTGGTCATCGTCACCCACAATATGCAGCAGGCCGCGCGTTGTTCGGACCATACGGCGTTTATGTATCTGGGTGAACTGATCGAATTCAGCGATACCGACACCCTGTTCACTGCGCCACGGCAGAAACAGACCGAAGATTACATCACCGGCCGCTACGGTTGATTACGGGAAGCATCATGGAAAATCTGAATCTGAACAAACATATTTCCGGGCAGTTCAACGCCGAGCTGGAACATATCCGCACCCAGGTGTTGACCATGGGCGGGCTGGTGGAGCAGCAACTGACCGACGCCATCACCGCGATGCATAACCAGGATGCCGAGCTGGCGCAGCGCGTGGTGGAAGGGGATGCCAAAGTCAACATGATGGAAGTGACGATTGACGAGGCCTGCGTGCGCATCATCGCCAAACGCCAGCCCACCGCCAGCGACCTGCGTCTGGTGATGGCGATCATCAAAACCATCTCCGAGCTGGAACGCATCGGCGACGTGGCGGACAAGATATGCCGCACCGCGCTGGAAAAGTTTTCTCATCAGCATCAGCCGCTGCTGGTCAGCCTGGAGTCGCTGGGGCGCCACACGGTGCAAATGCTGCACGACGTGCTGGATGCGTTCGCCCGGATGGATCTGGATGAGGCGGTGCGTATCTATCGTGAAGATAAAAAGGTGGATAAGGAGTACGAAGGGATTGTGCGTCAGTTGATGACGCACATGATGGAAGACTCCCGCACCATCCCCAGCGTGCTGACGGCGCTGTTCTGCGCCCGCTCCATCGAGCGTATCGGCGACCGTTGCCAGAATATCTGCGAATTTATCTTCTATTTCGTCAAAGGTCAGGATTTCCGCCACCTGGGCGGCGACGCATTGGAGAAACTGCTGGTGGAGAAAGAGGGTAAAAAACAGGGGTAGTTTGCCAACGGGGTTTGCTTTTACTTGGTTTTAGGAAAAACACGGGGATGGATAGGGATACACCGCCCCGTGGTGGTTTTGGTGTTGAAATTGTATGGTGATTGTCCGTTGTTGAGTTGTTGTATGTGGCTTGCTGTTTTTTCCCGCCTGGTTCCAATACCACCTGTTTCCGTCGTTCACTGTTGCAGAATTTATCGACTCCTATCCCTATGTTCCATTTCACCTTTCTCAATACGGTGATTTTTATTGAGCTTCCTTGCAGGATGTATAAAATTTTATACATACGTGAGGGATAAGGTACGTTATCAAGCGGTAATCATTGAGCGGAGAAAGGAAAAATGACTAATCATATCGACGTTAAGTCTCGTCATATCACGGCGGCGACCGATAATATTTTTTCAGATCTCGGCTTTTCCGCAGAGAAAGCGGAAGCATTGCTATCAGAGTCCGATAAAGAAATTGAACAGGCTTTGGCTATGAAGAAAGCGCTGATGGCTTCAATAGCTGCCTGGATAAAATCGCAAGGATACCGCCAATCTGAGGCTGCAAACGTTTTGCATGTTTCCCGTCCTCGCATATCTGATGTCGTGAATCAAAAAACAGAGAAGTTTACCCTTGATTCTTTGGTTGGAATGGCGGGGAAAATTGGTAAGCGAGTAAAACTGGTGATTGAATAGCTTGCTCTCCGTTGTTGCTTTTAAATAGTGCAAAAAAAGAGCATCCCCGCACTATTAGCGCGCTAATTATCTAGATGAAACGCTTATACGAAAAACGTAACTTAATTTCTCAGCCGCAGTATTCAAAAATAGTGCACGCCACGTCTACGGTTTCTCATTTTTAGAAATCACTTACCTAAAATCTGTAAGGTTATAAATCCGCTATTGGCTTCACTCTTGCAATGATTACACCGTGGGTATTCAGCATGGTTTATTCATTAACGGCGTGGAGAAATAGCATGACTCGTTCCCTGGCAAGACGGATACAACAATACGCTTTATCTGCATTACTGATGGGATGTGCTTCATACGGCTATGCGGGCAAGCAGAACGATACTCTGGTGTATGCCTCGGACAACGAGGTGGAGAATATCAGCCCTTATCATAATACCCTGCGCGAAGGGGTGATTATTTCCAACCTGGTGTGGGACCGGCTGATCTATCGCGATCCCAAAACCGGCGAATATGAACCCCAGCTGGCCGCCTCGTGGGAATGGGATTCGCCGGAAATACTGGTTCTGCATTTGCGCAAAGGGATTAAATTCCATAACGGCGATGATTTTACCGCCGATGACGTGGTTTACACCTTCACTAATATTGCCGGCGATAATACCGATTCCGTGATGCCCCAGAGCGTCAACTGGATAAAGGAAACCGAAAAGGTCGATGACTACACGGTAAAACTGCATCTGGAAAAACCGTTCCCGGCGGCGCTGGAATATTTGTCCGGTCCGACGCCGATCTTTCCCGCCAAATACTTCCAGCAGGTTAAGCTGGCCGGCTTCAGTAAAGCCCCGATTGGCACCGGCCCTTATAAGGTCACCAGCGTGACGCCGGCGCAGGGGGTCGCCATGGAAAGAAATGCCTCTTACTTTAAGGAAAGCCCGATTGGACAACCCAAAATCGGCAAGCTGCAGTTTGTGGTGATCCGCGATCCGGAAACCCGGCTGGCGCAGCTGATGACCGGTCAGGTTGACTGGATCTGGCGCGTGCCGGCGGATCAGATCGCCTCGCTGGAAACCATGCCGAATATCGCGGTGAAAAGCGGCGAAACCATGCGCATCGGCTTTCTGGCGCTGAACACCAACGCCGGCGGGCCGGGCGGGGAGCCGTTCAAGGATCTGCGCGTCCGTCAGGCGGTGAACCACGCCATCAACCGCCAGGGGATGGTGGATAATCTGGTGCGCGGCGGCAGCCAGCCGGTCTATTCCGCCTGTTTCTCCGCCCAGACCGCCTGTAACACCAGCAAAGTGATCAAATATGAGTACGACCCGGAAAAAGCCAAACGGTTACTGGCGGAGGCCGGCTACCCCAACGGTTTTGATACCGATATCTGGGCCTATCGCGAACGGGACTACGCCGAGGCCATTATCGGCGATCTGCGCAAGGTCGGCATCAATGCCCGGCTGCATTATGTGCAGTACTCGGTGCTGGCGGCCGATTTGATTTCCGGCAAGGCGCCGCTGGCGGTGCGAACCTGGGGCTCTTATTCCATCAACGATGCCTCCGCTTTCGTCACCCCTTATTTCGGCGGCAAGGGGGATGATATCTGGAAAGACGCGGAGGTCACCGGCCTGCTGGCCAAGGCCGATGAAACCATCGATACCAAACAGCGCAGCGCCCTGTATGCGGACGTGCTGGGGCGCATTTCTTCCCAGGCGTATCTGGCGCCGCTGTTTTCCTATTCAACCAACTATGCCTTTACCTCCGACCTGAACTTTGACAGCTGGCCGGATGAGCTGCCGCGCTTCGCGCTGGCGAGCTGGAAGTAACAGGCCCTGGGAATCGGCAGCGTTATCGATTCCCCCCGATATCCGGTGAGAATGAGGAACAGCTCATGATTATCTATATGTTGCATCGGCTGCTCGTGGCGCTGGCGGTGCTGTTTACCGTGGCGATCGTCAGTTTCTCTCTCCTGCATCTTTCCGGCGATCTGGCGGCGGCGATTGCCGGACCGGACGCCACGGCCGAGGTGGTCGAGCGTATTCGGGTGCAGTATGGGCTGGATCAGCCGTTAACCACGCAGTTCGCGCACTGGATGTGGTCGGCGCTGCATCTCGATTTCGGCCGCTCGTTCTATTTTGAAAATACGGTGATGGAACTGGTAGGCCAGAGAATGCCCATTACGCTGAAGCTGGGGGCGGTTTCCCTGCTGCTGGCGCTGGTGGTGGCGATTCCTCTCGGGGTGCTGGCCGCGGTGTTCCGCGATACCTGGATCGACAGATGTTCCATCTTTATTTCCGTTATCGGACAGGCGATGCCGAATTTCTGGTTTGCCCTGCTGCTGATCGTCGTCTTTGCCGTGGGTCTGAAATGGCTGCCGGTGGCGGGAAACGGCAGCTGGCAGAACTTTGTGTTGCCGGCGATCGCCCTTGGTTATTACGCCATGCCGTCGCTGATGCGCCTGACGCGCTCCGGCATGCTGGACGTGCTGGGCTCGGACTATGTCCGCACCGCGCGGGCCAAGGGGCTGAGCGCCTTCCGGGTCATCGTCAAGCACGGTCTGCGTAACGCCATTATTCCGGTGGTGGCGCTGGCGACGGTGGAACTGGGCTTTATGCTGGGCGGCTCGGTGGTGATTGAGTCGGTGTTTGCCCTGCAGGGATTGGGGCAACTGGCGTGGGATTCCATTTCCCGCAACGACTTTCCCGTGGTGCAGGCCATCGTACTGATTATCTCGGTGTTTTATATCGGGCTGACCTTTCTGGCCGATGTCCTTAATGCGGCGCTCGACCCGCGTCTGCGTACCTCATAGGGAGCTTCCATGAAAACCTCTTCATCACTCTCTTCCGCGCTGGCGGCCAAGGCGCCGATGCCCGAAGCGGGGCTGATTGCGGAGCCCGCGCCCTGGCGCAAGTGGCTCGGCAGCGTTCTCGGCCATCACAGCATGACGCTCGGCCTGACTATTCTGGCGGTGATTGTGCTGGCGGCCGTCCTTGCGCCGTTAATCAGCCCGCACGATCCCTACGCGCAGGATGTGAGCCGGCGTCTGATACCGCCGGTATGGCATGAAAAAGGCGGTTGGGAACATATTCTGGGCACCGACAAGCTGGGGCGCGACTATCTGAGCCGGCTGCTGTTCGGGGCCAGGGTGTCGTTAACCATCGGTCTGGTTTCGGTGCTGGTGGCCGGTTTTATCGGCATCACGCTGGGGGTGCTGGCCGGCTATTTCGGCGGGCGGGTGGATGCGCTGGTCAGCTATATCCTGACGGTCCGCCTGTCCATGCCGATCATCCTGGTGGCGCTGGCGACCGCTTCGCTGGTGGGCGGCTCGGTGAAAGTGGTGATCCTGCTGCTCGGGTTACTGCTGTGGGATCGCTTTCTGATTGTGTCCCGCTCGGTTACCCGCCAGCTGCGCGAGGCGGAGTTTATCGCCGCCGCCAAGACGCTGGGCGCCTCCTCGCTGTTCATTATGCTGCGCGAAATCCTGCCCAATCTGCTTGGCCCGCTGACGGTGGTGGCGACGCTGGAAATCGCCCACGCCATTCTGCTGGAGGCCACGCTCTCTTTCCTCGGGCTGGGCGTACAGCCGCCGATGCCGTCATGGGGGCTGATGGTGGCGGAAGGCAAGGCGTACATGTTCTTTCAACCCTGGGTCATCCTGATCCCCGGCATTGTGCTGGCCGTTCTGGTGCTGGGGATCAATCTGGTGGGAGACGGCCTGCGCGACATTACCGCGCTGGACGGACGTAACTGAGGAAAAGGCCATGAATAACGACATTTTGCTGGATGTAAAAAACCTGCGGGTCGATCTCCCCACGTCCCGCGGTACGCTGCATGCGGTGCGCGGGCTGGATTTTTCGGTACGGCGCGGGGAAATGCTGTGCCTGGTGGGCGAGTCCGGCTGCGGCAAGTCGATGACGTCGCTGGCGCTGATGGATCTGCTGCCGCGCAAGGCGGTACGCACCGCGGACCATATGCTCTTCAAAGGCACCGAGTTGCAGTCGCTGAAAAAGCGCGACATTACCGCGCTGCGCGGCGACCAGATGTCGATGATTTTTCAGGAGCCGATGACCTCGCTGAATCCCTCGTTCACGCTGGGCAATCAACTGTGCGAAACGCTCCTGGCGCACCGCAGGGTTTCCCTGGCGCAGGCCCGCGAACGGGCGGTTTATCTGATGGAGCGCGTGGGCATCCCCATGGCCGCCGAGCGTCTGAATCAGTATCCCCACCAGCTTTCCGGCGGCCTGCGCCAGCGCATCATGATCGCCATGGCGCTGATGTGCGAGCCGGAGCTGATTATCGCCGACGAACCGACCACCGCGCTGGACGTCACCATTCAGGCGCAGATCCTGCGCATGCTGCGCGAACTGCAGCGGGAGTTCGGCATGGCGGTGATTTTCATCACCCATGATTTGGGGGTGGTGGCGCGTATCGCCGATCGGGTGGCGGTGATGTACGCCGGGCAGATTGTGGAAACCGCCCCGGTGATGGCGTTATTTAACCAGCCGCAGCATCCCTATACCCAGGCCCTGCTCGACTGCATTCCGATACAGGGCAAGACCATACCGGGCCAGCCGCTAAAGGCGATCCCCGGTGTGGTGCCCAGTCTGATCGGCGTGCAGCAGGGCTGCGCGTTCAGTAATCGCTGTTCCCACTGTACCGATGCCTGTCGCCAGGAAACGCCGTATGTCAATGTAACGGAGCGGCACGCGGTTCGCTGCCTGCGGGCCTTGCCGGTACGGGATGCGGAGGTCGCATGAGCCAGAGCCTGAACCCTAGTGCGGCGACGTCGGCGTTGCCGACGCATATTCCGGGCAATGATGATATCGCGCTGGAGCTGTGTTCCCTATCGCGGGTTTTTCGTCTTAATCGCGGTCTGTTTACCCGCGCGGGCGAGATCCGGGCGGTAAATGATGTTTCCCTGCGTATCCGGCGGGGAGAAACGCTGGGGCTGGTGGGGGAATCCGGATGCGGCAAAAGCACGCTGGCCAAAATGCTGCTGGGCCTGCTGCCGCCGACTTCCGGCAACGTGCTGATCGAAGGCCGTGAAATCGACTCCGGCAAGCGCAAGGAGATGGCGTCGCGCATTCAGCCCATTTTTCAGGATCCCTACTCGTCGCTCAACCCGCGACGCACCGTCGCGGATATTGTGGAGGTGGCGTTGCGTCTGCACGGTATCGGCACGCCCGATGAGCGCAAAGCGCGCGTCAGGGAAATGCTGGACGTGGTCGGCATGCCCGCCCGGACGCACAGCCAGTATCCAGGCCAGCTTTCCGGCGGCCAGCGCCAGCGGGTGGCGATCGCCCGGGCGCTGATTATGCGTCCCGACATTCTGATCTGCGACGAGCCGACGTCGGCGCTGGATGTGTCCGTCCAGGCGCAGATCCTCAATCTGCTGCTGGCGCTTAAACAGGAGTTCGGCTTGACCTACCTGCTTATCAGCCACAACCTGTCGGTGGTGGAGCATCTGGTGGATCATGTGGCGGTAATGCAGAGAGGGTCGATTGTCGAACAGGGCACGCGCGAGCAGATTTTCCACGCGCCGCGGCATCCTTATACCAAATCGCTGTTGGCGTCGGTGCTGACGCCGGAGCCGGGGCTGGGCATTCCGGATATCGAAGCGCAGTAACCGCAACGAACGCATAACGCGCCGACAGGCAGCCGTTCCACTGTCGGCACTGAATATCGGATAACAGAGGACAGAGTGACGATGACGCGTGAAAAGAGTATCCAGGCAACCGTGGATTATTTTACTTCCGGCGAATTTACCCAAACCCTGGCGCGCCGGGTGGCATACCGCACGGAAAGCCAGAATGCCGACAGCGAGCCCGTTCTGCTGTCCTACCTGACGGATGAGATGATACCCGCGTTGCAGGCGTTGGGGTTCGAATACCTGATCGTGGAGAACCCGGTCGGCGGCAAAGGCCCCTTTTTGCTGGCGCGGCGCATGGAGCCTGAGGCCGCGCTGACGCTGTTAACCTACGGCCACGGCGATGTGGTGCGCGGCTATGACGACCAGTGGCGGGAGGGGCTATCGCCGTGGGAGCTGGTTGAGGACGGCAACCGCTGGTATGGGCGCGGCACCGCCGACAACAAAGGGCAGCACACCATCAACCTGGCGGCGCTGGAGCAGGTGCTGAAGGCGCGCGACGGCCACCTTGGCTACAACGTGAAAATCATTCTGGAGATGGGGGAAGAGGACGGCTCGCCGGGGCTGAACGAGGTTTGCGCGCAATACCGCGACTGGCTGAGCGCCGATCTGTTTATCGCCTCCGACGGGCCGCGGATATCCGCCGCCCGTCCGACCCTGTTTCTGGGATCGCGCGGGGTGTTCAATTTTGAACTGCGGGTGGAGGCGCGCGAAGGGGCGCACCATTCCGGCAACTGGGGCGGGCTGTTGAGCAACCCCGGCATCCGTCTGGCCCATGCCCTTGCCGGCATGGTGGACGCCCGCGGTCGTATTCTGGTGCCGGGACTGCGGCCGCCGGCGATATCCGCGACCATGCGTCATATTCTTGCGGATATCGAACTGGGCGGCGGAGCGACGGACCCGGCTATCGATCCCGAATGGGGAGAGCCGGGGCTGACGGCGGCGGAGAAACTTTATGGCTGGAATACTCTGGACGTGCTGGCGTTCGTCACCGGTAATCCGCACAAGCCCGCCCACGCCATTCCGCCGCGGGCCGACGCGCATTGCCATATGCGCTACGTGGTGGGCAGCGACGTGGCGAACTTCGGCCGCCATATCCGCCGTCATCTGGATGACAACGGATTCGCCGACGTGGAGATGGTTAACGCCGTCAGCCATTACGCCGCCACCCGGCTCGATCCCAATGATTTGTGGGTGGAATGGGGGAAGGAGTCGATAACCCGCACGTCCGGCGTCAAAACCGCGGTGCTGCCGAACTTCGGCGGCGGGTTGCCGAACGCCTGCTTCTCGGAAACGCTGGGCTTGCCGACGCTGTGGGTGCCGCACTCCTATCCGGCCTGTTCGCAGCACGCGCCCAATGAGCATATTCTGGCGGATACGACGCTGGAAGCCCTTAAAATCATGACCGGTCTGCTGTGGGATCTGGCCGAACAGGGAGCGGATATCGTCCGTCTGCGTTCACAGCTACAGAAATCGCAGTCGGCGGAAACGGTATAAGCGTAAAAGCGCAGGAGGGCCGATGCACAGCAACGAAATTCGTTACTTTATGGCGGTGGCCAATAGCGGTTCGCTGAGCGCCGCCAGCCAGCAGCTATTTGTTGCCGTTTCAGCCATCAGCAGGCAGATCCAGCGGCTGGAGGCCCGGCTGGGCGTCCCTTTGTTCGAGCGCCATGCCCGGGGCATGATACTGAATGACGCCGGGCATATTCTGGAAAATCACGTGCGGCGCAGCGTGGCGGATATGGAGCTGGCGATCGCCGAAATAGAAGGGTTGCAATCGGCGCGCCAGACCACCATCCGCGTGGTCTGCACCGACGGCATCGGCTTTAATCTGCTGCCGACCCTGATGGCGCAGTTCAGGCAGCGGCATGCGGCGGTCAACTTTGTGCTGACGGTGGGCAGCGCCAGACAGGTGCCCGAGCTGGTTCGCAACGGCGAATGCGATGTGGCGCTGAAGTTCAGCCTGGCGCCGGAACACGGCGTTCAGGTTATCGCCTCTTTTTCCGCGCCCTTTATGGCGGTGATGAAAGCGGATCACCCGCTGGCGTCAAGGGATTTTCAGCTCGACGACCTGAATACCTACCCCATCGTGCTGCCCGATCAGGCGGCCACGGTGCGCCAGCTTTTTGATCTTTCATGCCGGATGAACGGCGTTTTCATCGATCCGGTATTCACCAGCAATCATTTCTCCACCCTGTACGCCTTTTTGCTCGATACGCCGGACGCCATCGCCATATGCAGCCATTTTTCCGTGTTGTACAGCGCCCGCCGCGACGGTTTGCAGGTGAAGTCGATCAATATGGAGCAGCTGGGCCAGCGCACCCTGCAGATCCAGGCCGAGGTCGGCAAGGCGACCACCGCGGCGCTGAAAGATTTCGTCGAGTTTTTACGTGATGAGCTGACGATACAGGATGCGCAGTTTCGCCGGGAGTACGCGGTTTTAGGGTGATGCGGCCCCGCATTGCGCGCCGGGCGACTAGCGCCGGGAGGTCAGCGCTGCGCGGGGCAAGGCCTGGCCAGCGTGACGATCAGCATGCCGGCGATAATGGCCGTAACGCCAATAATCAGCCCCGGGGTTAACGCCTCATTCAGCAACAGAATCGAGATAATCAGCCCGACGACCGGCACGCCCAGCATGGAGGACGCCATGCTGGTGCTGGAGATCCACTGGCTGGCGGTATTGACGGCGCAGAAACAGAAGGCGGTGGCGAGCGGGCCGACAAACAGCGATATTTCCCACAGGCGCAGCGAGTTATCCCCGGTGTACGGCCCTTCTTTATACCAGGCGATGATAATCAGCGGCACGGCGGCGATCAGCATCTGCCAGGGCGCCAGATGATAGGCGCTGGACGCGCCGCGGTGGTGGCGCAGATGCAGGATGCAGATGGCCCAGCAGAATGAGGCGATCAGCAGCATGGCATTGGCGCGCAGCGCGTCGCTGTCCGCCCAGTCCAGCGTCAGCGGGTTAAACAGCATGGCGACCCCGGCGATCCCCAGCAGCGAGCCGACCAGCTCCTGACGGGTTACGCGTTGTCTGAAGAGCAGAATGGCGCCCGGCAGAACCCATAATGGCGTGGTGTAGGCCAGAATGGCGGAACGACCGGCGGGGATCGCCACCATGGCGATGGCGCCCAGCGCGGTGAACGTCAGCATCTGGAGCAGGCCGACGCTGAATAGCAGGGGAATATCGCGGCGTTGCGGCAGCTTCAGCGTACCGGTGACGATCTGGATAAGGAACAGGCAGAGTCCGCCCAGCGTGAAACGCAGCGCGGAAAACCACAGCGGCGTAATATGTTCCAGTCCGAGTTTCATTACCGGCCAGTTGGCGCCCCAAATCAGGATCGCCAGCAAAAGCAGCATAATTCCCCCAGCCTGGCGCAGCGATAATGCGCCGGCCGATTTATCTTTCAGCCAGACTATTTTCTTATTTCTTAATGAGGGAAAAATCATTTTATATTTTCTTTACGGACAGTGACTGGATAAAACCAGTTTATTATTTTTCTGACGGAAATTTTTTCCCTTATTAACGGTGATATTTTTGTTGCCAGGGCGATTTTTCCCATCGAGTGGTAATTAACAGGAAAGGTTTTCTTTTATGCGTAAACTGGATAAAACCGATATCAGCATCCTCAATAAGCTACAGGAAAATGCCAAGGTCACCCATGCTGAATTGGCGAAAGCGGTCAATCTTTCCACCACGCCCTGTTTTAACCGGGTGAAAGCGCTGGAGGAGCTTGGGCTTATCCGCCAGCAGGTCACGCTGCTTTCGCCGCAGCGGCTTGGGCTGCACGTAAACGTGTTTATCCACGTCAGCCTCGACCGCCAGGTGGAAGAGGTGCTGCAACGCTTCGAACAGGCCATCGCCGAGCGTCCGGAAGTGATGGAGTGCTATCTGATGACCGGAGACGCGGACTATCTTCTGCGGGTTTTGGTTAAAAATATCAATGAGATAGAGAGTTTTATCCTCAATCATCTGACCCGTATTCCCGGGGTGGCCAATATCCGATCCAGCTTTGCGCTCAAGCAGGTGCGCTATAAGACTACCCTGCCTCTGCCGCCGGAGGGGATGGTGCTGCCGTAGCGGTTAATTTTATTTCGTTATGAGGCAGTTTTTTTAAGATAAAGGATTGGTTTTGGCGGGTTTTTGAAATTTAAAGGATAAATTTTAATAAATTTAGCAATTTAAACTCATCCGTTTATGGGTAATATGATGGCTATGGGATGACGGTATTTCTCAATGGAATATTGACAACCTGCGGCTACCATTCCTTATTATTTAGCGGAGCGTTATTATGAATCTGGAGAAATTTCCACGTTATCCATTAACTTTTGGCCCTTCCCCGATTACGCCGATGAAAAGACTCAGCGAATATTTAGGGGGAGAGGTGGAAATATATGCCAAGCGCGAAGATTGTAATAGCGGCCTGGCGTTTGGCGGCAATAAAACCCGTAAACTGGAATACCTTATTCCCGAGGCTTTGGAACAGGGATGCGATACGCTGGTTTCCATCGGCGGCATTCAATCGAACCAGACGCGTCAGGTCGCCGCCGTTGCCGCTCATCTGGGAATGAAATGTATTCTGGTGCAGGAAAACTGGGTAAATTACGCCGACGCGGTGTATGACCGGGTGGGTAATATCGAGCTGTCGCGCATTATGGGCGCGGATGTCCGCCTGGATGCCGCCGGTTTTGATATCGGCATCCGGGAAAGCTGGAAAAACGCCATGGAAGAGGCGTCGCAGAATGGCGGCAAACCGTTCCCGATCCCGGCCGGCTGTTCCGAACACCCTTACGGCGGTCTGGGCTTCGTCGGTTTCGCCGAGGAAGTTCGTCAGCAGGAAAAAGAGCTGGGCTTCAAGTTTGACTACATCGTGGTCTGTTCCGTCACCGGCAGCACCCAGGCCGGCATGGTGGTCGGGTTTGCCGCCGACGGCCGCTCCCGCAACGTCATCGGTATTGATGCGTCGGCGAAACCGGAAAAAACCAAGGCGCAGATCCTGCGTATTGCGCAGAACACGGCAAATCTGGTGGAGCTGGGCCGGGAGATCACCGAAGAAGACGTGGTGCTGGATACCCGCTACGGCGGGCCGGAATACGGTCTGCCGAGCGAGGGCACGCTGGAAGCCATTCGCTTGTGCGCCCGTCTGGAAGGGGTGATGACCGATCCGGTGTATGAAGGCAAATCCATGCAGGGGATGATCGGTATGATCCGCAACGGTGAATTCCCCAAAGGCTCGAAAGTGCTCTACGCCCATCTGGGCGGCGCCCCGGCGCTGAGCGCCTACAGCTATATTTTCCGTAACGGCTGACGGACAGTATTGTGCCCGCGGGTGGGTTCTGGACAGCCAGGTAATCTTATGGTCGTCATCCTCGCGAAAGCGGGGATCTCAGCAACACCGAACCGCCAGCGAGAGCAGATCCCCGCCTAGTTCCGCGGGGATGACGGAGGTGATTGCCGCGGGGGTGACCACTGGTGGTATAGGTCATGACGGTTTGATCCGTTAGGATTTTGTCGTCAACCTGCGTGTATTTCCACTTCAGAACGTCAGCTGGGTGGTGGAAAGCACTTCCCGCAGCCCGATAAAGGAGCGGATCTGGCGCACGCCGGGCAGAAAAAGCAGCTGTTCGGCGTGCAGCCGGTTAAAGCTCTGATTATCTTTAGTACGGATCTTCAAAATATAATCGAACTCGCCGGTGACCACATGGCACTCCATACAGCCGCTGATCCGCTGCACCGACGCTTCGAAATCCTTAAACGAGCTTGGCGTCGAGCGATCCAGCACCACCCCGATTAATACCACCAGACCGGCGTTAAGCGCCTGTGGATCAAGCAACGCCACCACCTGTTTAATCAGACCGATCTGTTTCAGCCGTTCAACGCGGCGCAAACAGGCCGGCGGGCTGAGATTGACTTTTTCCGCCAGCGCCACGTTGGATAGCGAGGCGTCCGCCTGCAAAAGCCGCAGGATGGCCGTATCGAAGCGATCCAGCTCATAGGATTTCTTCTCCTCCGCGGGAGGAGTAACGATGGGGGATTTGGCTTTCATGGCGGGTTTCCTCTGGGCGCCTGATAACGCATAAGGATAATAATTGCGCCATTAAGGTATTTTTGGCAATTAAATAAGGGAAAGATCGCCCACTACCGATGAAAAATTATAAAAACCTATCTCGATAAGCAACGGCTGGCGGTCTGTCGTCATAAACCACATGTAACATAAGGTTATATTATAGCTGTTTATGTTATTTCGCGCTTTTTAGCCCCGCTGATAGCCTACAATCAATATGTTAACTGGTTAGGGGCAGGGAATGAAGAATCGTATCGTGGCATTGGCGTTGCTGGCGGGTCTGGCGTCCGTTTCCGGAATGGCGCAGGCGGATAAGCTGGATGATATTCAAAAGGCGGGCGTGGTTAAAATAGCGGTATTCGACAGCAATCCGCCGTTCGGTTTCGTTGATCCGCAAAGCAAAAAGCTGGTGGGTTACGATGTGGATATCGCAGAAGAAATTGGTAAGGCGCTGGGGGTGAAGGTGGAACTGCGCGCCACTAACCCCGCTAACCGTATTCCGCTGTTAAGCTCCAAAAAAGTGGACCTGATTGCCGCGAACTTCACCATTACCGATGAACGCGCCAAGCAGGTAAACTTCAGTATTCCTTATTTTGCCACCGGACAAAAATTCATCGCCCGCAAAGGCGTGCTGAAAACTCCGGAAGACATTAAAGCGCTGCGTATCGGCGCGGATAAAGGTACGGTACAGGAAATCACCCTGCGCGAGCATTATCCCACCGCCAAAGTGATCTCTTACGATGATACGCCGCTGGCGTTCGCCGCGCTGCGTAACGGTAATGTGCAGGCCATCACCCAGGATGATGCCAAACTTGTCGGCCTGCTGGCCAACGTACCGGATGCCCAGAAAGCCGAGTTCGAAATTTCGCCTTTCAGCATCACCAAAGAGTACCAGGGCGTGGGTATTCCCAAAGGCGAGGAACGTTTGACGGAGAAAGTCAACGAAACCCTGCTGAACCTGGAAAAACAGGGCACGGCGAAAACGATCTATGACCGCTGGTTCGGACCGCAGACAAAATCGTCCCAGCCGCGCGGCGACTTTACTTTCGCCCCCCTGGATCAACAGCCAAAAGCCTGATTAACGCCATAATTTGCACTTAGACCCGCCGTGCGGGTATAACAGGATTTTGGCAGGTATTCTCCCGGCCCTCTGCTTTGCAGGGGGCATTGTTGTTTATGACACGCGGCGTTTATGAAAATTAGTGACCTATGAAACTGACCGACACGATACTGCAATACGTCGAAGCCTGGCTGCTGGCTCCCCAATACCTCAGCTGGCTGTGGCAGGGCTTTCTGGTCACGCTGTGGATTTCCCTCTGTACGATCATCCTGGCGACGTCGCTGGGCTTCCTGCTGGCGGCGGCGCGAGACAGTCAACTGCGCCTGCTGCGCTGGCCCGTTATGGCTTACAGCTCGCTATTCCGTAATACGCCGTTGCTGATACAGCTTTTTTTCTGGTACTTCGGCGCCGGTCAGCTATTTCCCTCGGAGATGATGCAGTGGCTTAACATGCCGCACGTCATCACGCTGCTGGGGATGGGCGTGGTGTGGCCCTCGTTCGAGTTTCTCGCCGGACTGTTCGGCCTGACGCTCTATTCCAGCGCGTTTATCGCCGAAGAAATCCGCGCCGGTATCGGCGGCGTGGCGCGCGGACAAAAGTACGCGGCGCTGGCGCTGGGATTAACGGGATGGCAATCCATGCGCTATATCGTATTGCCGCAGGCCTTGAAAATCGCCCTGCCGCCGCTGCTGGGCCAGTATATGAACGTTATCAAGAACTCATCATTGGCGATGGCCATCGGCGTGGCCGAACTCTCTTATGCATCCCGTCAGGTGGAAACCGAAACCCTGCGCACCTTTCAGGCGTTCGGGGTGGCGACGTTTCTGTATATCGCGGTTATTGCGCTGATGGAAGGCTGGGGAATGTGGCGTCAGCAACGTAGCCAGGCCGGGGAGCGCTGAAAATGGATTTCACCATTATTTACGACAACTTCAGTTACCTTATGTGGGGCCAGTTTCCGGACGGCCCGCTGGGCGGCGCGGCGCTGACGCTGGTGATTAGCCTGCTGGCGGGGTTGGCCTCCGCCGTGCTGGGAACCCTCCTCGGGGTGGCGCTGGCGATGTCCCGCGGCTGGTGCGCGGCGCTGCTGGCGATGGTTCTCGGTTTTTTCCGCGCCATCCCGGTCATCATGCTGATTTTCTGGACCTACTTCCTGCTCCCCATTCTGTTCGGCGTCGAGATCCCGGAAATTACCACCGTGGTCTGCGCCCTGGCGCTGATTGCGTCGGCTTATCTGGCGCATGGGGTGAAGGCGGGGATCGTGGCGATTGGCCGCGGTCAGTGGCAGGCCGGGTTATCTCTGGGCTTCAATCGCTGGCGGGTGCTGTGGCATATTGTTTTGCCGCAGGCGCTGAGGATGATGGTGCCGTCTTTTATCAACCAGTGGGTTTCGCTGATTAAGGATACTTCGCTGGCGTACATCGTGGGGGTGGGCGAACTGACTTTTTTAGCCACCCAGGTGAACAATCGCAGCATGGTTTATCCCATGGAGGTTTTCCTGTTCGTCGCGCTGGTCTATTTTGTTTTTTGCCTGTCGCTGGAGCTGCTGGCGAACGGGCTTAACAAGCGTTTCAGCCGCCAGGAAAAACCGCTAAAACGCTCGTGGCTATGGTGGCGCAGCCGGCCGGCCTGATGCTATCGGGCGATAATATCCGCCATCTTATGGAATGAAAAAAAACGGGGAATCAGCGTCAATGCGCGCAATTTTGTTATAGGATACCCGAAAACCATTATCCCCTCTTTGGAACGCTGACAATGAATAAATCACAATCGGGCCATGCCGCCGAGCAAGGTCTGCTGGAGCGTGTGTTTAAACTGACACAGCACGGCACCACCGCGCGGACGGAAACGATAGCGGGCTTCACCACCTTTTTGACCATGGTATACATCGTGTTCGTCAACCCGCAGATTTTGGGCGTGGCGGGCATGGATACCAGCGCCGTTTTTGTCACCACCTGTTTGATCGCCGCGTTCGGCAGCATCCTGATGGGGCTGTTGGCGAACCTGCCCGTGGCGCTGGCGCCGGCCATGGGGCTGAACGCTTTTTTTGCTTTTGTCGTCGTCGGGGCCATGGGGCTTTCATGGCAGGTCGCCATGGGCGCGATTTTCTGGGGCGCAATCGGTTTCCTGTTGCTGACCATTTTCCAGATCCGTTACTGGATGATCGCCAATATTCCGCTCAGCCTGCGGCTGGGCATCGCCAGCGGCATCGGGCTGTTTATCGCCATGATGGGGCTGAAGAACGCCGGCATTATCGTTTCCAATCCAGAGACGCTGGTCGCCGTGGGGGATTTGACCTCGCACGGCGTTTTGCTGGGCGCGCTGGGCTTTTTCATTATCGCGGCTCTCGCCTCACGCCATATCCACGCCGCGGTGCTGATTTCAATTGTGGTGACCACCTCGATCGGTTTGCTGCTCGGCGACGTCAAGTTTAGCGGCGTTTTCTCGATGCCGCCGAGCATCACCACCGTGGTCGGGCAGGTTGATTTGGCGGGAGCGTTGAATCTGGGGCTTTCCGGGGTGATTTTTTCCTTTATGCTGGTCAACCTGTTCGACTCTTCCGGCACCCTGATTGGGGTAACGGATAAGGCCGGTCTGGTCGATTCCCGCGGCAAATTCCCCCGTATGAAGCAGGCGCTGTATGTGGATAGCGTCAGCTCCGTCGCCGGGGCTTTTCTCGGCACCTCGTCGGTTACCGCCTATATCGAAAGCTCTTCCGGCGTCTCCGTCGGCGGGCGCACCGGCCTGACCGCGGTGATTGTCGGCCTGTTATTCCTGCTGGTTATTTTCCTGTCGCCGCTGGCGGGGATGGTGCCCGCTTACGCCGCCGCAGGCGCGTTGATCTACGTAGGCGTGCTGATGACCTCAAGCCTGGCGCGGGTTAAATGGGATGATTTGACCGAAGCCGTCCCGGCCTTTATTACCGCGGTGATGATGCCGTTCAGCTTCTCTATCACCGAAGGGATTGCGCTGGGCTTTATTTCTTACTGCGTGATGAAGCTGGCGACGGGACGCTGGCGCGAAATCAGCCCCTGCGTGATTGTGGTGGCGCTGCTGTTCCTGTTGAAAATCGTTTTTATCGACGCGCACTAATCCCCGAATCAACCGGGGGCGGCCATCCCCCCTGCTACTGCGATATCGCGGATGCCGCTTTTTCTGCGCTATGGCTGGTCAGTTTCATATAACGCGGCGGCGGCCGCTGCTGCCGCCCGATTTCCCCGGTTTTCTTCATGCCCGACTCGGTAGCGTATGTCCACATCACCAGCCGGTTAAGCGCCGGGACGTGCGCGCACGCCCAGGCGAGATAATCATCGATATCGCTCATGACTTCAACGGCAGGAAAGCAGTCGGAGCGCAGGCGTCCCGACGCCGGGTGGAGCTTGAGACTTTCCGCCCGGCACCCGTTCGAGCGTGGAATTTTCATCAGCGACTGGCGAATCGTGCCCAGCTGAGTGGCGGCCTCCAGGGGGTCGAGTTGCGCCTCGATCCAGGCTTTTTCCGCCGCGGTCGGCGTTGGCGTATGGGGCGAGGTGTTGATATTGACAATCTCGATATCCATACCGACGTCGCCCTCTTCGCTCATCAGAATGGCGATGGTATTTCCGGCGTAGCCCAGGCTGAAATTAGGCAGGTTGGGATCGGCGAAATAGGGACGTCCATCCGCAGAGGCAAGCAGCGCGGGCAGCTGCGGATAGCCGAGAAAATAGCACATCATCTCAGCCAGCAGCGCCCGGCTTTTCAGATAGCGCTCGCGGCGTTTGGCGGAAAAACCCTGCGTTGATGCAATGAGTTCGTCCGGCAGTCTTTGTAGATCGGGAAGCGTTTCCGTGCTGGTCCACCTGACGAAATGGCAGGTCATGGGTTCACTCCGTGAGGACGATGAAGAATCTAAACCACGTTTACAGGTATTATAGATACATATTATCAGACCAAAATATGAACTAAAGAAAAATAAATGGATAAATCGGCGATTATTATCCATTAATCACAACTTTCTTCCGTAAATGCCATTTTATCGAAAAATGGCATATGGACGATATCGCCGGCGCTTAAAGTAAGCGAATGTCCCCATTGCCCCGCGCCGAGCGCAGCTGCTTTTCATGGACCCGCCGCTGCAATTCGTCCGGCGTCACCAGTCGCAGAGCCGAGGTAGGACACACGCGTACGCAGGAAGGGCCGGCGGCGACGCCGGCGCACAAATCGCATTTGTGCGCTTCACTTCTCGGCGTCGCGTGCGGTTCGCCCTCCAGGCCGCTTTCCCTGATGACCACGTTAATCGCGCCAAAAGGGCAGGCAATCACACAGCTTTTGCAGCCGATGCAGCGTGACTGGATAACCTGAATGCCGTCGCGATCGCGCACCAGCGCGTCTTGCGGGCAGACGGCGGCGCAGGGCGCGTTCTCACACTGATGACAGAGCACGGGTACGCTGACGCTGGCGTTTTTTATCACTTTTAAGCGCGGAAAAAAGTGCGTGGATCGCAGTTTGGCGCTGTCGCCGCCGGCATGGGCCACCGCGCATGCTATTTCGCAGGTCCGGCAGCCGATGCACTTCTCCGCATCGGCGATAACGAATTGATTCATCATGGCGTTTCCTCCGGGGATGCGTTGACATCGGCCGTCGACGATATTGCCGGGGCCGCAGACGTAGCGGATGTTAATCTCATCATTTCCAGCATCCCCATGGCGGCTTTGCGGCCGTCGGCAATCGCCGTCACCACCAGATCGGCGCCGCGTACGGCGTCGCCGCCGGCGAAGATCTGCGGATGATTGGTCTGGCAGGGGAAGCGGCCGCCGGCCGGCGCGGTAATATGCCCCCATCTGTCCAGACTGACGTTCGCCTCTTCAAGCCAGGGCATACTGTGGGCCTGAAAGCCGAACGCGACAATGACGGCATCCGCGGGCTGCACAAATTCAGAGCCGGGGATGGGGCGGGGGCGACGGCGTCCGCTGGCATCGGGGGCGCCCAGCTCCGTACGCACCAGCTTGATGCCGCACACCTCCCCCTGCTCATTCAGGCAAATTTCCTGCGGCTGTACGTTGAACATAAAATCAACGCCTTCCTCGCGGGAGTTTTTTACCTCTTTTTTCGACCCCGGCATATTGGCCTCATCGCGGCGATAGGCGCAGGTAACCGATACCGCCCCCTGACGGATCGAGGTGCGCAGACAGTCCATCGCCGTGTCTCCGCCTCCCAGTACCACGACTTTTTTGCCCGCCATTGAAATATAGGGCTCGTCTTTCAGCTCGGGTAACCCCATCACGCGTTTGGTATTGGCAATGAGAAAAGGCAGCGCAGCGAATACCCCCGGCGCGTCTTCGTTTTCCAGGCCGGCTTTCATCGAACGATAGGTTCCCACTCCGACAAAGACGCTGTCGAACTCCTGCAGGATGTGAGTCAGGGAGATATCCTTGCCCACTTCGGCATTCAAGCGAAATTCAATGCCCATCTCGCTGAAGATCTCCCGGCGGCGGGCTAAAACCTGTTTATCCAGCTTGAAAGGCGGGATGCCGAACGTCAGCAGTCCGCCAATTTCAGGGTGGCGATCGAACACCACGGCCTGAACGCCGTTGCGCGTCAGCACGTCGGCACAGGCCAGTCCGGCCGGGCCGGCGCCGATAATGGCGGCCCGTTTGCCGCTAGGCCTGACGCGGCTCATATCGGGGGTCCATCCCATTTCCAGCGCGGTGTCGGTAATGTAGCGCTCAATGTTGCCGACGGTGACCGCGCCATACTCCTTGCCCAGCGTACAGGCGCCCTCGCATAAGCGATCCTGCGGGCATACCCGGCCGCAGATTTCCGGCAGGCTGCTGGTCCGGTGCGACAATTCAACCGCGTCCAGAATCCGTCCCTGTTTGGCCAGGCTCAGCAACTCGGGGATATTGTTATGCAGCGGACAGGTCCACTCGCAGACGGAATGTTTGCCGCAGGAGAGGCAGCGGTCGGCCTGATCCTGCGTCTGTTGGGGCGTAAAGCCGTGGTAAATCTCGTCAAATGTGGTTTTCCGCCGCGGCAGCGGCTTTTTCTCGGCGTCGAGACGCGGCCAGTTTTTTCGTTTATGCAGCGGATTGCTTTCGGCGGCTTTAAGCGCCGGGGCGGGGTGTTGCCAGGGAGAGGCGGAGCGCGACGCCATGCTTTGCTGTTTTTCCCGGCGGCGGCTTTCCAGCGTTTGCTCGCTGATTAAGCGCAGCGCCTGGGTCGGGCAGGCTTCAACGCAGGCTTGTCCTTGCGGCCTGCCCGCGCACAGATCGCATTTATGCGCCATCGCGGCGTCATTGGCCGCGTCCGTCACCACGGACATGGCGCCAAACGGGCAGGCCAGTACGCAGTTTTTACAACCGATGCATTTTTCTTTGATGATTTGAATGCTGTCGTCTTGCTGCACCAGCGCCTGGGTGGGGCAGGCGCTGGCGCAGGGCGCATCTTCACAGTGGTGGCAGGTGACTGCGGAACGCAGGCCTGGCGTGTTGAATGCTTTTATTCTGGGCTGGAACATCCCGGCGCTGGTTGGATATTGATCGTTGTTGTGTGAAATAACGCAGGCGATTTCGCAAGCGCGGCAACCAATGCAATCCTGAGAATTTGCAATAACGAATCTATTCATAACTTCCTCTTCCGACTCCATTTACCTGTAAAGAACACAGAGGCGGCTCAGCCCAACGCAGCCGGACAGGCTTGTCGTTGCGACGTAGTTATCCAACAGATATAAGCGGTTGCTTAGATCCGCATCGATAGCCTCTGATTTTTGGCGTTCGATTTTTTATCTGGTCACCCAGAAAATGGTTTGGAAGGGGTTGGTATGGATCTCGTCAGGAGAAAATACAACTATCCCCATTTTACTCTTACTCCAATTAATTTGGGGGATGTCCCCCCATTTATTGCTTCTCATCCTAATGATTCCGGCGGGCTGTTACTTTGATGCAGGACATGTAACGAGTCGGTTAATGCAAAATAAATCGGCGAAAAATATTGAATCGATTCAGTTGGTTGTGTTTTTACATTCAGGTAACAGCTGCACCAGGTATCATCTTGTTTTTATCCGATTTATCGGTTTGATTGAGCACGATATTGCGCCGTGCAGCAGGCGCAAGGGATCAGATTACCGTCAGCGTGACATCAATATTGTTGCGGGTGGCATTCGAGTAGGGGCAAACCACGTGCGCTTTCTTCACCAGTTCTTCGGCCTTGGCTTTATCAAAGCCCGGAACGGTGATTTTCAGCTCGACTTCAATACCGAAGCCGGTGGCGATCTTGCCGATACCGACGCTGCCTTCGATTGACGTGTCGGAAGGGAGTGAGACTTTCTCACTTGAGGCCACGCTCTTCAGCGCGCCAAGAAAACAGGCGGAGTAGCCCGCGGCAAACAGCTGTTCGGGGTTTGTCCCCTCACCGCCGTTGCCGCCCAGCTCTTTGGGCACATCCAGCTTGACGTCGAGATGTTTGTCTGAGGAAACCGCGCGGCCGTCACGCCCACCGGTAGCTTTAGCATGCGCAACATAGAGAACTTTTTCGATAGACATAATTTTTCCTGTGGTTTACGAGAACACCATTAAGCATAGACCATGACGGCGCGCTATGTGGCGTGGAGTAGGACGGCAAAGCGCAGGTCATTGATAAGGCTTATCAATCGGGTAACGACACAGGGGGCTGCGCCCGGCGATTACTTGTCCTGATGCGTCGCCTGAGCCGCCAATATCGTCGATATATTTTCTTCTATCCAGTCGGCCAGGATTTTGACGCGCTCGCTGGCCTCTCTGCCCAGCGGGGTCAGGCTGTATTCAACGTGCGGCGGTACGACGGGATAGGCGATGCGCAGGATAAAACCATCTTTTTCCAGCCATTGCAGCGTTTGCGCCAGCATACGCTCGCTGACGCCGTCAATTCTGCGCCGCAACTGGCTGAAACGGAGCGTTCCATCCAGCAATGCGACTAAAATCAGTACGCCCCAGCGGCTGGTAATATGGTTAAGGATCTGGCGGGACGGGCATTTTTCGGCGAAAAGATTTCCCTGCAACGGCGTAGCCGCTGAAGAGGCGGCTGTTGGTATTTTTTCCGACACTATACTTACCTTTATGTGCGTACTTACTAAAAGTTTGCTTTATCGCTATTATGCCAGTCGGTGTCAATCAAAGAAAGGAGCTTATTATGATTGCTGTAACAGGCGCATCCGGCCAATTGGGCCGTTTGGTTATTGAACAACTGTTGGATAAGGTTGCGGCGCAGGAAATTCTGGCGCTGGTAAGGGACGTCGCCAAAGTCGCAGATTTAACCGCACGCGGCGTACAGGTGAAGGCGGCGGATTATACGCGGCCGGAGACGCTGCTTTCCGCGCTGCAAGGGGTGGATAAGGTCTTGCTGATATCATCCAGCGAGGTGGGTCAGCGGGCGGTACAGCATCGCAACGTTATCGAGGCGGCGCAACAGGCGCAGGTTAAACTGCTGGCGTATACCAGCATTCTGCACGCGGATACCTCGCCGCTCGCATTGGCTGCCGAACACAAGGAAACGGAAGCGGCGTTAAAAGCGTCGGGTTTACCTTATGTGGTGCTGCGCAACGGCTGGTATACCGAAAACTATGCGGCTAGCATACCGGCGGCGTTGCAGCACGGCGCGTTTATCGGCAGCGCCGGCGAGGGAAAAATCTCCTCGGCCACCCGCGCTGACTATGCCGCCGCCGCCGTGGCGGTGCTGACTCAGGATAATCAGGCCGGCAAGGTTTACGAACTGGCGGGGGATGAGTCCTATACTCTGGCCGATCTGGCGGCCGAAGTCAGCCTTCAGTCGGGTAAGAGCATTGGTTACCGGAACCTGCCGCAAGCGGAATATAGCGCGGCGTTAGCGGCGGCGGGGATACCCGCGGCGTTCGCGGATATCATTGCCGATTCGGACGTGGGCGCCTCGAAAGGCGGTTTATTTGATGACAGCCATCAACTGAGCCGCCTGATCGGTCGTCCCACCACGCCGCTGGCGACCGTGGTGAAAGGGGCTATCTGATCGCTGACGGCGGCCCCTAATCAATGTGCCTTTCCGGCGGCGGGCTAAATCCCGCCGCCGGAGAATCGCGCCCTCGCCCTCAACGATCGCCAAAAATATAACTCGCCTTTCTGCGACGCGATCCGTTTGCGTGGCGCCGCGGCTTCGGCTAAATTTGTCGCATCGACTGAGTGGCAACTAGGGTTCCGAACGGCATGCCAACGCCGTTGTCTGGTCCGAGCGTTGTAGAGACCGCGGTTTTTGCCGCGGCTGCACCCGAGGGAGAAAAGCCCAGAGGAGGAGACGTCGAGTCTTCCCCATGGCTTTTTGAACCGGAGCGCTTATGTCTTTTCTTACCTTTATGCTGGTCGTTGTGGCCGCGGTTATCCATGCCACCTGGAACCTGCTCGCCAAGCGCGGCGCCTCGGCCGGCACCGCTTTCGTTTTTGTCTACAGCTGCGCCGCCTGCCTTTTTTATATGCCCTGGGTGGTCTGGCTGTTTGCCACCGGTACGTTGCGATGGGATCTCTCCGTCATCGCCTGCGTTGTCCTGAGCGGCGCGCTGCATTTGGCGTACAGCCTGTTCTTGCAGCGCGGATACCAGGTCGCCGATCTCTCGGTTATCTATCCCGTCGCCCGCGGCACCGCGCCGATGATGTCTACGCTCGGGGCATTCCTGCTATTTGGCGAACAGCTGACCGTCTCGGGCGTCGCCGGTCTTGGCGCCATCGTGATCGGCATCCTGTTGATTTCCAGTCAGGGAAATCTGGCCCGCTTTCGCCAGCCCGCCGCGCAGAAAGGCGTGCGATGGGGCGCCGCGACGGGGTCGATGATTACCGGCTACACCGTCGTTGACGCGTACGGCGTCAAAATCTTGGGGATCCACCCGGTCATTCTAGACTGGTGTTCGCAGGTCGTTCGCCTGGTGATGCTGTTGCCCTGGCTAGCCGCTCATCGCCACCAGGTTATCGGTCTTATGCGCGGCAAATGGGCTCTCGCCATCGCGGTCGGCATCCTTTCGCCCCTTTCCTATATTCTGGTGCTTCTGGCGCTGCGGCTGGGCGCGCCGCTTAGCGTGGTCGCCCCGGCGCGCGAGATGTCGATGATGGTCGGCGCGCTGTTCGCCATGTTTATCCTGCGCGAGCCGGTGGGGATTTGGCGTCTGGTGGGCTGTCTGGTGCTGGTCGCCGGCGTTGTGCTGCTGGCCCGGCACCCCGATTTTTAACGGCGGGCCGCGGGGGCGAATGTGCTCTTTCTCCCGCGTCCCGTCTGGCTTAGTGTCTGTTCAACCGTTTTTCCAGCCGGCGCGTAATACGGGAAATCGGGTAGCAGTAGAAGAAAAACAGCAGCAGCAGCGTGAAGTACACCAGAATGGTGAAGTCGATGCGCGACACGGTATTGCTGGCGATGGTGGCCATATCCACCACGTCATGCACCCCCACCAGCGAAGCCAGCGAGGTGCTCATGGTGATGCTGGCATACACATTCATCCACGGCGGCAGCATACGGCGCACGCACTGCGGCAGAATGATGTAGCGAAAAATCTGGCTGCGGCGGAAAGCCATCGACTGCGCGGTTTCCCACTGCGCGCTGGGAATGGACTGTACCGCGCCGCGAAAAATCTCCGCGATGATGGCGCTGGCCGGCAGACCGAGTCCGATGACCACCTTAATCCAGTCGGGGAAAGGGATATACCAGTGCAGGAAAACGATTTCGAAGGGAAACACATAGGTGGTGAAGTAAATCAGCACCAGCACCGGCGCGTTACGAAAGGCCTGGACCCAGAGATGCGTCGCCGCGCGCAGCAGACGCGAGGGCGCCAGCGACAGGCCGCCCACCACCAGTCCCAACAGCGTGCCCAGCAGCATGGCCAAGGCGCTAATCCCGATATTGACCCCCAGCCCCCGAAACAGCGCCGGCAGCCAGATCCACAGCTGCGTTACGGCAAGCGGCGCGCTGTCGGTGACCGCCCAGAGCAGATTCAGCGCCACGATCGCCAGCAGCGTGATAACCCAGAAATCGGACAATACCGCGCCAATGGCCGGTCGGTTTTTATGCGGGACCGTTTTTATCACGACATCATTGGCCATAGCCCGGCATCCTCAGGTGATTCTCCAGCCATCTTCCGGCCACGCTGACCAGCCAGGTCAGTACGGCGAAATAGATCAGAATAAGCAGGATTAACTCCAGTACGTTGTCGCGCTGCGACCAGATCATGATGGACTGATAGGTCACATCACCCACGGCGATGGCCGACGCTATCGCCGTCATCTTGACCAGGTCCACCAGATTATTGATCAGCGACGGGAGAGCGAAACGCACCGCCAGCGGCAGCTGCACGTACCAGAAAATCTGCCGCCGGCTGAACGCCATCGAACGGGAGGCCTCCAGCGTAATCGACGGCACGGCTTCAACGCCGGCGCGCAGCGCTTCGGCATGGAACACCGCCTTGTGCAGCGAGACCACCAGCACCACCCAGGCCAGCGGTGAAATCGGGCTGCCGCCCTGCCCCAGATGCTGGCTGATCAACATATTGAGCACCAGGAAAGCAAAATAGAGCTGCACCAGCGTCGGCGTATTGCGGATCAGTTCAACAAAGGCGCCGACCGGCGCGGCCACCCAGCGCCGCGGACTGGTGAGCAGCGCGGTAATAATCACCCCCGCCAGCAGGCTGCACGGGATCGTCAGCAAACAGAGCTCAAGGGAAACGCCCATGCCGCTGAGAAACGCCGCCCGGTCGACCGGGTCCAGCACGAATGAATAGTTCAGACCCAGCGGTTTGAAAAACTCCACCAGCCCGGTCAGGAAAGAGTCCGTCATCATCGCCCTCCGGCCGCCGCTATCATGATGTTATTCCCTCTTTCTCGCCGCTCAGGAAGCCGGCTCCAGCGGCGACGCCTGTGCCATATCTGCGGCCGTCAGCCCTTGTCGCCGAATTTGGCGTGCAGTTCCTGCAATATGGGATTGGGCGGAGTGATGCCCAGCCGTTTTTCCGTCCCGATGAGCCAGCCGCTGTGGTGCCATGACTGTACGACTTGGTCGACGGCGGCGATGGTGTCGGTCTCGCCCTTGCGCGTCCATACCACCGAGTCCGATGACAGGATCTCGCCGGGGATGGCGACGTGGTAGTTCGACCACTCGCCGCCCTTGCGCACCAGCGGATGTATCAGGGTGGAGTCATGCACCGCCGCCACGCACTGGTTTCCCTTCAGGGCCAGCAGTGAATCGGACGAACTCTTGAAGCCTTTGACCTGTGCGCCGTAGTCCGCGGTCAGCGGGCGAGCGAAATTGCTGCCCTGGGAAAGGCAGACGGGTTTGCCGCGCAGATCCTCCCAGCGGGAGATGCCGCTGTTGCGCAGCGTCAGGGCCGCGCCGCCCACACGGTAGTAGGGGGTCGGCGCGTAGCCCAGAACCTCGGCGCGTTCCTTGGTCAGATCCATGGAGGCGATCAGCAGGTCCACCTTGCCGGAGAGCAGAAACTGAGCGCGGGTGGCGGTCTGCACCTGCACCAGTTCCGTTTCGACCCCCAGCCCCTCGGCCAGCTTGCGCGCCAGTTCCGGGTTCCAGCCGATTAATTGCTGGGTTGCGGGGTTAATCGAACCGAAATCCCCGCCGTTGACCAGAACGCCAATGGTAACCTTGCCGCGGGATTTTATTTTGTCCAGCGTGGCGTCGGCCTGCGCCATGTTCGGTAATAGCGCCGCCATTACGAGAGGCATAAACCATTTGCGCCACGCGGTCCGGCGCTGATATTTATTTATCTTCATCGAATATTCTCATCATCCATTTAAAACAAAGAAAAGATAATTCACTTTTCCTCGTACGTTTTGAAATCATCGCCGATATATTTATCCAAATAGCTTTCAGAGGGCAGGAAAACAACCGACGAAAAAATAAAAAGGTATTTATCTCTATGGTGATTAGCGTCTCTGTTTTAACGCCAGCGCCCGATCTTCTTCATTCAGTCTGACCCCCGTGGTCAGGCGCTTATAATAAGAGTGGCTGGTGTTCAACGCGCCGATAGGATTATGCGCCAGCACCCGATCTTTGACGATCAGGTAGGTGACCGGCGCCACGGAGTGTTTAATAAATAACGAGTCATGACCGACGCACAGCCCGCTAATGACGTTTAAATCCGTTTTTTCCCTATTGCATAATTCCGCCTGCATAAGCGGATTACACATGGCTTCATACTGACCGGGCTGAATCTTATCCTGGTCGTCGATACCGACATTGCACTTATCCTGCGCGCCGACTTTGCACAGCACGCCAAACGCCTGCAGGCCGTTGGCGCGCAGGATGTCGGCGAAGATGCGGTTCTCGCGGATCAGGCCGGCGCAGGAGGCGATGCCGATTTTACGCGCCCCAATCTTTTTGGCGAAAACGATAATCTCCTCCACCCGCGTCAACTGGCCGTAATACTGCCCTTCCACCTGCGCGGAGGCGTGCATAATCTTCGCCACCTGCTCATCGTCCGCGTACCTGGCCAGGCTAACCTGCAGCAGGTCGTCACTCTCCGGCGCCGTGGTCAGACACTTCCTGGGGAATTCACTATCCTGGCTCTGACAATTGAGGAAATTACATTCCGTACAGCTGAATTTATTGGCCACCACACAACCCCATAACCTATAGCGTGATCTTCCTTACAAAATAAAGGGTGAACGCCGGAGTTGGAAACTGATGATTCCGTCTATCGATAGTATAAATATGACAATCAAGCAATAACGCCCGGTATTCAATCCCGTGGCGGGGCGCGGAAAATCAGCGGATGTTATATCGTAATGCGGAATTAAATATATATACCCGTCATACTTCAAGCTGCAGGTGCGTTGGCTTTCCTCACTCACCCCGGTCACTTACTGGTGTAAGCTCCCGGGGATTCGCTGCGTCGCCGCCTTCCTGCAACTCGAATTATTTAGGGTATGTCGGAATACGGAATTAAATATATAAAATAATGCTATTGAAAAATTACGCTTTAATTATCTGATATTGTCGTTTGACCGCTCTTTTTATTTATGCGGAGAATAGCGGTTCTGTTTACTATTTAGCTAATAATTAATGACATTAAAATAACATTAATTTATCGCCGCGCCGCTCGAAAGATTACCGCTCCGATGTTCAATTCACGTAATTAAGGAAACCCGATGTCTATATCCTCCTCTGACCGGCCTCTGCCGCAGTCGCTCACTCCCCGGCAACTGCGCGACGCGCTCGATGCCGCCACGGAAATTGCCCTGATCGACGTCCGGGAGCATGGGTTATATACCCGCGGCCATCTGCTGCTGGCCGCTAATGCGCCGCTGTGGCGACTGGGGCTGCTGATTGGCGATTTGGTGCCGCGTCGCGCAACGCGCATCGTGCTGATTGACGAAGACGGTTCCCTGCTGGAAGAGGCCGCCCGGCGCCTCGAGCGTCTCGGCTATGGCAATCTGGCGCTGCTGAGCGGCGGAACCCTGGCCTGGCAGGCCGCCGGGCTGGAGATCTTTATTGATGAGAACGTTCCCAGCAAAGCGCTGGGCGAAGTCATTGAGGTAGAGGCCCATACGCCGAACATTTCGGTGGAGGAGCTGCGCCGGCGCCAGGCGGGCGGCGAAAAGCTGGTGATCGTCGATGGGCGTACGCCGGAAGAGTTCGCCAATTTCAGCCTGCCGGGCGCCCACAATATTCCCAATGGCGAACTGCCTTACCGTATCCGGGAGCTGGCGCCCGATGCGCGGACGCTGGTGGTGGTGAACTGCGCCGGACGCACGCGCAGCATTGTCGGCGCGCAGACGCTGATCGACGGCGGCCTGCCCAATCCGGTCGTCGCCTTGACCAACGGCACCATGGCCTGGCTGCTGGCGGACCTGCCGCTGGAGCAGGGGCGGCGGACCGCGCTGCCGCAACCGGGCGCCGAAAACCTGAGCGCCGCCCGCGAACAGGCGCGCCGACTGGCGCAACGGGCCGGGATCGCGACTCTCGACGCGCCGGCGCTGGCCGCTCTGCGCGCCGATGCCGAACGTACGCTGTATCAGTTCGATACCCGCACGCACGACGAATATCAGGCCGGCCATCTGCCCGGTTTCCGCTGGGCGCCGGGCGGTCAGCTGGTTCAGGCGACCGACCGTTTCGCCGCGGCGCGCGGCGCGCGCATTGTGCTGGCGGACTGGGACGGCGTTCGCGCCCGCCATACCGCCGCGTGGCTGCGGCGGCTGGGCGGGTTTGAGATCTTTCTCTATGAGCCTGGTGCGGATGACGAGCGGGAACAGGGGCCGTCAACGCCGCACGTCCTGCGCGATGGCGCGCTGACGCCGGCAACGGAAATTTCGCCCCGGCAGCTCAGCCAACTGCTGGAGCGGCAGGCGGCGCAGGTTATTGACGTGGATGATAGCCTGCGCTTTATTCGCCGGCATATCGCCGGCGCGCGCTTTATCGCTCCGCATCGCCTGACGGAATGGCTGCCGAAGCTGGCCGCGGCGGACGATGGGCGCCAGTGGGTGCTGACCTCTAATGACGGCGTGCTGGCCGGCCTGATCGCCGGCGAGCTACAGCGCTACGCCATCAGCGCCGCGGCGCTGGCGGGCGGCAATCAGGCGTGGTTCGCCGCCGGTTTGCCGGTGGAAAGCGGCGATGAACACATTCTGACCGCCGAGGAAGACCGGCAGCACAACGGCTATAGCGTCAGCGACCCGGCCCGGCGCGATCGGCTGTTCCGGGACTATCTGGACTGGGAAATCGGCCTGGTGCGGCAGCTGGAGCGACCGGGCGGCGAACTGCGCTTTAACCTGCCGTGATCGGCCTATTACGGCGTTTCGCCGTCAGCCAGACGAAACGCCGCATCAATATCCTGCGCCAGATCCCGCCAGTCCTCCAGCCCCACATGCAGCCTCACCACCGGCTGTTCCGTCGCACCGGCGTCGCGCCAGGCGACGTGTTCGGCCAGGCGGGAGGGCTCGGCAATCAGCGCCAGACTTTCATAGCCGCCCCAGGAGGCGCCGATGGCGAACAGCGTCAGCGCATCCACAAAGTCGGCGGCGAATTGCGCGTCGGCGCGGCGAAAGGCGAACGACAGCAGCCCGTTGGCGCCGCTGAAATCCCGCCGCCAGAGCGGATGGCCGGGGTCGTCGGGCAGCGCCGGATAAAACACCCGGCTGACCTCCGGGTGCCGTTGCAGATGCGCGGCGATGCGCAGCGCGTTGCTCTGATGCTGGCGCAAACGCACCCCCAGCGTCCGTATGCCGCGCAGCGTCAAATACGCATCATCCGCGCCCACCGTCAGCCCCAGCGCATCCCAACTGGCGCCGATGCGCGCCGCCAGCTCCGGTCCGTCGACCGTAACCACGCCCTGCATCACGTCCGAATGGCCCGCGAGATATTTGGTGGCGGCCTGTAGCGTAATATGGGCGCCGTGGCGCAGCGGCTGGAAGAAATAGCCGCCGCTCCAGGTATTATCGGCGACCACCAGCACGCCGCGCTCACGCGCCAGCGCCGCGATAGCCGGAAAATCCGTCACCTCGAACAGCAGCGAACCCGGCGATTCCAGATAGAGCAGGCGCGTATTGGGGCGGATCAGCGCGGACAGGTCGTCGCGCTGCGGCGAAAAATAGTCCAGCGTCACGCCGTAGCGGGCCAGCAACGTACGATCGAGCTGTCGTACCGGCGAATAGACGCTATCGGCGACCAGCACGTGATCGCCCGGTTGGCACAGGGCGATAAAAACCAGGGAGATCGCCGACAGGCCGGACGGCGTCAGCCAGGAACGATAGCCCCCCTCCAGCTGCGTGACCGCCTCTTCCAGCGCCTGATGGGTATCCAGCCCGTGACGGCCATAGCCGGCGATACGCTCTCCGTCACGGCGGCGCTGATTATATTGCGCCATCGTCCCGACGCTATCGAACCGCACGGTGCTGGTACGCACCACCGGGACATTGACCGGCCCGGCGCCGGGAGAGGCGAGAGCGGGCGCGCCGCCATGAACCAGCTGCGTATCCGCCCGCCATTGTGTCTTTGGTTTCATCTGCGCCTTATGCCCGATTTTCAGAGGGTTTCATCTGCGTGGCGTTGTAGTTGGTCACCTTGCCGGTTTGCGGATCGATGGCCACCCGCCGCACCAGCGTTTCCAGCGGCTGGCCGTACAGGTGTAAATGGCGGATCGGCCGGTCGCCGGCGACATGAATGCTGTGGATATCGTCCGGCAGGAAAGCGAGCGGCTCGCCGGGCCGCACCACCACTTCGCGCACCAGTTGCAGATCGGCCCGATCGGGCTGGCCGCCGTCATCCAGACGCTGGTAAATCCGATTCAGCTCATCGCCCTCGACGGCGGCGATCGCCGCCCAGGTGGTGTGGTTGTGGGGCAGAGTGCTCTTGCCGGGCAACAGCGAATTGAGGTAGAGCGCCAGATCGTCATCGCCATCCTCGCTGTTCAGCCGGTAGCGGGTTGACGTTTCCACCGTTTCCGACGGCGGGGGAAAATCCTCCGGACCGAATAGCTCATGCCGTGCGGCGAGCTGCGCCAGACGATGAGCCACCCGATCGACAATAACCCGCGACAGTTCCCCCTGCGCCAGAATGGCGCGGATATCGGTCAGCGCGGCGGTGACCGCCTGCTGGCGCTGTATGACTTTGGTTTCTGCAGATGCCATGGTCTTACTCCTGTCGTTATAATTAGCTGAAAGGTAAAGCGATAAAGCCTGCCGGCCGCTAGGGTTTGGCCAGCCACACCTCCGCCAGATTGCCCTCCACGCCGTCGGCGGTGACCGAGTGGTCGTGCACCCGGCGGTTATAAATGGTGATAAATTCGGGCGATACCAGGCTGACGTCCGGCAGTTCCTGCCCGACAATCTGCTGGAAGCGTTGGAATTGCTGCACGCGCCGCGCCGGATCGTTCTCCGTCTGCGCCGTTTCCAGTAACCGATCCACCTCGGGATTGTGATAGTGCGAGGCATTAGAGAACGGCACCCCTTTGCGGAAGTTCTTCGACCAGTAAATACGCTGCACGCCGACGGTCGGATCGAACAGATTGCTGTGTCCGTTAACGGTAAAGGCGAAATCGCGGTCGGTATAAACCCGGCGCACAAAGGTGGACAGGTCCTGGGAGCGCAGCGTGACGCCGATACCGATTTTGGCCAGCGACGAACGCAGGTATTCCGCCGTTTTGCGCAGATCTTCCGCTATCGGGTTATAGTCGAGGGCCACTTTGAAACGAACCCCGTCGGCGCCGCGCCGGTAGCCCGCCTCATCCAGCAGCGCGTTAGCCTTTTCGATATCAAAGGCATAGGGGGACGGAACGGCGTCGTGATACTCGGTGATGCCGGGGGCAATCGGGGAGGAGCTGACTTTGCCCAGACCGAAGTAGGCCACCTGCAAAACGATATCGCGATTGACGGCGTGCGCCACCGCCTGCCTGACGCGCAGATCGCGGAAATGTTCATCGTCCAGATTGAACTGCAACGACGATACATTATAGGAATAGCTATTGCCCTTGGTTTCAAACCCCAGCTGCGGCAACGCCTTCAGCCGCGCGATATCGCTTAGCGCCACCGGAGAACGGTAGCCCAGATCGGCGGCGTTGGTTTCAAACGCCAGCGAACGCGCGGCGGCGTCCGGGATAAACTTCACCACCAGTTGATCGAGGTAAGGCCGCCCAGGCTGCCAGTAATGGGGGTTACGCTTATACAGCACGTGGCTGCCGCGCACCCACTGGTCGAACACATAGGGGCCGGTGCCTATCGGCGCGCCGTTGTGCGGATTGGTCAGCGGATCTTTGCCCTCGTACAGGTGACGCGGGACAATGGGCGACTCCGCCGCCGCAAACGCCTTGATCAAATAGGGCGCGGGCTTCGACAGCACAATCACCGCCGTGTGGGGATCCGGCGTCTCGATGGCGGTGACATTGGCAAAGGTGCTTGAGCCGCGTGGGTGCACCTTCTTCAGCAGATCGATGGACCAGGCGACGTCGGCCGAGGTGAAATCCCGACCGTCGTGCCATTTCACCCCCTGGCGCAGATGAAACGTATAGCGCGTACCGTCGGGGCTGATTTCCCAGGCGGTCGCCAGCTGCGGCTGCGGGTTCAGGTCGTAATCGTAGCTGAGCAGCCCTTCGGTTACCTTGGCGCTGACGCTCAGCGCCGGCGTCGCCACCGTGGTCAGCGCCACCAGCGCCGGGGGCTCATAGTTAATCACCAGCGTCAGCGTGCCGCCGCGCTGCGGTTGAACATCGGCTGCCTGCCCGGTACCGGTCAGCAGTAGTAAAAACGTCGCGGCCATCACTGGCCGCAGCCCCGCTAAACGCAACATAAAAGCTCCTGTGCTGGTTAATCCTGAACGGTATAGCCGTACAGCGTACGGGCGGCGTCAGGCGTCACTAATTGATTGTCGATATCCTGGCGCACGGCGGCCCGGTCGCGGGTCGACGGTTCGCCCAGCCCGCCGCCGCCGGGCGTTTCCACCACCAGGCGTTCGCCGGGCGGGATAATTTGCTGCCCTTTGCCCGACAGCGGCTGCCCCGATCCCAGGCTGACCCGCCCGCCGGCGCCGTTGCGTCCTCCTTCCGCCCCGCGCGCCGGGAAGGCGATGCGATCCCAGGCCGCCCCCAGCGCCATCGGCGCCCCGCCGCCGTGGGATAGCTCAATCACCTGTCCCAGGCCGCCGCGAAAATGTCCGGCGCCGCCGGAATCCGGGCGGTACTCTTTGCGCCAGAACACCACCGGGCTGATGGATTCAAGGATCTCCACCGAGACGTTACGCACCCCGCTGGGAAACGAGGTGGTGGAGAGGCCGTCGATGCCCGGCCGGGCGCCGGTGCCGCCGGTGGAAAAGCTGGTGATGGAAAAACGGGGTTGCCGCAGAAAGCTGCCGGCGTCGAAACCGGGCAGCACATGGCCGCCGGACAGTTGGATATTCCACAGGCAGGAAGCGCCTTCGGCGGGAACCGCATTGGGTTTCGCCTGGCGCAGGCAGCCAAAGATCACATCCGGCAGCATCTGGCCGACGATATGACGCGAGGTTACCGCGGCGGGATAAGGCGCGTTGAGTATCGATCCCTCCGGCGCCTTGACGGTTATCACCTCCAGCGAACCGGCGTTGTTGGGCACCTCGGAGCCGATAAGGCAGCGCACGCCAAATGAGCTGTAGGCGTCGGTATAGGCCTTGACCACGTTGATCCCTTTGGCGACAAACGGCGAGGTGCCGTCAAAATCGATCTCGATGCCCTGTTCGCTAAGGGTCAGCGCCGCGCGCAGCAGGATCGGCGCGTCATAGCCGTCAATCCACATCTCCGACTGCCAGCGCCCCGCCGGCCACTGGCGCACGGCGGCCAGCATCGCCTGGCGGGAATGGGTGAGAATATGCTCCCCCGCCGCGTGCAGATCGCTCAGCGAGAATTCATCCAGCATGGCGGTGAGCCGGCGTCCGCCCACCTCGTTACAGGCCACCAGCGCCAGAATATCCCCTTCCACCTGCTCGGGTTCGCGCACGTTGGCTTTAATAATCCGCAGTACCGTATTATCCAGCCTGCCGGCCTGGATAAAGCGCAAAATCGGCAGGAACAGGCCTTCATGGTAGATCTGGTGACCGTCGGGCCCCGGTCCCAGCCCGCCGATGTCCACCACGTGCAGCGTCGAGGCGAACAGCGCCACGCTTTGCCCCCGGTGGAAGACCGGCGTTACCATGGTGATGTCGTACAAATGGCCGGTGCCTTTCCACGGATCGTTGGTCAGGAACACGTCGCCCGGCGCCATATCGGACAGCGGAAACTGGCGCAGAAAGTGTTTTACCGACTCGGCCATGGAGTTGACGTGCCCCGGCGTACCGGTGACCGCCTGGGCGATCATCCGGCCGTCAGGCAGAAATACGCCGGCGGACAGATCGCCCGCTTCACGGGTCGAGGTGCCGAACGCCGTGCGGATCAGCGTCTGCGCCTGCTCTTCCACCACGGCGATCAGGCGATTCCATATCACCTGATACTGGATCGTGCTCAGACTCATGGCTGCGCTCCTCCGGTTTGCTCTTCTTCCAGCAACAGATGCCCTTCGGCCGTCAGCCAGGCGATAAAGCCGCTCTCCACCACGGTGGTGGTTTCCGCTTCGGCGATCAGGGCGGGTCCGCGGACGGCCGTCCGCGGCGGCAGATCGCGGCGGGCAAATACCGGCGCCTGAAGACGCGCGGACTGATTCGCCAGCAATACCTCACGCCGTTCGCCGTTCTCGTCCGGGGCCAGCACGTCGTGCGGCCTCGTCTCCGGGCGCCCGGCGACCGGGGCGCTCAGCGTACTGACCGTGACCGTCCAACTGATGGCCTCCACCGCCACGTGATCCAGGCTGCGGCCGTACAGCTGGCGATAGACGGCGGTAAAGCGCCGTTGCAGCTCATCGACCGCCGCCGCCGTCAGCGGGCCTTGCGGCAGCTCGACCGGGACTTCATGCCCCTGACCGGCATAGCGTAGGTAGACGATGCGCCGCAGGGATAACGGCGCATCGTCGCCGCTGGCCTGGCGGACGATGTCGCGCGCCTGATTTTCCAGATCGCGCAACAGGGTCTCCACCGCCTGCTGGTCGAGCCGCGCCAGCCGCTGGTAGAAGCTGCGCACCGCCTGATAGGCGATCGGCGCCGACAAAAAGCCGAGCGCCGACCCCACCCCGGCGGAGTGCGGGATCACCACGCGCCTGATCCCCAGCTTGCGCGCCAGCCGGGCGGCGTGCAGCGGCGCGGCGCCGCCAAAGGCCACCAGGGTGTAGTTCTCCACCTGCTTGCCCAGCTCGGTGGCGTGCACCCGCGCCGCATTGGCCATGTTTTCCGCCACGATTTCCGTGACCGCCAGCGCCGCGAGATCGGTGTTCAGCGACAGCGGCTCACCGATTTGCTGCGCGATCGCCTGAGCGGCCAGTTGGGGATTAAGGGTGATTTTTCCCTGCGCGAAGGTGGCGGGATCGATAATGCCGAGCCGCACATTGGCATCGGTAATGGTGACCTGCGTGCCGCCCAGCTGGTAACTTACCGGGCCGGGCTGCGAGCCGGCGCTGTCGGGGCCGACCTGCACCCGGCCCAGGGTATCGATGCGGGCGATCGATCCGCCGCCCGCGCCGATCTCCACCATTTCGATCACCGGGATCCTCACCGGCAGGCCGGATCCCTTCTGGTAACGGTGCACCCGGCCAAATTCGAAACTGCGGGAAATCTGCGGCTGGTAGTCGTCGATAAAACAAATTTTGGCGGTGGTGCCGCCCATATCGAACGACAGCACCTGCGGCGTCTGTAGCTGTTCGCCGGTCAAGCGGGTCAGAATGGCGCCGCCGGCCGGGCCGGACTCCACCAGCCGCACCGGCTGGTCGATCCCGGTTGCCAGCGTGGTGATCCCGCCGCCGGAGGTCATTAAAAACAGCGGGGCGTTCAGCCCCTTGGCGGAGAGAATCTGCTCCAGCCGCGTCAGATAGCCCGCCACCAGCGGCTGTACGTAGGCATTGGCGCAGGCGGTGGACAGGCGTTCATATTCGCGGATTTCCGGGCAGACATCGCTGGAAAGAGTGATCGCCAGGTCCGGCAGCCACTGACGCAGGATTTCCGCCGTGCGCCGCTCATGCGCGGGATTGGTGAAACTCTGCAAATAGACGATGGCGACGCTATCGATCTCTTCGCGCTTTAGCGTCTGCGCCAGCTGGTGCACCGCCGCTTCATCCAGCGGCGTCAGGATATGACCCCGGGCGTCGATCCGCTCGGCGATGCCGAAACGCCACCGCCTTGCCACCAGCGGACTCGGCTTATGCAAAAAGATATCGTACTGGGCAAACCGGTCTTCAAGTCCGATTTCCACCAGGTCGCGGAATCCCTGCGTGGTAATCAGCGCGGTGCGCGCGCCCTTGCGTTCGATCAGCGCATTGGTCGCCAGGGTGGTGCCGAGAATAACCAGCCCGACATCCGCCGGCTCGCGGCCGGCGCGCCGCAATACTTCCTGCGTGCCGTCCAGCACTCCGCGTTCAGGAGAGCTCGTGGTGGTCAGCACTTTGGTGGTAAACGATGTATCGCCATCCAGCAGCACGACATCGGTAAAGGTACCGCCGACATCCACCGCCAGCCGGGGTTTACTACTTACATCCGGTACAGACATGCCAATTCCTTAACGTCGCCATAGCCCGGTGGATTTCAGAGATGCTGGCGCAGCACGTCGGCCAGCCGGGCAATCCCCGTGCGGATCTGCTCGTCGCTCTCCAGGGCGAAACAGAGGCGCAGCCAGTTTTTCGCCGCTTCGCCGTCAACCGCCCAGTCGGGACCGGGATTAAACGCCACGCCGACGGCGGCGGCCGGTTCCACCAGGTCGCGGGTGTCCACGCCCTCGGGGAGGGCCAGCCACAGAAAAATCCCGCCTTTCGGCAGCCATAGCCTGACGCTATCGCCCAGTTCCTGTCGCACCGCCGACGCCAGCACTTCCAGTTTGCGCGCCAGGGTGTCGCGCAGGCGCGTAATGTGGGCATCAAAATGGGTGGAAAAATATTCGGCGACGATGATCTGATCGAGGGCGCCGGTGCCGCCGTCCGTTTTCAGCGGCACCAGCTGGCGCAGAATGGCCGGAACCGCGCTGAGATAAGCCACGCGCACCGCCGGCGCCAGCGTTTTGGAAAAGGAACCGACGTGAATTACCTGCTGCGGGCTCAGCGCATACAGCGCCGGCGGCGCTTCATTCCCCCGCCAGACGATGTCGGCGTAGCATTCGTCTTCAACGATCAGGGTACGGTAGCGCGCGGCCAGCTCCAGCAACCGGTGACGGCGCTCCAGCCCGAGGATCGCCCCGGTAGGATTCTGCACGGTCGGGATGGTGTAGATAAACTTCGGCGTCACGCCGCTTTGCGCCAGCTCCGCGAGGATGGTCGCCAGCGCATCGATGCGTATCCCTTCGTCATCCAGCGGAATAGCGACGATATTCACCTGGCGGCCGCGTAGTTTCCGCAACGCCCCGGCGTAAGAGAAGGCTTCCACCAGTACGGTGTCTCCCGGCTCCAGAAGCAGGTTGTTCACCAGATCGAGCGCCGGCCCGGAACCGGAGGTGATCAGAATATCGTCGATATCCGCCGTAATGCCGCGCGTCGCCAGCTTGCGGCCGACAAAGCGGCGCAGATTCTCATTTCCCTGCGGCCCGTGGCCCTGATTGTAAATCGCCAGACTGCGCCCCTCGCGCAGAATCGCTTGCTGCGCCGCCTCGGCCAGCGCTTCCAGCGGGATCAGTTCCGGCGCGTTGTGTCCGGCATCAAAGGTAAAGTCCGCCAGGCCCCGCCAGACTGGCGTGGGAGCGGGCAGACCGGCGCGAAACAGCGGACGGGCATCGAACGGGGTGGCACTCATCATCTCATTCCTGAATAACGGCGAATCCCTATTCTCGTAACAATCGATTTCCCCTCACAAATAAATATAAAAGCTATGGAATTGCGCTTGATGAATAAAGTAAATTCCAGCCGCCTGTAGCCCGAAATATGACGGGTATATTTAATTTAAGACTAATAAAAGGCGGATTAAGTATTTAGCTTTTAACTCTATTTTGCTTTTAATGACTCTGCTTATATACGGGAGAGTGCTTTATGGTGTCTGTGCCTATACCCGTCCGGGAGATACCGCAGGCGAACGCCGCCCGGACCCTGGTGAGAATTAATGACGTGCATCTGACGCTGGGGGACACCCCGGTGCTGCAGGGCATCGATCTACAGGTTTCCCAGGGGGAAGCCCTGACCATCATCGGCCCTTCTGGCTCGGGAAAGTCATCGATCCTGCGCTGTATCAACGGCTTGGTGACGCCGCACCGGGGAGAGATCTTCATCGGGGATACCGGCGTGCATCAGCTGAAAAATGAGAGCGAGCGCATCGCATTACGTAAACGCATTGGTTTTGTTTTCCAGCAATACAATCTGTTCCCGCATCTTACGGTGCTGGAAAACCTGATGATTGCCCCCATTCGTATTCTGCGTCAGCCCAAAGAGCGGGTGAAAGCCCGAGCCATGGCGCTGCTGGCGCGCGTGCGGCTGGAAAACAAAGCCCATAGCTATCCCGGCGAGCTTTCCGGCGGCCAGCAGCAACGGGTGGCCATTGCGCGTACCCTGGCGATGGACCCGGAACTGGTGCTGTTCGATGAAGTGACGTCGGCGCTGGACCCGGAAACCGTAGGCGAAGTGCTGGCGGTGATCCGCGAGCTGATCGGCGAAGGCATGACCAGCATCCTGGTCACCCATGAAATGCGCTTCGCCCAGGAAGTCAGCGATCGCGTGGTATTTACCGAGCACGGCCGTATCGTTGAGCAGGGCACGCCGGAACAGGTATTCCGCCATCCGCAGAACCTGCGCACGCATACTTTTATCAATGCATTGCGCAACTGAGGAGCGTTTTGCTAAATACACCAACCATATAGACATCCAGGGAGGCCATTACCACTCTTCCTTCCATACCCGGTCTGCACTATCGTGCTCTTTATCGCTTCTCGGCTTGATATCCAGTTCTAAATTCAACGCCGAGAGGATCTTAAAGAAGGTCTCCAGCTTGGTTGAATCCGGATGCTGCTCGAAGCTTGATACCGTGTCCTGTCGGATGCCGACCTTGCCGGCCACCTTTCCCTGAGAGAGCTTTTGCGTGACTCTGACATCTTTCATATAGGCACTAAGCTGCCGGGTGTTTGTCACTTTCATAGTGGTTCGTACCGGTTTTAGCAGGTAAAAACATAATTACACGCTATAGCCGTTAAATCAATATTTACCCGCTTAAGGCGTTAAATATAATATTACCGGCTTTAGCCGGTAAGGTGGTTTTTATCCGCCCCGTTTATTACCCCCTCGCGCCGCCCTTTCCCCATCTCAGCGTAAATGCGCACAGCCCGCCCGTTCAGCGGCGGCGGCGCGCTGCGCCAGCAGCTGGTAGTCCTGCGGGTCGGGTACGTTGAAGCCTTGCAGCTGCAGCGCGGCAAGCAGCGGGGCGGTTCCGCTGTCGGAGGACAAGTCGACAAAGGCGCGTTGCAGGCTGGCCAGCGCGGCGGGCGGCAGCGAGGCCGAGGCCACCAGTAAAGGCATCGGGGCGGGAGCGGTGTGGTCGATTACCCGAACTTTTTCCATCAGTTCAGGCGCATCGTGCGCCAGCAGATCAAAGGCATAGCTGTCCACCGGGCCGATATCGGCCAGGCCGTTGGCGATGGCTTCCACCACGCGGCGCGGGGTAATCAGCGGGCCGACCGTCTGGCGATATAACCCTTTCCCGCCCGGTTGCCGGTAGGGCAGCAGGTGAAAGCGCAGGGCATGGTAGCCGGAGTACGACTCGCGGTTGGTAAAGGCCAGCCGCCGGCCGAAGGTCTCCGGCAATTGCCGGTAGGGCGCGTGACGGGCGACGATCAAACGGCTGCGATAGCTGCCGGGGCCGTCGCCCAGCGAATGCAGCGGAACCGGCGCGGCGACCGCCACGACCGGAAACAGCCCGAGCGCAAACGGCAGGCCGCACATAAATACGCCCGCCAGATCCGGGCGCTGCCACAGCCCCTCCAACGGCGCCGGCGCGGGGTAGTCAATCACCTCCCCCTCGACGGAGGCGCGGCGATAGACCTCCCGTAGCAGCCTTTTCCAGCCGGTTGCCGCTGCGGGTGTCACCGAGTACATCCGTCCGTTGGCGATCATGCGTAGCGCAACGTCTGGCCGATTCCCAGCTTGCGCGCCTTTTCCAGCATCGCATGGCCGAGGGCGATATCGCTCAGCGACAGGCCGCGATGCCAGAACAGGATGGTTTCATCGTCGTTTTCGCGTCCAGGTTTAACGCCGGCGACGATCTGCCCGAGTTCGGCATGCAGCGTCTCTGCGCTCAGTTTACCGGCTGCAACGTGGGCGCGCAGAGAACCAAACATGCCCCCCTTGCACTGGCCCCAGTCGTCGACCACCATTTTATCCATGATGTCGGTCAGCGAGAGCTCCACCGCGCTCATGGTGCCGTAAGGCACCACCAGCGCGCCGGGCTTGATCCAGGCGGTTTTCAGCATGGGCGCCGGTTTTTCCAGCCGTGAAGCTTCGACGACGATATCCGCATCGCGCACGCAGCTTTCCCAGTCGGCGGTGACGATAATCTTTTTGCCCAAATCCTGTTCCAGCCGTTTAGCAAAGGCGTTACGGCTTTCCGGACGGCGCGAGTGGATGCGGATTTCATCAAAGTCGTACAGGCTGTTCAGCAGGCGTACGTTCCAGTAGGCGGTGCCGCGGGCGCCGATATGGCCGAGTACCTTGCTGTCGCGGCGCGCCAGATGGCGGGCGCCCAGCGCGGTGATCGCCCCGGTGCGCATATCGGTAATGGCCGAGGCATCGACGATCGCCACCGGCATACCGGTGCGCGGATTGAACAAATTAAGCATCGCCATTTCGGACGGCAGACCTGATTGGTAGTTATTCACGTAGTCGCCCACCACCTTCACCCCCGCCAGATTGAGCGGCGCGATATAGCCGCGCAGCACGTTGAAGTGGCCGTTAAACGCCGGATCGGGGATCAGGTGCACGCGGGGTTCGATAACGGTTTGATGCCGTCCCTGCGCCAGCAGGCCGGCGTCGACGGCGGTGAGAATTTCGCTGTCGGTCATCGCCAGTTGCTGAATGTCCGGTCCGTTGAGATAGGTAATATTGACAGGCTGGGTCATTGAATTCCCTTAATCCGGCGCTCAGGCCGCAAGCAGTGTTTGCTGATAGGTGAAAAGCTGCTGACGATTTAATTCCCCCAGCACCCGCTGCTGGTCGTCGCTAATCCGCACCCCTGGCGCGTCGTGGGCCAGCATCAGCGCCAGCGCCTCTTTCAGATTCGCCCGGATGCCGACCGACAGCGGATAGCGGCTCTGTTCACAGGGGGTCATCGCCTTCTCCACCGGCGTCAGCGCCAGCAGCTTTAATGCCGCGTCGCTGCCGATAAACGCGGCAACGAACGCATCGGCCGGGTTGCTGAGGATGGCGGCGGGCGTATCGTACTGGCACAGCGTGCCGTGGCGCATAATGGCGATGCGGTCGCCCATTTTTATCGCTTCGTCAAGATCGTGGGTCACGATCACCACGGTCTTTTTAACCCGTTGCAGGATCTGCTTGAATTCCTGCTGCAAGCGCCCGCGAATCAGCGGGTCGATGGCGCCGAAGGGCTCGTCCATCAGCATCACCGGCGGATCGGCCGCCAGCGCCCGAGCTACGCCGACGCGCTGGCGTTGTCCGCCCGACAGCTCCGCCGGATAGCGGCCGCGATCGGTCGACGGATTGAGGCCGACCAGATGCAACAGTTCATCAATGCGGGCGTCGGTTTTACGGCGATCCCAGCCGAGCAGCCGCGGCACCGTGGCGATATTGTCGGCGACGTTCATATGCGGGAACAGGCCGACATTCTGAATGACATAGCCGATATGGCGGCGCAGCAGTACTGGATCGACGGTGGTAATGTCCGCGCCGTTAACCCAAACGCGGCCCTGAGTGGCGTCTTCCAGACGGTTAATCAGGCGCATGGTGGTGGTTTTTCCGCAGCCAGACGGGCCGATCAGCGCGGTGGTTGAGCCTTCCGGGATATCAAGGGTCAGATTATCCAGCGCTTTCTGCGTTGTTCCGGGATAAATCTTGGTGATATTTTCAAGCTTAATCATAGGCTTACCCTCTGGGAACGTGTTTAAACCAGGTCTTTTCCACCGCGGCGAACAGCAGTTCGGCGCCGATGGCCAACAGAATGATGGGTATCGCGCCGACCAGCAGCCGCGACATATCCATAATGGCGATGCCGGTGGTGACGAAATCGCCCAGCCCGCCGCCGCCGATAAAGGAGGCCAGCGCCGCGCCGCCGATCACCTGTACGGCGGCGGTGCGCACGCCGGCCAGAATGCCCGGCGCCGCCAGCGGCAGGATCACCCGGCGGGTGGTTTGCGCCGGCGTCAGCCCCATCCCCCGCGCCGCGGAAAGGGTGTCTTTATCCACCGACTGAATGCTGGTGCAGGTATTGAGCAGGATCGGCGGCAGGGCGAGGATCACCAGCGCCACCACCGACGGCAGCAGGCCGATGCCTAAAAACGGCAGCGCCGCCGCCAGGATCGCCAGGCTGGGAATGGTTCTCAGCGTACTGGCGATACTGGTCGCGATAAAGGTGGCGCGCGGCGAAGCGGCCACCGTCACCCCGATCGGAATGGCCAGCAGCAGCGAAAAAAACAGCGCCAGTCCGCACATCAGCAAATGCTGGCGCAGCGCGGTGAAAAAGGGGTCCGGATTCGCCGTAATCCATTGCCAGGCGTCGTAGAAAATCATGCGTTCGCTTCCGTACTCGGGGCCAGACGGCGACGGCGCGCCAGGCGCCGTTGCAGCAGCAGAAACAGCGCGTCGACGCCGATGGCCAACAGCGAGGTCAGGGCGCCGCCAATCAGAATTTTTTCCGGGTAGCGCTGGTCCAGCCCGGCGAAAATAATGGCGCCCAGCCCGCCGGCATTGATATAGGCGGCGACGGTGGCGATACCGATAAGCGTGGTGGTGGCGATACGCAGCCCGGTGATAATAAACGGCAGCGCCAGCGGCAGTTCGATCTCCCACAGCATGCGCCGGTAGCCGTAACCCATGCCGCGCGCCGCGTCCAGCACCTCGGGGGCGATGGCGTGAAAGCCGGTGGCGATATTACGCACCAGAATCATCAGGGCGTAAGCGGTAAGGCCGACAATCGCCGGCAGCGGGCCGATCCCCAGCCACGGAATAAGCAGCGCAAACAGCGCCAGGCTGGGAATGGAAAACAGCATGCCGGTGAGGGTCAGCACCAGCGCATAGGTTTTCGGCCGGCGGGCGCTCCAGACGCCCAAAATCATGGCGATGACGAAGGCGCAGCCGATTGAGACGCCGACCAGAAAAAGATGCTGCAATAAGGCGAGGCCGATATCGTCAAGGTGTCTGGGAGCCCAGCGCATCACGCAATCTCCAGCAGTTGTTCGCCTTCGGCCAGCCAGTCGGAGGCGCTGACGGCCGCGGCGAGGTTTTCGATATCGCCGGCGGTGGAGCGATCCTCATCCAGTCCGGCGACCAGGCCGCGCACCCGGGCATGGATAGCCGCGCTGCCGCGACCGAGTGTTATCTCCGTCGCGCCGCGCAAATCGACCGCCTGCGCCGCCACCATCAATTCGATGGCCACCAGATAGCGCAGGCTTTCCACCAGACGCAGCATTTTTCTGACCGTCGCCATGGACTGCGAGGCGTAATCCTCCACCCTATCGGCGACTGGTACGGTAATGGCGGACAGCGGGCTGGCGTGGTGAACAATGTCGCTGGTCAGCGCGGAAATGGTTTTTTGCAGCGTGGCAAAGCCGGTTTGCCCGCGGTGCGGGGTGAGGAAGCGCGGCAATCCGCTGGCGTCGGCGGACATCAGCTTCATTATGCGTTCGGCCGCGCAGGCGGATTGCCGCGCCAACGCCAGCGCCAGCGCGTCAAAGGCCAGCGTCAGATGGGTGGCGTCAAAATTGGCGTTGGCTAACACCAGATCGGCTTCGGCGATCAGCGCCGGATTATCGTCGGCGCTATTCAGCTCCAGCTCGGTGGCTTGCCTGGCGTGGTGGAAGGCCTGATGAACGCTGGCCAGCACCGAGGCGGCGCAGCGGAAGCTGAGCGGATCCTGCAACAGACGGGCGCCGCCGGGTTGCAATAAGCTTCCTTCCGCCAGCAGCGACAGCAGATGCGCGGCGCACTGCGCGCCGCCCGGCAGCCTGCGGATATGGCTGACCCAGGGCGACAGCGGGGAAATATTGGCGCGAAACGCTTCGAACGACAGCGCGATGGCGCCGGCCTGCGCGTTAATCAGCCGGGCGATATCGGCCAGCGCCAGCGCGGCGATGCCGACGCAGGCGGCGTTCGAAGAGACCAGCGCCAGCCCGTCCTTACCCGTCAGCGAGGGCAGCGCGAACCCCACGTCGTCCGCCAGCGCCTGAATGTCGGCCACCCGTCCCTGGTACTCGGCCTGCCCCTCGCCCGCCAGCGTCCGGCCGATATGCGCCAGCGGCGCCAGATCGGCCTCACCGATCGAGCCGGTCAGCGGCACCAGCGGATGCACGCCAAGATTCAACAGGCTGAGCAACGCCTGCGCGCTCGGCGGGGAGATGCCGGAATAGCCGGCGGCGATGCCGGCCAGGCGCGCCAGCATCATCGCCCGGACCTGATCGCGGCCGGCGGTCGCACCGACCCCCACCGCCCGGGCCAGCGGAATGCGCCGCTGTATCTGATGCAGGCGGGCGATATCCTGCCGGCCGTCGGCGCTGTTCAGCACCGCGGTATCCACGCCCGCGCCGAGGCCGGTGGTCACGCCGTAGATGCGATCGCCGGCGGCAATTCGCCGGTAAAGAAAGGCGAAGCCCTCTGCAATGCGCCGTTGCGCCGCCGGGCTGAATGCCACCGGCCGATTTTCTCTGGCGACCTCGACCAGCGTCGCCAGAGTCAATGCCGTATCGCCACCAAGATTAACTGTCATTGCCGCGTTTAACCGATTGTTTAAGATTTGATGATGCCTTTTTCCCGCAGGAACGCCTGTGCGACGTCGGCGGGCTCCTCTTTGTCTTTCTCTACCGCGGCATTGAGTCGCTGCATGGTGGCGTTATCCAGCAACGCGCTGACCTTATTGAGTACCGCTTCCGCCTGCGGCTGGGCTTTGAGCGCCTGCTCGCGCACTACCGGGGCGACGAAATAGGGCGGGAAGAGGTGCCGGTCGTCGGTTAGCGGCACATATTGCCCTTCGGCTATCTGCCAGTCGGTGGCGAAGCCGTTGGCCACGTCAATCTGCCCCGCAGCCAGCGCGTCATAACGCAGGCCGACTTTGGCGAACTGGCGGAATGATTTGAATTTAATGCCGTAAACCTGCTCCAGCCCTTTCAGACCGTCCTGCCGATCGCCGAATTCGGCGCCCGCGCCGATGGTCAGCCGCGGCGCGGCCTTGGCGAGATCGGAGAGCGTTTTCAACTGATATTTTTCAGCCGTGGCCTTGCTGACCAGCAGCGCATAGCCGTTATTCAATTTAGCAGGAGCGAGCCAGGCGAGCTGGTATTTTTCGGCGTAGGTGCTTTTTACCTGCTGATAGACGTTATCCGCGTCGGAGGACAACTCCCCTTTAACCACCGCGCTGAGCGCCGTTCCGGTGTACTCGGGGTACATATCGATATCGCCTTTCAGCAACGCGGCGTGGGCGATCAGCGTGCCGCCCAGGTTGATTTTGCGCTGCACCGGAATGCCCGCCTGCTCCAGCGCCGAGGCGTAGATCTCCGCCAGAATATATTGCTCGGTGAAGTTCTTGCTGCCGACGATAAAATCAGCGGCCTGAACCGCCGGCGCGACGGCGCTGAATCCGGCGATAAATAACAGAGCCTGTTTAATGGTTGTGCGCATTGTTTTCCCCAGCATGGATGTCTATTTTCGCTTACGAATAGACATGTATATACAAGATTGGCGATAAAAATCCAATCGCTGACTATCGATTGGTTGAGTATGGCAGAGTAATAATGATGCTGCTGATGCAGCCAATTCCGGCAGTAGAGCAAAAAAACCATGCCGGTGAAATTCGTTTTCGATATAAGTTATAGCACTAATGACGGGTTATGGGGTTTACCTGCAACCAGGTGACGTCGTTTCCCGTCAGGCGGCAACATACCGATTAAATACATATTTCATATAGTGGTAAAAATTTCCCATAAGAACAAGTCGTGATATTCTGAGCAGCTTGAACGGATCGAGAAATCCGACAATGGCGCCTAACTGACCCGCAGGTGATCGCTTGAGCTTATTTGAATATCTTTCCGGATGCGCCCATCTACTGGCGGTTATCGCCTTGCTTCTGGCTAATCTCTTTCCGGATTCTCCCTGGCTGGCGATAGCCATGGGCGCCACGGTGCTGGCCACTTTGCTGCGTTTTACCGCTCTGTCGCGGCTTGCTCAGGGTTTTTTCCTGGGCGCGATAGCGGCCTTTGGCTGGGTAGCCTGGCGTTATCCTTTGCACCAGCACGTCATCATTCAGGCGCTGGCTCAGGGGGCGGCCTTTTCGTGTCTGTTGATCGTTCTGGGCTTGCTGCGTTACCCGGTAAGCCGCTCGGGGACCGTGCGCGAGGCCGCCGGCTACCTGCTGTCGTTTCCCGCCGGTCGCCGCTATGTGGCGGTTAACGCGGGCAGCCATTTTCTCAGCCTGCTGTTTAACGTCGGCATCATTCCGCTTATCGCCGATCAGCTGGGCAACGGTGGAAATAAACCGTCCGAGGATGAACGGCGAATTATGCTGCTGGCGGGTATGCGCGGCGCGGTGCTGATGACCATCTGGTCGCCCATGGGGTTGGGGTTCGCCATTGTCACTACCGCGCTGACGGCGCTGAACTCGATGTATTTCGTCGCCGCCGCCTTTGCGTCGGCGCTGCTGATTATGGCCGTCACCTGTTTCTGGGCGATGCGCTGCGAGGGCGTCGAGGTCGACGTTCCTGCCCCCGCGCGGGCGGCAGCGGGATCCCCGCGCACCCTGCTCGGCGTGCTGCTCGCCTGCGCGCTGCTGCTGGCCGGCGTGATCGGTATCCATATCTGGCTGCAATGGTCTTTCGTGGTTTCAACGGTATTGGTGCTTCCCCTGTTCGCGCTGGGCTGGCTATGTCTGGAGCGCTCGGCGCCCGGCACGGATCTGGTGCAGGATGCCCGCCATATCTTCAGGAATATCGGCTCCATGCGCATGGAAAGCGCGATTTTCCTTTCGGCCAATGTCATTGGCGCGGCTATCTCGCTGACCATCCAGCAACAGCCCGGATGGCAGGCGTTACAGTCGGCTCACTTCCCGGCGCTGGCGGTGCTGCTGGCTTGTCTGCTGATTGTCCCGCTGGCCGGCGCCCTGTTTATTCCCCACTCGATCTTCGTGGTGCTGCTGGCGCAGATATTCGGCGCCAGCGAACTGGGGCTAACGCACCCGATGGCGCTGGCGCTGGCCCTGACGCTGGGCTGGGCGATGGCGATCGCCGTCTCTCCCATCAGCGCGATGTCGTTGCTTACCGGCTCGCTGTGCGGGGTCAGGCCGCAAAAAGTCGGCCTACAGTGGAACCGCGGCTTTGTGGGGCTGATGTTCATCGTTTCCGCCGCTATCATTGGCGTGGCCTATTGGTATGGCGGGTAAATACGCCGCCCACTGCCGTCACTTATCCTGAGGAGCGTTTTTATGCAATTTTTCGATGCCGCGGCGACGGCCAAACTCCTTCCTTACGACCGTTTGGCGGACGCGCTGGACCTGATGGCCCGCCAGGCCCTGAGCGGACAGGCGCAGGCGCCGGTGCGCCAGAGCGTACCCGCTCAGAACGGCGGCGTGCTGCTGCTGATGCCGGCCTCCGACGCGCGGCACCTGTGCGTGAAATTGCTTACCGTGCATGCGGGCAACCCCGATCGCGGCCTGCCGGCGATTCAGGGCGAACTGGTGCTGATGCGCGCCGATACCGGCGAACGCCTGCTGTCGCTGGATGCGCCGACGGTCACCGCCCGGCGCACGGCGGCGCTCTCCCTGCTGGGCGCGCGCAAACTGGCGCATCCGGATGCCGATACCCTGCTGCTGATCGGCTCCGGCGTGCAGGCGAAAGAACATATTCAGGCTTTTGCCCGGCAGTGGCCGTTGCGCCGGGTGCGTATTTTATCCAGGCGTCCGTCGCGCGCCGCGGCTCTGGCGGACTATGCGCGCGAACATTTGGGGCTGGATGCGCAAGCGATTGAGGCGGTGGACGAACGCGAGGCGCAGGCCGGACTGATCGTCGCGGCCACCACCAGTCGTACGCCGGTGCTGTCGGTATCGGTGCCGGACGACAGCACCATTATCGCCGTCGGCGCCTATCAGCCGGAGATGGCGGAGATCGCGCCGGCGGTGGTGCATAGCTGCGACCTGTTCGTCGATACGCTGGAAGGCGCTCGGGAAGAGGCGGGCGATTTGATGCAGGCCGGGGTAGAGTGGAGCCGCGTGGAGCCGATTGGCGGCATCCTGAACCCACGTCCCCGTCAGGGCCGCCCGGTGATGTTCAAAACCGTAGGGAGCGCGCTATGGGATCTGGCCGCCGCGAAACTGGCGGCGGAAATGGCCGGCCTGGCCTGATCCTGCCGTCAGCGCCTGGAATAGGCGATTTTTCACGCCGCCCATGCCCTATGGGTGGATGGTGCTGACCCACAGCACTTCGGCGTCTTCTTCGCTCAGGCTGATCACCCGGTGCCCCATACGGCTGTCGATGTACCAATTATCCCCGGAGGCCAGATCCACCGGCTCATAGAATTCGGTGAACAGGCGGACCTGGCCGCTCAGCACATAGACGAACTCCTCGCCGGTATGACGGCTCCAGTCGTCGAATTCGCTGAATGCGCGTGCGACGATCTTCGAACGAAACGGCACCATCACTTTGTTGGAAAGGTCGTTGCACAGCAGCATATGGTGGTAGTAGGGAGTATCGTGCGGCATCCCCGCCCCCGCGCGCGTAATGCAGCGCCGCCCCGCGCCCATCGGCGCCCGCCGTATGGCGAACAGTTCGCTCAGGTCGATACCGAATCCGTCGGCCAGCTTGATTAGCGCGTCGTAAGTCGGCGACATCTGCTCGTTTTCGATTTTGGACAGGGTGGAGCGGGCCAGCCCGCAGGCCCGGCTGGCCTGCTCCAGCGTCCATCCTTTACTGGTCCGCAGGCCGCGGATGCGCTGGCCCAAAGCCGTTTCGGCAGATGGTTTGTCAATTCCAGTATTCATTTCATTATCCTATAAGTGCACCAATCAATGTGGCTGAGTGCGCTAAACATCAACTTTTCGCCCCAAAACGGGGCAAGACGTCGTTGCCGATTAAATCAGAAATTCATTTCCTTACCCAGGCGTTTGTGCACCATCCGCTCTTATTTTTCCATTATTCCCAGGTAAATCATAGCCGATGGCGTTAGTAGCGCTGGTAGCTATTACTCCTAAATGGATTCATGGCATGAAGTTTGCTTTTCTTTGCGTGCCTTATAGGAAACTTTTTTCATTATGATAAATCATTGGCGTTGATATGCCAAAGCGATCTCTAAGCGAGTATTTTATGAGTCAAACAGCTATCCAGGTCCAATCCTTACTGTCACAGCTCGGCGTTGCGCCGCATCTTATTACCGACGGCGATCTGCCGGTACGCTCCCCCATCGACGGCTCCGTCATCGCGCAGGTTCGTCGCGCCACGCCGGACGAACTGCGGGACGGCGTGGCGCGCGCCGTTGAGGCGTTCAAAACGTGGCGCGACGTCCCTGCGCCGCGCCGCGGCGAGCTGATCCGCCTGCTCGGCGAGGAGCTGCGCGCCGGGAAGGAGGCGTTGGGCAGCCTGATCTCGCTGGAAGCGGGCAAGATCCTCACCGAGGGCCGGGGCGAAGTGCAGGAGATGATCGATATCTGCGATTTCGCCGTGGGCCTGTCCCGACAGCTGTATGGTCTGACCATCGCTTCCGAGCGCCCCGGTCACCGCATGATGGAAACCTGGCATCCGCTGGGCGTGGTGGGGGTGATCAGCGCTTTCAACTTTCCGACCGCGGTGTGGTCGTGGAATTTCGCGCTGGCCGTGGTATGCGGCGATCCGGTGGTCTGGAAACCCTCTGAAAAGACGCCTTTGACCGCGCTGGCCTGCCAGGCGATGTTCGAGCGGGCCGCCAGGCGTTTTGGCGAGGCGCCGCAGGGGCTGAGCCTGGTGCTGCCGGGGTTGCGCGACGTCGGCGAGGCGCTGACGGACCATCCCGACGTGGCGCTGATCTCCGCCACCGGCAGCACCCGCATGGGGCGCGAGGTCGGCCCGCGCGTGGCGGCCCGCTTCGGCCGCAGCCTGCTTGAGCTGGGCGGCAACAATGCGGTGATCGTCACGCCCTCCGCCGACCTCGATCTGGCGGTGCGCGGCATTCTCTTCGCCGCCGTGGGAACCGCCGGGCAGCGCTGCACCAGCACGCGCCGGCTGATCGTGCATGCCGACATCCGCGACGAACTGGTGACGCGGCTCAAAAACGCCTATGCGAAGCTGCCCATCGGCAATCCGCTGCAACAGGAGACGCTGATCGGCCCGCTGATCGACCGCGCGGCGTTCGACGGCATGCAGTCGGCCATCCAGGCGGCGCGCGCGGAAGGCGGCAAGGTCTTCGGCGGGGAGCGCGTGCTGCAAGCGGAGTTCCCGGATGCCTACTACGTCCGGCCGGCGATTATCGAAATGCCGGCGCAGACGGATTCCGTACGCCGCGAAACCTTCGCCCCCATCCTGTACGTACTGAGCTACGACGACTACGCCGACGCGCTGGCGCTGCAAAACTCGGTTTCCCAGGGACTTTCCTCCGCGCTTTTCACCAACGATCTGCGCGAGGCCGAGACCTTCGTGTCCGCCGGCGGTTCGGACTGCGGTATCGCCAATGTGAATATCGGCACCTCCGGGGCGGAGATCGGCGGCGCTTTCGGCGGCGAGAAGGAGACCGGAGGCGGCCGTGAATCGGGGTCGGACGCCTGGCGCAACTATATGCGCAGGGCGACGAATACGGTCAATTACTCCCGTGATTTACCGCTGGCCCAGGGCGTGCGCTTCGATATTTAAGCGCCGAGCCGCTGCGCCGCCGGATATTCATCCCCCAACCTATATAAGGAAGTTTGCCATGTCATTTTCCACCATTCGCCGCACCGCCATCGGGCTGACCGTCGCCGCGCTTGCCTTGGCCTGCGCTCCCGGCTGGGCCCAGTCCACGCTGAAAATCGCCGTAGCCGGCCCGATGACCGGCGCCAACGCCAGCTTCGGCGAACAACTGCGCCGCGGGGCGGCGGCGGCCGTTGAAGACATCAACCTTGCCGGCGGCGTCAACGGTAAAAAACTGGAGCTGGTGGTGGCCGATGACGCCTGCGATCCCAAACAGGCGGTGTCGGTCGCCTCCAGGCTGGCCGAGCGGGATAAAGTCGTCGGCGTGGTCGGCCATTTCTGCTCGTCCAGCACCATCCCGGCCTCCGACACCTATGCCGAAGCCGACGTGCTGATGGTGACGCCCGGCTCCACCAACCCTTTGGTCACCACCCGCAAGCTGCCCAATGTCATGCGGGTATGCGGACGTGACGATCAGCAGGGGGATATCGCCGGCGATTACATCGTGCGGGAGCTCAAGGCGGCGCGCGTGGCCATCGTCCACGACAAGGACACCTACGGCAAAGGTCTGGCCGATGCGACCAAGGCGCGGCTGAACGCTTTGGGCGTCAGGGAAGTGCTTTATGAAGGGCTGAGCCGCGGCGAAAAGGATTTCAACTCGCTGGTCACCAAGATCAAGGGCGCCAATGTGGACGTGGTCTATTTCGGCGGTCTGACGGCCGAAGGCGGCGCGCTGCTGCGCCAGCTGCGCGAACAGGGGGTGAAGGCGGTGTTTATGGGCGGCGACGGCCTGGCGGATAAGGCGTTGCTCACCTCCGCGGGCGGCGGCGGCAACGTGAACGGCATGCTCATCACCTTTGGCGACGATCCGCGCGAAAAGCCGGAAGGACAGGCCGTGGTGCAAAAGCTCCGTCAGGTGGGCTATGAGCCGGAAGGCTTCACCCTCTATTCCTACGCCGGGGTGCAAACCGTCGCCGCCGCGCTCAAGGGGGCCCAGAGCACCAGCGGCGCCGAGTTGGCCGACTGGCTGAAAAAGAATCAGGTGCAGACCGTGCTGGGAACCAAATCCTGGGACGCCAACGGCGACCTGAACAGCGCCGACTACGTGGTTTACCAGTGGAAGGCCGATGGGAGCTATTCAAAGATTGCCAGCAATGCCCCGTAGCGCGTAGTTCCAGGCTGCTCAGCCGTTCTGGGAGGCTCTTGGGCCTCCCGCCCACAGCGAGAGTTATTCAATGGATTTGCATATTTTTATCCAGCAGTTAGTCAATGGCCTGGTCCTTGGCGCTATTTACGGTCTGATCGCCGTCGGCTATACGATGGTGTACGGCGTGATCGGCATGATCAATTTCGCCCATGGCGACGTGTATATGGTTTCGGCCTACGTCACCGCCATCGCCCTGAGCGTATGCGCCTATTTCGGCATCAGTTCGGTACTGCCCATGCTGCTGATCACGCTGGCGGCGGTGGTGCTGGTCACCGGCACCTATGGCTGGGTGATCGAGCGGGTGGCCTACCGTCCGCTGCAGCAGTCCACCCGGCTTGCGCCCCTGATCTCGGCCATCGGCGTGTCGCTGTTCCTTCAGTCCTATGTGCAGCTGTCCCAGGGTCCGAACCTGCAAGGCATTCCGACGATACTGAAGGGGGCGTTCGTCCTGCCGCTGGGAGCCGAGCCTGGCAATTCCGTACAGATCACCTATCCGCAGGCGTTGATTATTCTGGTCTCCGCCGCCAGCATGGCGCTCCTGACCTGGATTATCGCCAAAACCCCGCTGGGGCGCTCCTGCCGCGCGACCCAGCAGGATCCGCGGATGGCCGTACTGCTGGGCATCAACACCCGCTACATCATTTCCCTGGTATTCGTCATCGGCGCGGTGATGGCCGCCATCGCCGGCCTGCTGGTCACCCTCAACTACGGCTCCTTCGATTTCTCGATAGGTTTCGTCATCGGCATCAAAGCCTTTACCGCCGCGGTGCTGGGCGGCATCGGTTCGCTGCCCGGCGCCCTGCTCGGCGGCTTACTGCTGGGCCTGCTGGAGTCGGTTTTCGCCGGATTCGTCAGCTCCGATTACAAGGACGTGTTCGCCTTTTCGGTACTTATCATCGTGCTGGTATTCAAGCCCAGCGGTCTGTTCGGTAAACCCGCCGTGGAGAAAGTATGACTCTATCTTCTGCTTCCCATTCCGCCAGGCCCGCCGTTACGGCGCGTGCTTTCGCGCTCGACCTGGCGGCCACCTTTGTGATTTCGATGGTGGTATTCGGCCCGATAACCGGGTTGCGGCTGAGCGGCTTCGACTTTATTCCTGACTGGCACCGGCCGCTGATCCTGTCCGCGATAGTGACGGCGGGCCGCGGGTTATTCCGCGCGCTTTGGCTTTCGCCGCTGGGGCACGCCTGGCTGCAACGCAAAAAGGACAAATCCATGCGGGTCCGCACCGTTCCCGCTTCCCGGCGTCAGCATCTGGTACTGATACTGCTGACGGTTATCGTTCTCGCCGTGGCGCCCTTCCTGATGGAGAACAGCTCTTATCTGGTCAAGGCGATTATTCTGGCGCTGATCTACGTGCTGCTGGGGCTGGGCCTGAATATCGTGGTGGGGCTGGCGGGACTGCTGGATCTGGGCTACGTCGGGTTTTACGCCCTGGGGGCTTACCTGCTGGCGCTGGGACACCAGTTTCTCGGGCTGGATTTCTGGACGGCGCTGGTGCTGTCTCCCATTGCGGCAGCCATTCTGGGCGGCCTGCTGGCCTTTCCGGTACTGCGAACGCACGGCGACTATCTGGCGATTGTGACCCTGGGATTCGGCGAAATCATCCGCCTGGTGCTGACCAACTGGGTGGACGTCACCGGCGGCCCAAACGGGATCCAGGCGCCGGCTCCCACGCTGTTCGGCATGGAGTTCTTTCGCGTGGCCAGGGACGGCGGCGTGCCGTTCCACGAAGCCATGGGGCTGCCCTATAACCCCAACACGCGCTATCTGTTTATCTACATGGTGCTGGTCGCGGTGGTCGCGCTGATGGTGTTCGTGGTGGATCGTCTGCGCCGCATGCCGATGGGGCAAGCCTGGGAGGCCCTGCGCGAAGACGAAGTCGCCTGTCGCTCGCTGGGGATTAACCACGTAACGGTCAAGCTGTCGGCTTTTATCATCGGGGCGATGACCGGCGGCATCGCCGGCGTGTTCTTCGCCAGCTACCAGGGATTCGTCAATCCCAGCTCTTTTACCTTTTTCGAGTCGGCGCTGATTCTGGCCATTATCGTGCTGGGCGGCCTGGGGTCCATTACCGGCGTGATTATCGCGGCCTTCGCCCTCACGCTGGCGCCGGAACTGCTGCGCGACTTCGCCGACTACCGCATCCTGCTCTTCGGCCTGCTGATGGTGTTGATGATGATCTGGCGGCCTCGCGGCCTGATCGCCACCCGTCGTCCGGTGATTGAACTTCCGCGAGGTTGAATATGGAACCTGCCTATCTTCTCGAAGTGTCCGGTCTGGGGATGCAGTTTGGCGGCATCAAGGCCCTGACCGATGTGAATTTCAACGTCCGCCGCAACGCGATCACCGCGCTTATCGGACCAAACGGCGCCGGCAAGACCACCGTCTTCAACTGCGTCACCGGCTTCTATCGCCCCACCGACGGCCAGATTTGGCTATCGACGCCGCGCGGCATAAGCGAAGTCGGCGCCCTGATGCGTTCCATCCTGGGCGGCACGCACAGCGTGGCCCGCGCCGGTATCGCCCGCACCTTCCAGAACATCCGTTTATTCAAGGAAATGACGGTGCTGGAAAACCTGGTGGTGGCTCAGCATCAGCAGCGCAATCACAACCTGCTGGCGGGGATACTGAGCACCCCTGGCTACCGCAACGCCGAAAAGCGGGCCATCGCCACGGCCTGCGAATGGCTGGAGCGCGTCGGTCTGCTCGACAGCGCCGGCCGGCTGGCCGGCGAACTGCCTTACGGTCATCAGCGCCGGCTGGAAATCGCGCGCGCCATGTGCACCAACCCGACGCTGATTTGTCTGGACGAACCGGCCGCGGGATTAAACCCGCGCGAGACCGCGGAGCTGGCCGCGCTGATTCGCCGACTGCGCGATGAGCATGGCGTTACCGTACTGCTGATCGAACACGATATGGAACTGGTGATGAACATCTGCGACCACATCGTGGTGCTCAGCTACGGACGGGTAATCGATCAGGGCAAGCCCGATCACGTCGCTAATTCGCCGGTGGTGATCGAGGCCTACCTCGGCGCGCCGGCCGAAGAGCTTCACCGGGAGGAACCATGATGAGCGCTCCCTTGCTGGACATTCGCGGCCTGGACTCCGGCTACGGGCCGGTGCAGGCGCTGCGCAATATTTCGCTGCAGGTAAACGAAGGGGAAATCGTGGCGTTGATCGGCGCCAACGGCGCGGGCAAATCCACCCTGCTGATGACGATTTTCGGCCAGCCCAGGGCGCGCGGCGGCCAGATCTTTTTCGCCGGTCGGGAGATCACCGCTCTGCCGTCGTATCAGGTGGCGCGCCTGGGGTTGGCCCAGGTGCCGGAAGGGCGGCGCATTTTCCCGGCGATGACGGTGGAAGAGAACCTGCTGATGGGAACGGTTGCCGTGGGCATGCGCCATTACGCGCAGGATCTCAAGGCGATGTTCGAACTGTTTCCCCGCTTGCAGGAGCGCCGTTATCAGAGTGCGGGCACCATGTCCGGCGGCGAACAGCAGATGCTGGCGATTGCCCGCGCCCTGATGGGGCGCCCGCGCATGATTCTGCTGGACGAACCCTCTCTGGGGCTGGCGCCGCTGATCATCGCCGACGTCTTCCGCGCCCTTAAGCGCATCGCCGCGGCGGGCAGCACCATCTTTCTGGTCGAGCAAAACGCCAATCAGGCGCTCTCGCTGGCGGATAGGGGCTACGTGCTGGTCAACGGCGCCATTTGTCTGGAAGGCAGCGGACAGGCGCTGCTCAACAATCCCGATGTTCGTAAGGCTTATTTAAGCGGCCATTAACCGATTTTCACTGTTGGCATTTTTGAGAGGGTTAGAACCATGTTTGATAAAGCGACGTCTATGCAAAGCGATCCCCTTTCCTTCGGCCTGTGGGAAGCCTCCGCGCCGCCGGCTCCGCAGACCGCTGCGCTTACTACGCATCTGGACGTGGATATCGCGGTGATTGGCGCGGGCTATACGGGGTTGTCCACCGCGTTGCACTGCGCCAAAGGCGGCGCCGTTGTTGCGGTGCTGGAAGCCAAAAGCATCGGTTACGGCGGTTCGGGGCGCAACGTCGGCCTGGTCAACGCCGGGATGTGGGTGATGCCGGAAATTCTTACCCGCACGCTGGGGACGCATTATGGCGACCGTCTTCTGAACCTGCTGGGCGACGCGCCTGATCTGGTTTATGAACTCATCAAAAACTATGACATTGAATGCGAGGCCGTGCACAACGGCACGATACACTGCGCCGTGGGCTCGCGGGGGCTGCGGGAGATTCGGGAACGCTGCCGCCAGTGGGCCGATCGGGGCGCGCCGGTGGAAGTGCTCGACGCCGAGGAAACGGCGCGGCGAACCGGCACCCGCGCCTATGCCGGTTCGCTGTTCGACCGCCGCACCGGCACCGTCCAGCCGCTGGGCTATGTGCGCGGTCTGGCTCACGCGGCGCTGCGCGAAGGGGCGCAGATCTATACCGCAACCCCGGTTACGCAAATACATGACGCGGGTACGCACTGGGAGCTGAGCACCTCCGGCAGCGGTACGGTCAGCGCGCGCAAGGTGGTGGTGGCCACCGAATCCTACACCCTTGAAGAGAGCCCATGGGGCCAGCTGTGCAATGAACTGGTCTATCTTCCCTACTTCAACTTCGCCACCCGGCCGCTGACGGCCGAACAGCAGCGCGAGATCCTGCCCAATCGTGAAGGCGCGTGGGACACCAGGACGGTGCTCTCCTCCTTCCGGTTCGACCAGCAGGGCCGTCTGGTATTCGGCAGCGTGGGCGCGCTGCGCGGCCATGGCCTTAGCGTGCATCACCAGTGGGGGCGCCGCGCGCTGACCAAGCTATATCCGCAGTTGCAGGATATTCCTTTCGAGTACGAATGGTACGGCGAGATCGGCATGACGAACGACAACCTGCCGCGCCTGCACAAGCTGGCGCGCGACACCTACACCTTCTGCGGTTACAACGGCCGCGGCATCGCCCCCGGCACCACGCTCGGCCGGGAAATGGCCAGGCTGGTGCTGGAGCAGGCCGGCGAACAGGATATGCCGCTGCCGGTTACCACCACGGCATCGGCGTCGCTGCGCGGCATCAGAAACCAGATGTACGAACAGGGCGCTTCCCTGGTGCATTTTATGGATGCCCGTTTCTAACCGATGCGGCGCCTTTGCCCGTTTGCGCTCGCCGGCGGCGGTCGACCGCCGCCGGCATGACTTCTTTTGCCAGGATTCAGCCATGATTTCTTTCGCCAGAAATTTCATCAGCCCGTCAGGTTCGCCGATCCGCGAACTGTTTCCCTACCTTAACCGGCCCGGCATGATCTCCTTCGCCGGCGGCTATCCTTCTCCCGAGCTGTTTGATGCCGAGGGCCTGAGGCAGGCCGCCGCGCAGGCGTTGCAGGACAGGGTCGGCAGCCTGCAGTATGGCGCGACGGAAGGCTCTCCCGCGTTACGCGGCGGCATTGCCGAATTGCTCGCGACGCGCGGCATACGCAGTTCACCGGCGGAGATCCTGGTAACCACCGGATCGCAGCAGGCTTTCGATCTGCTGATCCGCGTGCTGATCGAACCTGGCGATAACGTATTGATCGAGACGCCCGCCTATCCCGCCGCCATTCAGGCCCTGCGGCTGGCCGGCGCCAACCTGCTGTCCGTCCCCACGGACGAACAGGGTCTGGATGTGGCGGCGCTGGAAGCCCGGCTGCGGGACAATCCGCAAGAGGCGCCGAAACTGCTCTATCTGGTTCCCTCGTTCTCCAATCCGTCGGGAGCGCTGTTGCCGCTGGCGCGGCGGCGTACACTCGTCGAACTGGCCCGCCGGCACGGCTTCCTGATCGTGGAGGACGACCCGTATGGCGAACTGCGTTTCAGCGACGACGCCTTGCCCACGCTGTATGAGATAGCCCGGCGGACCCAGGAAGACGACGCGCCGGTGGTATATCTCTCCAGCCTGTCCAAAACGGTTTCCCCCGGACTGCGTATCGGCTGGATGGTCGCCTCGCCGGAGCTGTACCGGCGGTGCGTCATCGCCAAGCAAACCGCGGACTTGTGCACCTCGACGCTGGCGCAGTCCGTCGCGGTCGCTTATCTCCAGTCGGGCCGCTATGCGGCAAGCGTGGCGCGCGCCTCGCAGGAATATCACGCCCGCATGTCCGCGCTGGTGGACGCGCTGCGCGGCAGGCTCGGAGCGCGCCTGCGCCTGACGCCGCCCCAGGGCGGCATGTTTCTGTGGGTAGAGAACGTCGCGGACGTCAACGCGGAAGCGCTGTTCCACGCCGGCGTGCGCCGGGGCGTGCTCTATGTGCCCGGCAAGGCCTTCTACCCGGATGCCCGCCCGACCGGCGCCATGCGCCTGTCCTTCGCCGCGCCCAGTATCCCGGACATCATCGAAGGCGTGAATCGCTTAGCCCAGGCTTATGAGGAGGTTGCCGGCGGATAATCAGGCGGCGACCGGCGAACGTAAACAGGTTTCGTTTGGGACAAAACGCTCCGTTTTTTTTGAGTCAAAATTGACGGTTTAAATGCTGGCGGGACAATATCTATTTATTCAATAAAACCCTATGCCGATTTTCGCATTTTATAATGATTAATTGAGCATGTTTGCTGTGTATTATTCATGTAGAATTCATCGGTTTTCTATTGTGTTTCCGTTTTTATCTCCACGGAGTGGGTGTTATATTTTTGTGATTGTTTTGTTTAAAATAAATATTAATTCAGCTTAATAAATTAGCGCGGCGATATAATTTTCAATTAATGAAAAACCATTAATATTTTGTATTTATCAAAATATATTTATTACGTGTTTTTTAATGGAAATGGAATCTCGAACCAAGTTTGAGATAGGTGTGTGAATGATTTATTCAGTATTCAAACGTAATACCCTAAATAATTCGAGTTGCAGGAAGGCGGCAAGGGAAGGAATCCCGATGAGCTTACTCAAGTAAGTGATTCGGGTGACTGAGCGTAGCCAACGCACATGCAGCTTGAAGTATGACGGGTATATTAAAATATTTAAAGGAATTATTATGGCAGAGACCCTTATCGACCTCGTCTCTTATGAAAAATTGAATTTTGCGCAAAAATCAACATATTACTCAAAATTGGCGCGCGATGGGCGCGTGACCAATATGCAACGCACGCTTCTGCATTCGATCACGTCTTTCGATACGTTTATGCGATCATACAATCTGCGGGATTTCCTGGTTCCGATTTTTGGACGTCGGGCGATTTGGATTTTCGCCCATACTATTTCCGAGGGCACGGACTGCCTTATCTGTTCGACCTTTTTCCGGCGCCTATTGATCGATGCCGGTATTTCCCCGGATTCATATGAACCCACTGAGGATGAGAAACATCTTCAATCGCTTGCCCGCGCTTTTCTCAATAACGGACATGGCGTCGACAAGGAGAGCTGGGCCGCCCTGAAAGATAAGTATAACGATGAAATACTTACCGCCCTTATTTCATATGGCACCATGGTAATAGCGAACAATCTATTCAACAATATCGTCAATCCACCGCTCGACGAATATTTATACGACTATACGAAGCCGTAAAAGGAAAACGTTATGAAGCTGGACAGAAGAGACTTCATGCTGCTTATGGGAAGTTCAGTGATGTTGCCGGTTTTCGGGAGTTCATTCGGGGCGCGGGCGCAGGAGTCCGTAACCGGCGGAATGTTGCGAATATTTTTGAATGAGCCGACTTCACTTTGCAGCGCCTTCAACTCGGCGGGTCAGATTGCACAGATTTCACCAAAAATTTTCGACGGCCTGGTCGAATATGACTTCGATATGGTTCCGCAACCTCGTCTGGCGACCTCTGTCGAGTTGTCCGCTGATGCGAAAACGCTGACCATTAAGCTGCGTGAAGGGTTGCGGTGGCATGACGGAAAACCGCTGACTTCGGCGGACGTGCAGTTCTCGGCGATGGAGGTATGGAAAATCCTGCATCCGCGAGGCAGGGCGACTTACGGAACCCTACGTGAAGTCGAAACGCCGGACGAAACGACAGCGATCTTTAGATTCTCCAGCCCTGCCGGTTTTGTGCTGAACGCGCTTAATTCAAGCGAGGCGCAGGTGATTCCGCGTCATATCTACCAAGGAACGGATATTCTGACCAACCCGGCCAATATCTCTCCCGTTGGCAGCGGTCCGTTCCGATTTGTGGAGTGGCGGCAAGGTGAATATATATTGCTGGAGCGGAATCCGGATTATTGGGATAAAGGCAAACCCTATCTCGATCGGATTGTGGTTTTATTACAACAGGACCCTTCATCCCGCGCCATCGCCTTTGAGACCCAGGAAGTTGAATTCGCCGGCGCGGTGCCGGTCTCCTTTGCGGACGCGCGGCGGCTGGACGCCTTGCCCTATATCGAGGTGCCGGACAAAGGTTTTGAAGCTTATGGCAATAATGTCTTCACGGAGGTGAACCTGCGCCGTCCTAACCTTCAGGATGTTCGCGTACGGCGCGCCATCCTGCATGCCATCGACCGGGAATTTATCCTTAAAAACATCTTTTTTGGTTTCGGTTCAGTGGCAACCGGGCCGGTTCCACAAACCATCACGAAATTCTACACTGCCGATGTGCCGCAGTACCCGTTCGATCCGGAACTGGCGCAGACGCTGCTGGATGAGGCCGGCTTTACGCCGGGCGCGGATAATCTCCGTTTACGCTTGACGATCGATGCGCCGCCCTCGGGGGCGGGGGTTTACATTGCCGTGGCCGAATATATCAAACAGGCGCTGAGGATCGTTGGAATCGATGCGACGATTCGTAGCAGTGATTTCGCCACCTTCTATAAAAGAATATATACCGATTACGATTTCGACCTGACGGTCACCGGCGCCTCGGCGCTTACCGATCCGACGATTGGCGTCCAGCGCTTCTTCTGGTCGAAAAATATCACTCCCGGCGTGCCGTTTTCCAATTCGTCGGGTTATGCGAAACCGGAAACGGATGCACTTCTCGAGGCCGCCCAAAGAGAGCCTGACTCACAAAGGAGAGTTGAAATATTCTATAAATTCCAATATCTTGTCGTGACGGATCTGCCGATTTTGCCACTGGCCGACGTGCCGTATTTCGCGGTGAAAAATACCAGGGTTCACAACTCGGAACTGACGCCATTCGGCTCGGCCGGGAGTTTCGCAGACGTTTATCTCACCCCTTGACTAGAGTAGTTGGGATATCGCTGATGTCCGGTACAAAAACATCCAGCGCGGTGAGAAAAACCGATTATTCGAAAATTCCGAAGGAAATGCGAAAATGCCGGCATATGCCTCCTTTCTTAGCAAAAGGATCTTTCAGTCATTTTTGATCGTTGCGGGGATTATCGTCATAAACTTCGCCGTACTGTCTCTTCCGACTGGCGATATGGTTGACGTCATGACTGCGCAAGGTGGTGGGGCTGATGCTGGCTATGCGCATCAACTTCGTGAGCAGTTCGGCCTCGATCGACCGTTATACATGCGGTTCCTGTCCTATGTATCAAATTTGGTCCAGTTTGATCTCGGCTATTCTTACACACGAAACATGCCCGTTCTTGATGCAATTTTAGACCGGCTTCCCGCGACGATATTGCTGATGAGCACCGCTATTCTCAGCGCCTTTGCCATCGGGCTGCTGATGGGGGGGATTGCCGGAAAAAACGCGGGAAATGCGCTTGATTCCCTGATTTCACTATTAGCGCTTATCGGCTACGCCATGCCGCTGTTTTGGCTCGGCCTGCTGCTTTTGATGCTTTTCACCATCCAACTCGGCTGGCTGCCCTCGTCGGGGATGAAGACAATCGGCATGCAAGGGGGCATTGCGGCTCAATGGATTGACGTTATGCGCCACCTTATTCTGCCCGCCCTTACGCTTACGGTCTTCTATCTGGCGATTTTCACCCGCCTGGTGCGCTCCTCGGTTATTGAAGTCTCCGAACTTGATTTCGTCAGGACCGCGCGGTCGAAGGGAATGTCGGAAGGACGGGTTTATCGACACCATATCATTGCAAACGCCCTGCTGCCGGTATTAACGATGCTGGGGCTGCAAATCGGGTCGATGCTGGGCGGCACGGTGGTGGTGGAAACGATCTTCGCCTGGCCGGGCCTCGGCAGGCTGACTTATGATGCGATTTTCTCCCGCGATATTAATCTGTTGATGGGGATTTTGTTCCTTTCGTCAATCTGCGTCGTGTTCACCAACCTCATCGTGGATCTGCTTTACTGCTGGGTGGATCCGCGCATTGGACTGTATTGATGATCTCAACTGACTCCGTAAAGGCGGCGATCCGCAAAGCCCGCCGCCGGCCGATTCCGATCATAGGGTTCATGATCCTTGTTCTCTATGTGATTATGGCCCTGTCCGCAAAGTTGATATGGCCGAATGGGCCCTGGTTGCAGGCGGGCGCTCCCTATACGCCGCCTTTCGCGGAGGCGGCTCTGCCCTTCGGAACGGACAACCTCGGCCGCGACGTCATGGCAATGCTTGCCTACGGGGCAAGGATTTCGTTGATCATTGGCGCTGCCTCAACGCTCGCCGCAACGGTGATCGGGGTGGTTGTCGGCGCGACGGCGGGCTATTCCCGTCAACTGGTGGATGACGCGCTTATGCGTATTACCGAGGTCTTCCAAACCATTCCGAGTTTTATATTCGTGATCGTGCTGGTGGTTATTTTCTCTCCTTCGATAACGACAATCACATTTGCCATCGCAACCGTGTCGTGGCCTCCGGTTGCGCGGCTTGTGCGGGCCGAATTCATATCCCTTCGCTCGCGGGTGTTCGTGCAATCATGCCAGTCAATCGGTATGAGCCCTCTGCGCATAGCGGCGGGCGAAATCTTGCCGAACTGTTTTTCCTCGGTCATCGTCATGTCGTCGGTCATGGTAGCCACGGCGGTTCTTATCGAAGCGGGGCTGTCATTCCTCGGACTCGGCGACCCGAATATGCCCTCATGGGGCGGAATGGTCTCAACGGGACGACCGGTCATCCGAACCGCGCCATATCTGACCGTTATTCCCGGCCTGGCGATTTTTCTGATGGTACTGGCAATCAATGTGGTCGGCGAGGGCCTTAACGACCATCTAAACCCCAGGCTGCGCAACCGATGACGGCGCCGCTTCTCAGTATAAATTGTCTCAGCGTGCGGCTTCCCGATGGAGCAGACCGGGATATGGCGTTGCGCGATGTGACCATCACGGTCGGCCGCAATGAAATCGTCTGTCTTGTTGGCGAAAGCGGTTCGGGCAAATCAATCATCGCCAGCAGCATAATGGGGCTGTTGCCGACGGGCGTACGCGTCGTAGCGGGATCGGTAAAACTTGGCCGTTGCGATCTCCTCCAGCTCAATTCCCGGCAGTTGCGCGACGTCAGAGGGAAAAAGATCGGCCTGATCTTTCAGGAGCCCATGACGGCGCTTAATCCGCTGAAGCGGATCGGCGACCAGATCGCCGAAATGTTCCTGCTGCACACGGATCTGTCCGGAAACGACATCCATCAACGGGTGATCGATAACCTCGTCGCCGTGGGTATTCCCGATCCGGTTTTATCCTACAAAGCCTATCCGCATCAGCTTTCGGGCGGGCAGCGTCAGCGTGTCATGATTGCGATGGCAATGGCGCTGGACCCTGACCTTCTTATCGCCGATGAACCCACGACGGCGCTCGATGTCACGACCCAAAAACAAATCCTCGAACTTATCCGGAAATTACAACAGCGTAATGGAACCGGCGTCCTGTTTATCACCCATGATTTCGGCGTGGTCGCGGACATAGCAGACCGGGTTGTGGTGTTGCAGCAGGGCCGCGTCGTTGAAGACGGCAGGGCGGCCGATGTGCTTGGCAACCCTCAGCATCCCTATACCCAGTCGCTTATCGCCGCTGTTCCCCGTCTTGAGCCGCGCCCGCCGCGCCTTATCGCCTCCGAGAATGTCGTTATGCAGGTGACGGACATGAGTAAGACATATGGCCGTAAGGGAATATTCGGCAAGGGGCGGGTGGTGCATGCGTTGTGCGGCGTCAGTTTTGAACTGAAAGCGGGACATATCCTGGGAATTGTCGGGGAAAGCGGTTCAGGAAAATCGACGCTTGCGCAAACCATTGTCCGGCTGGTCGAACCGGATAGCGGCAAAACGCTGATCGACGATATCGACTACACGGCGCTGTCAGCCAAAGAGCTGCGCCGCCATAGGGGACTGGTTCAGATGGTGTTTCAGGATCCTTTCTCCGCATTGAACCCGCGTCGTAAAGTGAAAGATCTTATCTCTCAGCCCATGACGGTTCACGGTGTGTCCAGCGAGGAGGCTTATCACCGTGCAAGGGAGCTTGTGGAACTGGTCGGCCTTGATGACAAGGCGCTGAATCGGTTCCCGCACGAATTTTCCGGCGGTCAGCGGCAGCGGATCGGCATTGCCCGCGCCCTGGCGCTCGAACCAAAAATCCTTGTCGCTGACGAAGCCGTATCGGCGCTTGATGTATCGATACAGGCAAAGGTTCTGGCTCTGCTCGAACAGCTGAGGGAAAAACTCGGCCTGTCAATCGTCTTTATTACCCATGACTTACGTGTGACGGCCCAGATATGCGATGAGATCATCGTGATGAAGGACGGCAAAATAATCGAATACGGCGACACCGCCAGAATATTCGCCAATCCGCAGGATAACTATACCCGCCTCCTGTTGGCATCCGTGCCGGGCTATACCGGACGCACCGCAATTGAAGATTGAGGGGATTCTGGCGTTGATGGCGACCAGGCGGCAGCATCAAATTGGAACGGTCTGAGAATAAGCCTTGGCGTTTCCAGGTGCGGTTGTAGCATGGTAGTCCTCCATGATAATGGCTAAAACAATCACCAGTAAACATGATAGCGAGTCCATATCCGAGGAAAATTACATCAACTCGTTGCGGGTTATGCTGTAATTCACCAGCCTTACCCGGCGGCCGTTAATCTCCTCCGTTACCGGCGATTCTGGTTCTTTTCGCATGCCGCAACGCCGCATGACTTTTTCTGAAGCGGCATTATTGTCGTAACACCGGGCGTTAATCTGTTGTAGCCCCAGTCGGCTGAAACCATAACGAAGCATCTCTAGCACCGCCTCGGTACAATAACCTTTTCCCCAGTATGCCGCGCCCAGCCAGTAACCCAGATGGGGCGTCTCATTTTCGGGCAATCTTAGATTGACGACGCCAATTAAGTTCATTGACGATCGCAATATTATCGCCAGGGTGATAGCTCGCTCCGTCTGCATGGCAGAATAGAATTGGTTCAGTAATGAAGTGAATCGTTCATTGTGCGTTGGTTCTATTAAATGGACCATCTCATGCACGATCACCTCCAGAATTCTGCTGCGCCAACCAGCTTTTACCCGCCGGCGTAAGTCGATACCTTTGTCGACTGCTTCTGGGTTTGTCCGGAATCGTCATTTCGATGAATCCGCCCGCCAGCGCCGGGAGAAGATAGGTATTGCGGAAGTGATCTTCATGCTTCAATCCCAGAGCGGCCTGGATGTCCGACCGCTTCATTTCCCCTTGCATTACCGTCAGTAACCGCAACACTTCCCCGGTGACTTCCCCGGTGACTTCCCCGGTGACTTCCCCGGTGACTTCCCCGGTGACTTCCCCGGTGACTGCTTCTGTCAGTGGTCGCCGGATAACCACGCGAAACTGGTTAGCCGCTACATCGTCGATAAGATCGATGGCCGGCCAATCCTGCAATGCGCGGGGAATTCCGGTGCCCAGGCCGCGGTAGGGCAGGATATGTACGGTATGCTCGGTCAGCGTGGGATTACGCCGGTTAGTGGCTCCGCGACGAATGGCCTCGGTGCTCAGGCTGTCGGGCAGATGGCCGGGACTGATGATTTCCACCCGATCGGCGAATACCATCAGGCGAATGGAAGCGCTGGTGAAATAGTCGCGGTGAATCAGCGCATTGACCAATAACTCTTCCAGCGTCTGTTCCGGAATTTCCAGTTTCCCTAGCGTATTGAAGCCTCGTCCGGCCTGTACATGACGCAGATTACGGCGGATAAAGGCGAAGCTGCGCTGGTATTGCTCCAGCAATGTGCCGCCGATGTCTTCGCTGTCCAGATAGCGGGTATCGTGCAGCGTTGTGCCGGGGAAAGCGACGGCTTTGACTTCGAAAGCAGGCCGCCAACGCTGCGGTTGGTGGCCGAATAACATCAGTCCGGTCAGGTTCAGTTCGCGTCCATCGCCCAGACTGAGGTTTTGCAGCAATTGTTCCAGCGGCCGGTCAGCCAACTCGACATCCTGACCGTAACGGCGATTGAAATAGTCATGGAAAGCCTTGTCATCAATATCTGCCGACGACGTACCGGCTATCGGCACCACATCTGCATAGACCAAGCCGGCGAGTTGGAACATGCGCTGCATCTCTTCGCGGGCTGTCACATGGCGCTTATCCGCCCCTTGCTTGACCCAAATGCGACCCTGGTGATCCACATAGGGTTTGGCAAGTCCATCGGGCACGCTGATCGCCATCACGATGCCGTTGGTCGTCTGCACGTTTTCAGTCAGAGGATGTACCGGCGGGCGCACGTGCTGCGAGGCGGCATTGCTTAGCAACTGATTCAGACGTCGCACGGCGCCAGCATCCAACCCCAATACCGAACCATCATCCGCTACGCCGATAAACAACCGGCCGCCGCCGCTGTTGGAAAAAGCCGCCAACTCAGCGGCCATACTATCGGCATTAGTGGCGTCGCGTTTGAACTGGTGGCGGCTGTCTTCGCCGAGAGCCAGTTGGTGCAGGAGTTCGGCTTCGGTCATGGTTACATGGCTCCCTCTGGAATGAATCCATTTTTTCGCATCCAGCCTAAAGTATTAACCCAGCATTCTCTAGGTATTCGTCGCTTCGATTCATGCCAGATGAAGCTTTCAATATTCTTTTCGGTACTTACCATTTAGGTTTCCATCGAAATGTAACCAACTGAACCGCCCAGGGATCACGGAGATTATACTATCCGCTGAACGCTGCATAATGACAGGCCTGAGCGGAGATATATTTGTTTTCGGTGGGGGAAAGTGTAGCGCTGGCGGGTACTTCCATTTTCAGTGTGCGCCGCAACAGAATCCGCATCACGCACCTGCCAGTCCACGGTGGTGCTGTTGCGTAGCTTTTCGGTGATCTTCTTGAGGGGGTAGTCGCCCAATTCTCGCACGGCGCTTTCATTATTGACCAAGGCGTCGTAGAAGGCGATTTCGTCCAGGGTCAGCCCCAGAGCCGCTTCGCGCTCCAGCGCTGCTTGGAAGTGCTTGGCCATCTGGATCAGTTCCTCAATGACATGCGCCGTCTCCACAGCACGGTTGCCCGATGATTGTATCAGTGTGTGATAATCATCGGCGATCAAAAATGCACGGCAAGGCGCGAACGGCATCGTTCCTTTGCTCTAAAGTCACGGGCGACGCGCGGCAGACATGCCGCATCGGCAAGGCCATGACGTGGTTGCTCTGGATCAGGCCACAGATCGCACATAGTCAAACATGCGCTTGAGCTGGCCGCGCTCCTGGCCGGTTGCTGCGTCGAAGCCTTGTTCTTTCTTGCGCCTGCTCGGCAGCACCTCGATAAGTATAGAGGCTAGGAAACGCGGACATCTGATTGATTTACAATTGTATTTTTGTATGGCGGGCACAATTATGGATATAAAACGGAAGATGCTTATAACTCTACAGGAATATCCGTTTCCGCTTCCGTTCCCCAACCACGCAGCCAGGTTTTGACTTCATCACCAGTCAGATGCAAGCCGGTTTCCTGATATTCACGCCAGGAATCAAGCGCTTCCTGCTTAAAGCTTTCGCGCGCCTCTTCACGTTCAATATATTGAGTGATAGCGGCAATCATCAGATAATGCGGGCTACGATCGCGAGAAGCCGCCAGTTTTTTAACTCGTTCTTTAAGGCTGTCGTCGATTTTGAGTGTGGTGCTTGATGTTGACATGATACTGGCCTCACAAGGAGTACAAGGTGTTACCTTTTACTAGTTTATCTTGTGCGTCCGATGCAGAAGCGGGAATATAGTTTTATCTGTTTGATTTATAATGGTATCTAGTGGTCCGTTTTTATGTGATGGACACGTTTATGGACACAAAAAATGCATCATGAATAATGTATTGAATCTCATAGTTTTTCAGATTCCGATGCGTGTTTTCCAGCGAGTAAACCGTCGCGCCAGATAGCGACCATCAGCTTGCTGCGACACAATATCGGTTTGCCAGCCGGAGCGGTGGGCGATAGCGCATAGCGTGTCTGCATCAATATTCAGCCCCCGGAAGGGGGGCCCAGCATCAGCAGCGTATCGAAGTGCTCTTCCTGCATCGTCCAGATATCCGCACGGCGCGCGTCCTAGACGCCGGCGCGCCGCATAATGTCCACAGCCTCTGGGCAGTCGTCATGTCCCCCGAACTTCGTATATATCTCTTGTTTTGCAGGCAGAGCTCCTTTCTGTCTGCATCCCCCGATATTGATATCCAACTGGTTCCTGCATCACGTGAACAATTCGGTTTTGGAGATATTTGCACTCTTTTACGCCTTCTATACTATAGGGGAGTATGTGTTGACATGTAATATATACTCCCCTATAGTATATAAAGTCGAAAATGAGGAGGTAACAAATGCCCAGTACTCCGCAAGAGAAAAAAAAGGTTCTCACCCGGGTTCGCCGTATTCGCGGTCAGATTGATGCCCTGGAAAGAGCGCTTGAAAATGGTGCTGAATGCCGTTCCGTTCTCCAGCAGATAGCCGCCGTCCGTGGTGCGGCTAACGGACTGATGGCGGAGGTTCTCGAGAGCCACATACGTGAAACCTTTGACCAGAATGACAGCTACAGCCACGAAGTCAGTAAATCGGTTGACGATACGATTGAACTGGTTCGTGCCTATCTTAAATAGCTGAAACCATTACCACATTGAGGAACAACTACACATGAAATCACGTGCCGCCGTTGCATTTGCACCGGGGAAGCCCCTGGAAATTGTTGAAATTGATGTTGCACCACCAAAAAAAGGCGAGGTGCTGATTAAAAACACCCACACTGGTGTCTGCCATACCGATGCATTTACCCTCTCCGGTAATGACCCAGAGGGTGTTTTCCCTGTTGTGCTTGGGCACGAAGGGGCCGGAGTCGTTGTTGAAGTGGGGGAAGGTGTTACCAGCGTCAAGCCGGGTGATCATGTTATTCCGCTTTACACCGCAGAATGCGGAGAGTGTGAGTTCTGTCAGTCCGGGAAAACCAACCTCTGCGTATCGGTTCGTGAGACTCAGGGTAAGGGTCTGATGCCTGACGGTACAACCCGTTTTTCTTACAACGGCCAGCCACTTTACCACTATATGGGATGCTCAACCTTCAGTGAATACACCGTAGTGGCCGAGGTTTCTCTGGCAAAAATTAATCCGGCGGCAAACCATGAGCATGTCTGTCTACTGGGATGTGGGGTGACTACCGGTATTGGCGCCGTCCACAACACGGCAAAAGTGCAGCCGGGTGATTCTGTTGCCATTTTTGGTCTTGGCGCGATTGGTCTGGCTGCAGTCCAGGGGGCCCGTCAGGCAAAAGCGGGACGTATCATCGCTATCGATACCAACCCGACAAAATTTGACCTGGCCCGACGGTTCGGCGCCACCGACTGCATTAATCCGAACGATCATGACAAACCGATTAAGGATGTTCTTCTGGATATCAACAAGTGGGGTATTGATCATACCTTTGAATGTATCGGTAACGTTAACGTCATGCGTGCAGCACTGGAAAGTGCTCACCGGGGCTGGGGTCAGTCAGTGGTTATCGGCGTGGCGGGTGCCGGGCAGGAGATTTCCACCCGTCCTTTCCAACTGGTAACCGGCAGGGTATGGAAAGGTTCCGCTTTTGGTGGAGTAAAAGGCCGCACGCAGCTGCCCGGCATGGTTGAGGATGCAATGAAGGGCGACATCGAGCTTGAGCCGTTTGTGACCCATACGATGATGCTAGATGAAATTAATGAGGCCTTTGAGCTGATGCATGAAGGTAAATCCATCCGGACGGTGATTCATTACTGAGTTCCACCGGGTTTTGAAGAGACCAAAACAGAAGGAAGTTAATTATGGCAACACCTGTAATTTCTGGCGACGGCATTTTTTCTCATGTATTCATCGGCGCGTCGAATGTCGAAAAATCCGCCGCGTTTTATGATGCCGTTCTGGGTACTCTTGGCATCAAAAATCTCGGGCCTTTTGGCAATGGCTGAGTGCTCTATGGTCGCGAAAAGCCGGCATTCATTATTGCGCGTCCAGGAAACGGTGAAGCGCCTTCAGGCAATGGTGTGACTATCGGCTTCGCTGCAGCAAGTCAGGGAGAGGTTGACGCTTTCCATGCCGCAGGTCTTGCTCATGGTGGTACTGACGAAGGGCAGCCAGGGCCGCGCGGCCATTTGCCCGGCGCCTATGCTGCCTACCTGCGTGATCCGGCAGGTAACAAAATCACGGCCTACACGTTCATCTGACGTCTGGATAACCAGATACCTCCCCTGACCTCGGTCAGGGGAATTAACCATGAGACAATGGCTGATGGAACTCATTGAAAAACATGCCAGCTTTGGTTGCTGGCAAAACGTGTACCGGCATTATTCGCAATCCCTCAACTGTGACATAAACGTTGGCGTTTATCTTCCCCCAAAGCAGAAACAGAAAAATTGCCGGTGCTGTACTGGCTCTCAGCGCAAGAGAATAGCCGCCAATAGAACAAAAAATCCCGCATAACAGTCAGCTATGCGGGATCAGTGGAAGTGAGTGGACGCTTACAGACTCAGCGTTACTTGCCGATGCAGAAGCTGGAGAAAATCCTTCCCAGCAGGTCGTCGGAGGTGAATTCGCCGGTGATTTCGCTCAATGCCTGTTGCGCCAGGCGCAGTTCCTCTGCCAATAGCTCTCCGGCGTAAGCGCTCACTAACTGTTCTTTGCCCTGGATCAGATGTTGCGCCGCCTGTTCCAGCGCTTGCAGATGGCGACGGCGCGCCAGGAAGCCGCCCTCTGTGCTGCTGGTGAATCCCATGCTTTGCTTGAGATACTCGCGCAATGTCTCAACTCCGTCTCCGGTGCGCGCCGAGAGGCGAATAAGTGAGTAATCACTTACGTTTTCAAGCCCCAGCGGTTCGCCGGTGATGTCGGCTTTATTGCGCACCACGGTAATCGGCAAGGTTTTCGGCAGCCGAGCCATAAATTCAGGCCATATGGCCGCGGGCTCCACGGCTTGAGTGGTGGTGCCGTCGACCATAAACAGCACCCGGTCGGCCTGTTCTATTTCCTGCCAGGCGCGTTCGATGCCGATGCGCTCAACCTCGTCATTGGCGTCGCGCAGGCCCGCGGTATCAATGATATGCAGCGGCATACCGTCGATATGAATATGTTCGCGCAGCACGTCGCGGGTGGTGCCGGCGATATCGGTGACGATCGCCGCTTCCCGCCCGGCCAACGCGTTGAGCAGGCTGGATTTCCCGGCGTTGGGCCGCCCGGCGATCACCACCTTCATGCCTTCACGCAGCAGGCTGCCCTGATGGGCTTCGGCGCGCACCGCGTCCAGGTCGGCCATCACGTTGTTGAGCTGACCTTCAATTTTGCCGTCGGAGAGAAAATCAATTTCCTCATCTGGAAAATCAATCGCCGCTTCAACGTAGATTCTCAGGTGAGTAAGCGCTTCCACCAGATGGTTGATGCGCGCCGAAAAAGCCCCCTGCAGCGAATTAAGCGCCGAGCGGGCGGCCTGTTCGGAGCTGGCGTCAATCAGGTCGGCGATGGCTTCCGCCTGCGCCAGGTCGAGTTTGTCGTTCAGGAAGGCGCGTTCGGAGAACTCGCCGGGGCGCGCGATACGCACCTCCGGCAGGGCCAGAATACGTTGCAGCAGCAAATCGAGAATCACCGGGCCGCCGTGTCCCTGCAGCTCCAGCACGTCTTCGCCGGTGAAGGAGTTGGGGCCGGGAAACCACAGGGCGATGCCCTGATCGAGAGGCGTGCCGTCGCTATCGCGAAAGGGCAGATAGTCCGCGTGGCGCGGCCGGGGCAGTTTGCCCAGTACGGCTTGCGCCACGGCCGACGCCGCCCGCCCGGATACGCGTAAAATACCTACCCCGCCGCGTCCCGGTGGCGTGGCTTGGGCTACGATGGTGTCGGTATTGCTCATGGTCGTCTCTGTCTCTCAGGTTATAAAAAAAGGCGGTCATTGACCGCCTTATTCTCAATGATTGTCCATCACCGGGGTTATTTTTTCTCGCGGCTGTGCAAGCCCCGTTTTTCCAGACCACGGTAAATCAACTGCTGCTGAATGATGGTCACCAGGTTGCTGACGATATAGTACAGCACCAGACCTGACGGGAACCACAGGAAGAACACGGTGAAAATCACCGGCATATAAGTCATGATCTTCTGCTGCATCGGGTCGGTGACGGTGGTCGGCGACATCTTCTGGATAAAGAACATCGTCACGCCCATCAGGATCGGCAGAATGTAGTACGGGTCCTGCGCCGACAGGTCGTGGATCCACAGGGCGAACGGCGCATGACGCAGTTCGACGGAGCCCATCAGCATGTAGTACAGCGCCAGGAAGATCGGCATCTGAATCAGCAGCGGGAAGCAGCCGCCCAGCGGGTTTACCTTCTCCGACTTGTACAGCGCCATCATTTCCTGACTCATGCGCTGTTTGTCGTCGCCGATACGCTCGCGCATCGCCGTCAGCTTCGGCTGCAGCATGCGCATTTTCGCCATCGAGGTGTACTGCGCCTTGGTCAGCGGGTACATGATACCGCGCACGATAAAGGTGATGGCGATAATGGAGAAGCCCCAGTTGCCGATAAAGCCGTGCAGGAATTTCAGCAGTTTGAACAGCGGCTGGGAAATAAACCACAGCCAGCCGTAATCAACGGTCAGGTCCAGATGCGGCGCGACGGCGGCCATCTTGTCCTGAATTTCCGGGCCGACCCACAGGGTGGCGTTCAGATTTTGCTGGCTGCCCGGGGTAACGACAACCGGCGCGGCTTTAAAGCCAATCGCCGCCTGCCCGTTGCCGAGGTTGCTGGTATAGAAGGTGTTGGCCCCCGCGGTAGTGGGGATCCAGGCGGTGGCGAAGTACTGCTGCAGCATGGCTACCCAGCCGCCGTTGGTGGTGATGTTCAGGTTCTCATCCGTGATATCGCCGAAGCTGTATTTCTTGTACTTATCTTCGCTGGAGGAGAACGCCGCGCCGCGATAGGTGTGCAGCGCAAAGTTGCTGCTGCCGGTATCGCGGTGCTTGGGCAACTCGACGGATTGCTTCAACTGACCGAACAGGGTCAGCTCCAGCGGCTGCGCGCTGGCGTTATTGATGCCGTATTCAACGTTCAGCGCGTAATCGCCGCGTTTCAGGACAAAGGTTTTGGTATAAGTCACGCCGTCGGCCGCGGTATAGGTCAGCGGAATGCGCAGTTCGTTTTGACCCTCGGCCAGCTCGAAGTGATCCTGAGCGACGGTATACAATGGACGCGGACCGTTAGCCGGATTGTCCGGGCCGTTTTTGCCGGTCAGACCGCTTTGCGCCTGGTAGACAAACTCGGGCGAGGTTTCCAGCAGCAGGAAAGGGTTATCGGAACCCAGCGTATCCGGGTAAGCCAGCAGGTGCGCCTGCTCGATGTCGCCGCCGCGGGTATTGATGGTCAGAGACAGCACGTCGGTTTTAACCGTGATCGGTTGACCCTGACCGCTGGCGGGTACGCCCTGGTTGGTAGCATCGCCGGAGGCTGCATTCGTCGCCTGCTGTATGGCCTGCGTGGTCACTGGCGGATTTTTGTCCGTTTCCCAGGCCTGCCAGATCATAAAGGTTACGAATAGCAGAGCGATGAGAAGAAGATTGCGTTGCGAATCCATCGTTAATGTTCTCTGTTATTGTCGGTTTTTGGCGGTACGGGATCATCACCACCAGGGTTCAAAGGGTGGCATTTTAATACGCGTTTAAGCGTCAACCAACTGCCTTTTATCATGCCGAACCTGCGTATTGCCTCAATACCGTATTGTGAACACGTCGGCCGGAACCGGCAATGTGGTCCAAGTAACGGACTGATAACGAGTTGATAACCGCGTATCAACCCGATCAGCAGGCGGGAGCCAAACGACAGTGCCGACGCCATAATTTTTCCAACGCTTCCGTCAACGTTCGGTTATCCAGTTCAGACACCCCTTTTTTGGCGATCACCACAAAATCCATCGCGGGCAATGAATGTTGATGCAGGCGAAAGCTTTCGCGCGTCAGGCGTTTAATCCGATTGCGTTCATGAGCACGCTTAACGTGCTTTTTGGCGACGGTAAGACCGATGCGGGGATGCCCCAGCGTGTTCAGGCGGCCGAGAATAGTAATTTGCGGCGTGCCAGCCCGTTGCGGCTGCTGGAAGACGAAAGTGAAATGGCTGGGAGTTAACAAGCGTAACTCCCTGGGAAAAGCGAGCTTAACCACTCGGTGGGTTAGCTTTTATTACTTGGAAACGGACAGACGAGTACGGCCTTTCGCACGACGGCGGGCCAGAACCTGACGACCATTTTTGGTGGCCATACGAGCACGGAAACCATGGCTACGGTTACGCTTCAATACGGACGGTTGGAAAGTGCGTTTCATGGCGATTTCTACCTAAACTTGGATAATTAACGGTTTATCCCAGCTTGCGCGGGGAACAAACACGACTTCACAGTAAACGCGTTTGGCTACTCGGCGTGAAAATGACCGACGCCTCAATCGCATATAACAATCATATATAACTGAAAGAGGCGGGATTGTAATAATTGTACAGTCCTGAGTCAATTAACATCACGCGCTACGTGCCAGCCATGCCGATTATTTTTGGATTTCTGTCTGGCCGAGCACAGAAAACAGGCGTGGACGCGCGGGCAGGGAATTATACGGATTCTGTGATAAAGCGCAAGGATCCTGCGACGATCCTGCGCGCGCCGCCGGCAAATAATAAAAGATAAGCGGCAACAGATAACACATTAGCAAAACCAATATATTGCATGGCCGATTCTGGCCGGCGATAAAAATTAAAAACCTTATATTTCAATCGATAAAAACCTATTTCGCCTCTTCCACGCCGCCATTTCCCCGCTGATTGAAAAATCCTCATATCGATAGCATTTTTTTTGCTTTGTGCCGGCGATCGTTTGTCTCTATACCTGCGATTATCTTTCGTTCACGTAAAAAAGCAGAGTCAACCATGACAAACAGGGCACTGAGTTTTGTTGGTATCCCCGGCCGTAGCGAGAAACCGCGCCGCGTTGGGTTAACGCTGGCGCGCGATCTGGGGCTGGGTTACGCCGAAGCGGAAAGCTGGATGGAGGCGGTGGGAGAATTTATCGATTATATAAAGATCCGTCATCTATTTGTGCTGCTGATGCGCGACGATCCGCGCGATCTTGTGGTGCGCAAGATCCAGCTTTATCGCCATCATGCCATTGACGTTAATCCCGGCGGGATCGTGTTCGAAATGGCGTGGCTGGATAATGCCGCGCAACCTTTATTCCAGCGGCTGGCGCAACTGGGGTTTACGGCGGTGGAGTGCTCGGAAAACATTATTACGCTCACCCTGCAACAGAAGCTGGAGGCTATCCGCCAAGCGCGCGCCGCCGGGCTGAAAGTCTTGTTTGAAGTAGGGGAAAAATACCCGACGGATGCTTTTGATGTGCAACAGGCCGCCACGGAAATACTGGCGATGCGCGATGCGGGCTGCGAGCTCTGCATTCTTGAACGTTCGCAGATCGAACAGTGTCTGGGGCCTGACGCCGCCAATCCGCAATCGGAACGCTTGATCCGGCTCGTGGAGCTGGTCGGGCTGGAAAACATCGTGTTTGAAGCCGAATCGCTCAATCACCAGCAGTGGCTGTTCCAGACGTTCGGCGCCGAAGTCAACCTTGGCCCCAACCTTGATAAAGACGTGATCCCCAAACTGGAACCGACCCGGCGCACGCTCAGCCGGGAAGGGGGTTATGGCTATCTGTTCGATAAAATCGCCCAGCGCGAACGGCAGCGGTAATTGCGGATTCAGGACGGATTACGAGGAAAAATTATGGCAATTACGCTTGTCTCTCTGCCCGCCGGGGAACTGCGCCGCTGGTTGGATAACGGCGATGAACTGGCGGTACTGGACGTCCGCGAGGAGGGGGAATTTGGCGGCGGCCATCTTCTGCGTTCAACGAATCTGCCGCTGAGCCGGCTGGAAAATCAGCTGACGCGGCTACTGCCGCGCAAGGGCGTGCCGCTGGTGCTGGTGGATGACGATAATGGCCTGGCGGAACAGGCGGCGGAAAAGCTGATGGCCTACGGCTATCGGACGCTTTACCGCCTGACGGACGGGGTCGCGGGCTGGCGACAGGCCGGATGGCAATTGGTTCGCGGCAACTATGTGTTCAGTAAAGCGTTCGGCGAATACGTCGAGCACGTTCTGGCGACCCCTCACATCAGCGCGCAGCGGCTACAGGAAAAAATATCGGCGGGTGAGGATCTGGTGATTATCGACAGCCGCACCTTTGCCGAGTATCAGTGGATTGGCATACCGGGCGCGGTTTCCTGCCCGGGCGCGGAGCTAATTCTGCGCGTTAAACAACGGGTTACCTCGCCGGATACGCTGGTGGTGGTAAATTGCGGCGGACGCACGCGCAGCATCATCGGGGCGCAAACCTTGATTAACGCCGGGTTGGCCAACCCGGTGGTGTCGTTGCAAAACGGGACGCAGGGATGGCACCTGGCGGGCTACCGCACCGTCGCCGGTCAGCAGGATAGGCTGGATGCGCCCGACCGGGCCGCGTTGCGCTGGGCGCGTCAGGCGGCGCGGACGATGGCGCAGCGCAGCGGCGTGGTCACGCTGGATCGGGCCGGCTTGCATCGTCTGGAGGCGGAAAGCCGCGCCGGCACCCTCTATCGCTTTGATGTTCGCAGCGGCGAAGAGTACCGGCAGGGGCATCGACGCGGGTTTCTTTCCGTCGAGGGCGGTCAATTGATTCAGGCCACCAATACCTTTATCGCCGTTCACCGGGCGCGGATCGTCTTGGCGGATGACGACGGCGTGCGGGCCTATACCACCGCCTCCTGGCTGCGCCAGATGGGATTCGACCAGGTCTTTGTGCTGGATGCCCCTCTGACGCCGGCGGACTACTGGTACGGCGATAGCCCGGAAATCGTTGCCGGTCCGCAGTCGCAGGCTGCGCTGCTCAGCCCGTTTGAGCTGTTGTCCCGTCAGGAGGACGAGGGGGTGGTGGTTATCGATCTGGCGTCCAGCCGTGAATATCGGCAGGGCCACATTCCCGGCGCCTGGTTTGCCATCCGCTCGCGCCTTGCGCAGGCGCTGACCGCTCTTCCGCCGGCCCGGGAGTATGTCCTTACCAGCCCGGACGGGCTGACGGCAAGGCTGGCGCTGACGGAACTGGCGGCGCTGGTTACGGCGCCGGTCAGCCTGCTGGCCGGGGGAACGCGCGCCTGGCAGGCCGCGCGACTGCCGCTGGCCAGTGGCGATGAGCATCTGGCCAACCCGCCGGTGGACGTGGTGCTGAAAGCGTTTGAGCAACCCGAGCGCCGTGAGGAGGCGATGCGCGCCTACCTGCGCTGGGAGCAGGATCTGGTGGCGCAAATTGAACGCGAGGGCAGCACGCGTTTCCGCTTGCTATCCCCGCCTGTCGCCGCACGGGACCGGCAGGAATGAATACCCTGGCGGGCGGACTGTTTTTTTCATTGTTATGCCTGCTGGCGGCCGGGTTAAGCGGCGCGTTGCTCAGCCATGTCGGCATGCCGCTGGGATGGTTTTTCGGGGCGCTGTTAAGCGCCGCGCTGTTGCAGCGTTACCGCCCGGCGTGGCGCATTCACGATGCGGTGCGCGATCTGGCGCGTATCACGCTGGGGGTGCTGATCGGCGCTTCGTTCGCACCCGATATTTTCTCCCGTCTGGCGCAGTTCTGGCTGTTGACGCCGCTGGTTTTGCTCTACACCGGCGGGATGCTGCTGGTCGGCAGCGGTTTTTTTCGTCGTTACGCGCATTTCGATCGCCGGACCGCATTTTTCTCGGCCATCCCCGGCGGGCTGACGGAAATGCTGACGTTCAGCACCCAGGTCGGGGCCGATACCCGGGCGATAGTGGTCACGCACCTGACGCGCTTTGTGGTGATCATGGCGGGGATCAGCCTGATTTCATCGATTGCCGAGCGGCCGGCGGAGTTCGCCGCCGTTCCGGCGACCCCTTTGACCCTGGCCGGGGCGGGATGGCTGCTGGCGTGCGGGCTTGCCGGCGGCCTAATGGCGCGCGCGTTGCGTATTCGCCTTGGGCTATTGCTGTTTCCGCTGCTATTGAGCGCCGGGGTGCACGCCGCGGGTCTGACCGCCCCGGCGTCCTCTCCCGCGCTGCTGGCGCTATGCCAGATGGTGATAGGCCTGGTGTCGGGAAGCAAGCTGAGCGGGTTACGGCAAGGCTCGACGCGGGATCTGCTGGTGGCCGCCGGATTCTGGGCGCTGTTGCTGTTTGTCTTGACGCTGGCCGCGGCGGCCGGGGGCACGACCCTGATGGACCAGTCGCTGCTGACGCTGCTGCTGGCGGTCATTCCCGGCGGCATCACCGAAATATCGGTGCTGGCGTTGGCGCTCGGGGCGGATATGACGCTGGTGATGACCGCACAGCTGAGCCGGCAGGTGGGTATTTTGTTGTTTATACAGCTTTTCTTACATCGTATGGCCGCCTCGCCGGCGGCCGGCGACGAGCCTCCGGGAGGGAAACAACCATGAGTCAGCTACGCCTGGAACAGATCAATAAAGTTTATGGTAAACAGCACGTGGTTGCCGATGTGACCCTACAGGTGGCGTCCGGGGAGATTGTCGTGCTGCTCGGCCCCAGCGGCTGCGGCAAGACGACGCTGCTGCGCGCTATCGCCGGGTTTGTCACGCCGGATAGCGGACGAATACTGATTAACGATCGCGAAGTGGTATCGGACGGCACGCTGGTGCCGCCGGAAAAACGCGCGCTATCGATGGTCTTTCAGCATTACGCGGTGTGGCCGCATAAAACGGTATTTGAAAATCTTGCCTGGGGCCTGCGTTTGCAGAAGCGCCCGGCCGCACAGATTACCCAGCGGGTGATGGAGACGCTGGAACGGGTGCGGATGACCGATTACCACCGGCGTTACCCCGGCGAACTGTCCGGCGGCCAGCAGCAGCGGGTCGCGCTGGCGCGGGCGCTGGTGCTGGAGCCGCAAATTCTGCTGTTCGATGAACCGCTGAGCAATCTGGATGCGTTCCTGCGCGAGCAGATGCGTTTCGAGATCCGCAACATACTGAAAACCCTGGGTATCACCAGCATTTATGTCACGCACGATCAGACGGAGGCGATGGCGCTGGCCGATCGCATCGCGGTGCTTAATCAGGGGCGCATCGAACAGATCGGTACGCCGTACGAGATATATCACCATTCGCGTACCCGGTTTGTCGCCTCTTTTATCGGTTCCGCCAATCTGCTCAGCGGCCGCCTGGTCGCTCGCCGGCCCGGCGCGGTGCGGGTGGCGCTGCCCGGGGTGGGAATGCTGTGGGTCTCTTGCCCCCATAACCCTCCTCCTGAAGGGAGCGAGGTTTCCTTCTTTATTCGCCCGGAAAATATCCTGTTAAGCGATAAGCCGACGCCGCAGGAAAACCAGTTTTCAGCCGTACCGCTGCGTCACACCTTTCTCGGCGCCAGTACCGACTACGAAATCCGCAGCGGCGAAGTGACGTTACGCGTCGCCGTTACCGGTCACCAGACTCTATTCGGGCGGGAGCGGACCCTCTACTGGTCCGCCGCCGCCGCGCATTGCCATCTACTGGATCCGCAAGACGGGACGACGGCTTGCAGGCCCGGTCCGTTCACCGGCAGTAAAAACGACATCCCTGAGACGACATCATTCACCGGAGAATCCGTATGACTATCAACTGGAAAAAAGGCGCCGCCGCGTTGCTGGCGGCGGGAACGTTATTGGCCGGCACGCCGGCGCTGGGCGCCGAAACGCTGGAGTCGCTGTATGCCCAGGCGAAGGAAAAAAAGGTGATCAGCTTTGGCGGCACGCTGCGTGAAGCGGATATCAAGGTGATCCTGGAATCGTTCGAAGCGGAGTACCCCGGTCTTAAGGTCAACTACCTGCGCCGCGCCACCGGGCCGCTGATTCAGTTGATGGAGGCTGAGCGGCGGGCCAATAAAACCAGTTTCGACCTGGTGAATCTCAGCGAGCCGGACGCTTTTCTACGCTGGCGCGAGCAGGGATATGTCGCCAAGGTCGACGTCCCGGAAACCGCCGATTTACTGCCGGAAACGTTCGACCCCCAGGGGTATTCGTTCGCGATCGGCGTCACGCCGATGCCGGGGATCTATAACACCCAGAAGCTGTCGCCGGAGCAGGCCCCTACCTCGCTGAAACAGCTTACCGATGCGCGCTGGAAAGGCACCATCGCCATTTCCCGCCCCACGCGCGGCGGCACCAACGCCGCGTCGCTGATGAACGTGGTGCTGGCGAACGGGCCGGATTTTATCGCGCGCTATGCGCCGGGGCTGGAAATTTTGCTGACCAACGGCAATGAGGCGGCGATTAACGCCATTATCTCCGGCGAGCGGCTAATCAGCTGGGGGTCGACCGGCTATCGCGCCATCGGGGCGATCAACGACGGCGCGCCTATCAAGCTGATCTGGTGGGAGGAAGGGGTGGCGCTGGCGCATTATCCTACCGGCGTGCTGAGCCAGGCGAAGAATCCGGCGGGGGCGAAGTTATTGCTGCGCTGGCTGCTGTCGGAGAAGGCGCAGAAGCTGATTGTCGCGCACCTGAATGTCCACTCGTCGCGCAAAACCATTACGGAAACGCCGCCGGGATTGCCGGCCCTGTCCTCTATACCGGTGAAATATTTTGGCGCCGAGCGGATCAGCGTGGAAGGGGGAAAATATGTCGGTGAATTTGAACGAGCCCTTGGCCTGCAATAAATCCCGCCCGGCCGGCGCGCGGATCCGCGGCTGGCGACGCGGCGTCGTCGCCGTCGCTCAGGAATGGCCGAAATGGAGTATCGGTTTGCTGGCGACGCTGATCGTCGGCTGGCTGGTGCTCTACCCGATCGGCGTGATTTTTGATATCGGCCTGCATGATCCGCAGGGGAACTGGACGCTGGCCTACTATCTGCGGGTGCTCACGGAGCCGGGTCTGCTGTCGGCGCTGGTGAATTCGCTGATCGTCAGCGGGTCCGTTACCGCGATCTGCGCGGTTCTGGCGCTGCCGATGGCCTGGGCCGTGACCCGCACCAATATGCCGGGGGGGCAGGTGTTCCGGGCGCTGACCATGGTGGCGTTTGTGGTGCCCAACTTTATCGCGGCGGTGGCCTGGATCCTGATGCTCGGGCCGAATGCTGGCATGCTGAACGTCCTGCTGCGGGATACGATCGGCCTGCCGTTCAGCTTCAACATTTATAGCGTGCAGGGGTTGATTGTTATTTTAAGCGCCAGCCTGTATCCGCTGGTGTTTTTTGCGGTCGGCGCGGCGTTGGAAAATATGGATCCGTCCTACGAGGAGGCCGCGCAGATGTCGGGAATATCGGCCTGGCGCGGGTCGATACAGATTGGCCTGCCGCTGGTGATGCCGGCGCTGCTCTCCTCGCTGGTGCTGGTGTTTCTGGATGCGATGGGGGCGTTTGGCGCGGCGGCGGCGGTGGCGAACGGGGGACGTTTTCATACCCTGACCACCAAGATCTATCAGCTGTTTTCTTATCCGCCGCAGTTTGAACTGGCGGCGGTCACGCCGATTATCCTGTTTACCGCGCTGGGGTTGCTGATCCAGCGTAGCCTGTTGGGCAACAAACGTTACACGTTAATCGGCGGCAAAAGTTCGCGTCAGTATCGGATTGCGCTCGGCAAGGCGCGCTGGCTGCTGTTCGGCTGGTGCAGCCTGGTGGTCGGGCTGTCGGTGATTGTGCCGGCCTTTGTGCTGCTGCGGACTTCTTTTCTGCTGCAGTGGAGCGGCGCGTTTACCTGGTCCAACCTGACGCTGGACAACTATTTGATTTTATTTGACTCTTCCAGCTATGTGCCGCAGGCGATCGCCAACAGTTTTCTGGTGGCCGGGGTGACGGCCAGCGTGGCGGTGCTGCTGGCGATTGTGGTGGTCTGGCTGGTGGAACGCAGTCAGCTGCCGGGGCGGGGGCTGCTGGTCTTTATCAGCACCCTGACCTTCGCCTTTCCCGGTCTGGCGCTGGCGGTGGGGTTCGTTATCGGTTACAGCGATTTCTCCTTGCCGCTCTACGGCACGCTGTGGCTGTTTTTCCTGGCGTTTATCGCCCAGCGCTTTCCGTTCGCCTTTGTGTTTTTGCGCTCGGCGGTTAAACAGCTGGCGCAGGAGCTGGAGGAGGCGGCGCGGATGTCGGGCGCGGGCTGGCTGCGAACGCTGACGGCGATTGGCGTCCCGCTGATAAAAAGCGGCGTGCTGGCCGCCTGGCTGATGACTTTCGCGGTGGCGCTGCGCGAGCTTAGTATTGCTATTCTGTTGTATGTGCCGGGAACGGAAACGTTGCCGGTGGCGATTTTTATGTCCATGGATGACGGCCGTTTTCCGGTGGCCGCGGCGCTATCCGTGGTGCTGGTGCTGATGAGCCTGCTGGCGCTCACCGTGCTTAAACGCCTTGCCGCCCGCCAGACCGCGCGGCAGTAAAGGAGAACCCGGATGCAGGTCAATCTTGATTTGGAACTGCTGCGCACGCTGGTCGCCGTGGTGGAACGCGGCACCTTCACGGCGGCGGGGCTGCAGGTGGGTAAAACCCAGTCGGCGGTAACGCAGCAGATGAAACGGCTGGAAGAGGATACCGGCCAGGCGCTGTTCGAACGGCAGGGACGGCAAAAGCAGCTGACCGAACACGGGCATACCCTGCTGTTATACGCGCGTAAGCTGCTTTCGCTGAACGATGAGGTGATGGGGGCGTTGCAGCAGCACTCGCTGGCCGTCGGCACGCTGCGCATCGGCGCGCCGCACGGTATCGCCGATAATATTTTGCCGCGGCTGTTGCGGCATATTTCCGCTTTTCTTCCCGGTATTCAGATGGAGATCCACGTCGGGCGCAGTCCGTTTTTGATGGAAGATCTGACGCGCGGCAATATCGATCTGGCGATCTCGACCAGAGGATCCGATACGTTGGAGGGCATGCTGCTGCACAGTTCGCCCACGGTGTGGTTATGTTCGGCGGATTATATTTTCAACCCGCATCAGCCGCTGCCGCTGATCCTGGCGGACGAGATCAGCCTTTTCCGCCGTATCGCGATCCAGGCGCTGGAACAACAGCATATTCCGTGGCGGCTGTCGTTTTTGGCGCCGACGGTGATCGGCATCAAGGCCGCGGTGCGCGCCGGGCTGGGGATCACCGCGCGCAACGTGGAGCTGCTGGGACCGGATCTGCGTATTCTCGGCGAGAAAGAAAATTTGCCGCGTTTGCCGGACGTGGCTTACTACCTGTGGTCGCGCCCGGCGACGCTAAATCCGTTAGTTAAACAGGTAATTGATATTCTTAATAATAATCGGATCCTGTTATCCGGCGCAGCCAAAAACCGCCCCGGAATGGCGCCGGAATAACGATCGCCGGCAGGATCTTTCGCTTTCCTTCCCCGTCATGGACAATAAGATTGTCCTGTGGATAAAAAGATCAAAACTGTGCGGAAGGGGAAGATCTCTGGTCGTCTTTAGGTTATGATCCGCAGTCCTGAAAACGATCCTCCGTCAGGATCGTAACGGTCGCCGCTACCGTTACGCGGCGCGCTGTCTTAACGTCGGCGCCAAAATCATGAGTCATATAAATAACGTTTCTTATTCTTTTTTTCTTTTTGATCGTTCTTGTTCGAGTGGAGTCCGCCGTGTCACTTTCGCTTTGGCAGCAGTGTCTTGCCCGTTTGCAGGATGAGTTACCTGCCACAGAATTCAGTATGTGGATACGCCCGTTACAGGCGGAGCTGAGTGATAACACTCTGGCGCTCTACGCCCCTAATCGCTTCGTTCTGGATTGGGTTCGTGATAAATATTTAAATAATATCAATGGTTTGTTAAATGATTTCTGTGGGATGGACGCCCCGCTGCTGCGTTTTGAAGTGGGCAGCAAACCCCTGCTCCAGACCATCAGCCAGCCGGTTAACCTGCAGAGTAATAGTAACAATGTCAGCGTCGCCGCGGCGACGCAGGTACGTTCGGCGCCGGTGCGACCCAGCTGGGATAAATCCCCGGTGCAGGCGGAGCACACCTATCGCTCCAATGTGAATCCCAAGCATACCTTTGACAACTTCGTCGAGGGCAAGTCGAACCAGCTGGCGCGCGCCGCCGCCCGTCAGGTGGCCGACAACCCCGGCGGCGCCTATAACCCCCTGTTTCTGTACGGCGGCACCGGCCTGGGTAAAACGCACCTGCTGCACGCGGTGGGCAACGGCATCATCGCCCGCAAAGCCAATGCGAAAGTGGTGTACATGCACTCCGAGCGCTTTGTGCAGGATATGGTAAAAGCGTTGCAGAATAATGCGATCGAAGAGTTCAAACGCTATTACCGCTCGGTGGATGCGCTGCTGATCGATGATATTCAGTTTTTTGCCAACAAAGAGCGTTCGCAGGAAGAGTTTTTCCACACCTTCAACGCCCTGCTGGAAGGGAATCAGCAGATCATTCTGACCTCGGACCGCTACCCGAAAGAGATCAACGGCGTGGAAGATCGCCTCAAGTCGCGTTTCGGCTGGGGGCTGACGGTGGCCATCGAGCCGCCGGAGCTGGAGACGCGCGTGGCGATCCTGATGAAAAAGGCCGACGAGAACGATATCCGTCTGCCGGGAGAAGTGGCTTTTTTTATCGCCAAGCGCCTGCGCTCCAACGTGCGCGAGCTGGAAGGGGCGTTAAACCGGGTGATCGCCAACGCCAATTTTACCGGCCGCTCCATCACCATTGATTTTGTGCGCGAGGCGCTGCGCGATCTGCTGGCATTGCAGGAAAAACTGGTTACTATCGACAATATCCAGAAGACGGTGGCGGAATACTATAAAATCAAGGTTGCTGATTTATTGTCCAAACGCCGCTCCCGCTCGGTGGCTCGCCCGCGCCAGATGGCGATGGCGCTGGCCAAAGAGCTGACCAACCACAGCCTGCCGGAAATCGGCGACGCGTTTGGTGGCCGCGACCATACCACGGTGTTGCACGCCTGTCGTAAAATCGAACAGCTGCGTGAGGAAAGTCACGACATCAAAGAAGATTTTTCCAATTTAATCAGAACATTATCTTCATAACATGATGAAATTTATTGTTGAACGCGAACATCTGCTAAAACCGCTGCAACAGGTCAGCAGCCCGTTGGGCGGCCGGCCGACCCTACCTATTCTGGGCAACCTGCTGTTGCAGGTTACCGAAGGGGAGCTGTCGCTCACCGGCACCGATCTGGAAATGGAGATGGTGGCCCGCGTGGCGTTAACGCAGCCCCATGAGCCGGGGGCGACCACCGTGCCGGCCCGTAAGCTGTTCGATATCTGCCGCGGGCTGCCGGACGGGGCGGAGATCACCATCATGCTGGACGGCGATCGCATGCTGGTGCGTTCCGGTCGCAGCCGCTTTTCGCTGTCGACCCTGCCCGCCGCCGACTTTCCCAATCTGGACGACTGGCAAAGCGACGTTGAGTTTTCGCTGCCGCAGGCGACGCTGAAACGCCTGATTGAGGCCACGCAGTTCTCGATGGCGCATCAGGATGTTCGTTATTACCTCAACGGAATGCTGTTTGAAACCGAGGGCGAGGAGCTGCGCACCGTCGCCACCGACGGCCATCGTCTGGCGGTGTGCGCCATGCCGGTGGGGCAGGCTTTGCCGTCGCATTCGGTGATCGTGCCGCGTAAAGGGGTGATGGAGCTGGTGCGCTTGCTGGACGGCGGCGATACGCCGCTGCAGCTGCAAATCGGCAGCAACAATATCCGCGCCCACGTCGGCGACTTTATCTTTACCTCCAAGCTGGTCGACGGCCGTTTCCCGGATTACCGCCGGGTTTTGCCGAAGAACCCGGACAAAACGCTGGAAGCCAGCTGCGACTTGCTCAAGCAGGCGTTCTCCCGGGCGGCGATCCTGTCGAATGAAAAATTCCGCGGCGTGCGCCTGCATTTGATTCAGAATCAGCTGAAAATCACCGCCAACAACCCCGAGCAGGAAGAAGCGGAAGAAATTCTGGATGTGCAGTACGACGGCACCGAGATGGAGATCGGTTTCAACGTCAGTTACGTGCTGGATGTGCTGAATGCGCTGAAGTGCGAGGATGTCCGCCTGCTGCTGACCGACTCCGTATCCAGCGTGCAGATCGAAGACGGCGCCAGCCGGGCGGCGGCCTATGTCGTTATGCCGATGCGCCTCTAGCCTATGGCGGGTTATGCAGCTTATCAGCCGGGGATTGGGCAGCGCCCGCCGTCCGCGCGGGCGTTGAGTTCGCCGCGCGGGAGTCGCCGCGCGCTCCGCCCTCCATCCGTCCGCGACCATAACGTCCTTTACCGCAAGAAATAGTCGCATGGCGCTTACTCGTCTTCTTATTAAAGATTTCCGTAATATTGAAGCGGCTGATTTGGCGCTGGCGCCCGGCTTTAATTTTCTGGTCGGAGCGAACGGCAGCGGAAAAACCAGCGTGCTGGAAGCGATTTATACGCTGGGGCATGGGCGGGCGTTTCGCAGCGTGCAGGCGGCGCGCGTTATTCGTCACGAACAGCCGGAGTTCGTGCTGCACGGACGTATCGGCGGCATTGAGTCTGAACGTTCGGTCGGGCTGAGTAAAAACCGTCTGGGCGACGGCAAGGTGCGCATCGACGGCAGCGACGGCCATAAGGTGGCCGAACTGGCGCAGCTGCTGCCGATCCAGCTGATCACCCCCGAAGGGTTTACGCTGCTGAACGGCGGGCCGAAGTACCGCCGCGCCTTTCTCGACTGGGGCTGTTTTCATAACGAGCCCGGTTTTTTCTCCGCCTGGAGCAATATGAAACGCCTGTTGCGCCAGCGTAATGCGGCGCTGCGGCAGGTGGAGCGGTACGGGCAGCTGCGGGCCTGGGATCAGGAGCTGGTGCCGTTGGCCGAACGCATCAGCGAATGGCGGGGGCAATACAGCGCGGCGATCGCCGGCGATATTGCCGCCACCTGCAGCCAGTTTCTGCCTGAATTCGCCCTCGGCTTCGCTTTCCAGCGCGGCTGGGATAAAGAGAGTGACTATGCCGAACTTCTGGAACGGCAGTTTGAACGCGACCGTATGCTGGGTTATACGGCGCTGGGGCCGCATAAAGCCGATTTCCGCATCCGCGCCAGCGGGGTGGCGGTCGAGGATATGCTGTCCCGTGGTCAGCTAAAGCTGCTGATGTGCGCTTTACGGCTGGCCCAGGGTGAGTTTCTCACCCGTCAGAACGGACTGCGCTGTCTGTATCTGATTGATGATTTTGCTTCCGAACTGGATAGTACCCGCCGCCGTTTGTTGGCTGAACGGTTAAAAGCCACCCATGCACAGGTTTTTGTCAGCGCGGTCAGCGCTGAGCAGATTGCCGATATGGTTGGTGAAAATGGCAAGATGTTCCGCGTAGAACAGGGTAAAATAACGGTTCAATCACAGGACTAAAATGAGCGGGAAACGTTGATGTCGAATTCTTATGACTCCTCAAGTATCAAGGTATTGAAAGGGCTGGATGCGGTACGTAAACGCCCAGGTATGTACATCGGCGATACGGATGACGGAACCGGTCTGCATCACATGGTATTCGAGGTTGTGGACAACGCTATCGACGAAGCGCTCGCTGGCTATTGTAAAGACATTGTCATCACTATCCACGCTGATAACTCAGTCTCGGTGCAGGATGACGGCCGCGGCATTCCTACCGGTCTGCACGAAGAAGAAGGGGTCTCCGCGGCGGAAGTGATCATGACGGTGCTGCATGCCGGCGGCAAATTTGATGACAACTCGTATAAAGTTTCCGGCGGCCTGCACGGCGTGGGCGTTTCGGTGGTTAACGCCCTGTCGGAAAAGCTGGAGCTGGTGATCCGCCGCGAAGGCAAGGTGCACGAACAGACCTACCGTCACGGCGTGGCGCAGGCGCCGCTGAAAGTGGTGGGCGATAGCGAGAAAACCGGCACCACCGTGCGCTTCTGGCCGAGTTATGAAACCTTTACCAACCAGACCGAATTCCAGTATGAGATCCTCGCCAAACGCCTGCGCGAGCTGTCGTTCCTGAACTCCGGCGTCTCCATCCGGCTGTTCGACGAGCGCGAAAAAGATAAGTCCGATCACTTCCACTATGAAGGCGGCATCAAGGCGTTCGTCGACTATCTTAACCGCAACAAAACGCCGATCCACCCGACGGTGTTCTATTTCTCCACGGTGAAAGACGATATCGGCGTGGAAGTCGCCCTGCAGTGGAACGACGGCTTTCAGGAAAATATCTACTGCTTTACCAACAACATCCCGCAACGCGACGGCGGTACGCACCTGGCCGGCTTCCGCGCCGCCATGACCCGTACCCTGAACACCTATATGGATAAAGAGGGTTACAGCAAGAAAGCCAAGATCAGCGCCACCGGCGACGATGCGCGTGAAGGGCTGATTGCCGTGGTTTCGGTTAAAGTGCCCGATCCGAAATTCTCCTCGCAGACCAAAGACAAGCTGGTGTCGTCGGAGGTGAAAACCGCCGTTGAATCGCTGATGAACGAGAAGCTGGTGGATTACCTGATGGAAAACCCGTCGGACGCCAAAATCGTGGTGGGCAAAATCATCGACGCCGCCCGCGCCCGTGAAGCGGCGCGTAAAGCGCGCGATATGACCCGGCGTAAAGGCGCGCTCGATCTGGCCGGCCTGCCGGGCAAGCTGGCGGACTGTCAGGAACGCGACCCGGCGTTGTCCGAACTCTACCTGGTGGAAGGGGACTCGGCGGGCGGTTCCGCCAAACAGGGGCGCAACCGTAAGAATCAGGCGATTCTGCCGCTGAAAGGCAAGATCCTCAACGTCGAGAAAGCGCGCTTCGACAAAATGCTCTCTTCCCAGGAAGTGGCGACGTTGATCACGGCGCTGGGCTGCGGCATCGGCCGCGACGAATACAACCCGGATAAACTGCGCTATCACAGCATCATCATCATGACCGATGCCGACGTCGACGGCTCGCACATCCGTACGCTGCTGTTGACGTTCTTCTACCGTCAGATGCCGGAAATCGTTGAGCGCGGCCACGTCTATATCGCCCAGCCGCCGCTGTACAAAGTGAAAAAAGGCAAGCAGGAGCAGTACATCAAAGATGATGACGCCATGGATCAGTACCAGATTATGCTGGCGCTGGACGGGGCGACGCTGCATACCAACGCCGCGGCGCCGGCGATGGCGGGCGAACCGCTGGAAAAACTGGTGGCCGAACACTACGCGGTGCAGAAAACCATCGGCCGTATGGAGCGTCGTTTCCCGCGGCCGTTGCTGAACGCGTTAATCTACCAGCCCACCCTGTCTGAAACGGATTTACGCGATCGCACGCACGTTCAGCAGTGGATGGAAACGCTGGTTACGCTGCTCAATGAGCGCGAGCAGCACGGCAGCGCCTACAGCTTCGTGATCCACGAAAATCAGGAACGGCAGATCTTTGAACCGGCTCTGCGGGTGCGGACCCACGGCGTGGATACCGATTATCCGCTGGATTTCGGCTTCGTTACCGGCGGCGAGTATCGCAAAATCAATCAGTTGGGCGAGAAGCTGCGCGGTCTGATTGAAGAGGACGCCTATATTGAACGCGGCGAGCGCCGTCAACCGATCGCCAGCTTCGAGCAGGCGCTGGAGTGGCTGGTGAAAGAGTCACGCCGCGGTCTGGCCGTTCAGCGCTATAAAGGTCTGGGAGAAATGAACCCGGAACAGCTGTGGGAAACCACCATGGACCCCACCAGCCGCCGTATGCTGCGCGTCACGGTGAAAGACGCCATCGCCGCCGACGAGCTGTTTACCACCCTGATGGGCGATGCGGTGGAACCGCGTCGCGCCTTTATCGAAGAGAATGCGTTGAAGGCGATGAATATCGATATCTGATCGAACTGCTTGTTAACGGTCAACTCAGCCAGCCCTTTTCGGGCTGGCTTTTTTACGGCTATAAAACCACCGCGCGCCGTTTCGCGCTCCGCAGTTCCTGGCGCAGGGTGATAAGCGCGGTGATCAGCATAAAAATCACCGCCGACCAGAAAATGGCCCGCGGATAACCGTGATCCAGCAGCCAGCCGAACAGCACCGGACCGGCCGCGCCGCCGATATTAAAACCGGTGGAGACGATGCCGAAAACGCGCCCCTCGGCGCCCGCCGGCGAGGCCGCCCGCACCAGCATGTCGCGCGAGGGGGCGATTATCCCGGACAGAAATCCCGCCGCGGCCAGCAGCGGAATTAATACCGGCAGCGGCAGCGGATAGATGGCGACCACGCTGATTAAACCGGCGGTGACGGCCAGCGCCGCCGTCGCCACCAGCCCGTGGCGGCGGGTTTTATCGGCCAGCGCGCCGCCGGCCAGCACCCCGAAGGCGCTGGCGAACAGAAAGGAGGTCAGCACCACATTCGCCTGGGATAACGGCAGCCCATAGCCGGTGACAAACGCCGTCACCGAAAAATTCTGAATCGAACCGGTGCTCAGATTCAGCAGCAGGAATAACACCAACAGCGCCATGATGGGCAGGGTGAAAAGCGCAATGCGCGGTTTTTTATCCGGCCGGGTAGTTTCCTGCGTCGCGCTCTGTAGCCGGACCGGCTGGTCGCGGCCGGTTAATAGCAGGGGAACGGTCAGCAGCCCTATCGCCCCCGCCACGATAAATGCGCTGTTAAGGCCGGCGAAGGCGGCGACGGTCAGTAAAATGCCGGGCGCAATGGCGGTGCCGAAAAAACCGGAGAAGGTATGAATGGAAAACGCCCGCCCCATGCGCTTTTCATCGATTCCCCGCGACAGCAGGGCGTAATCGGCGGGGTGATAGACCGCATTCGCCACCCCCGCCAGCGCCATCGCGGCCACCAGCCAGAAGTAGCTGCTGGACAAGCTCAGCGAGAGAAAACACAGGCTGCCGAGCGTCAGGCCGGCGGTCAGGGTGCGCCTGGCCCCGATACGGTCGACCACAAAGCCGATCGGCGTCTGCACGCAGGCGGAGACGATATTGAAAACGCTCAGCGCGAAACCCAGTTCGACGAAGCTGATGTCCCGCTGCGCCGACAGCAGCGGGATAAGCGCGGGCAGCACCATCATATGAAAATGGCTCACCAGGTGAGCGGATGAAATCTGGGCCAGCAGGGGAAGCTTCATTATTTTCATTTTTTATTGTCAGGGCGATGATGGGTTTACGGAGTCGTGTTCTCGTCAGAAACGACGCGCAGGCAGGCGTCGCTTCCGCAGGCAGATAAGGGATAGACTAACATATTGCGCATATCATTAGCGTTCAATCTTTTTGTCGCCTCGGCCCGTGGCGTAATGCGTTTTACTACTTTTTGCACGATGCCGGTAAAAAATGGTGTGCTATACTTTTGATAGCTTTTATGACGATAAGCAGGAAAAAAAATGCCAACCACAGCAAAAACAACGTCGCAGACCGGTCGCCGAAAACAGAAAAAAGAAGTGCTTCTGCGATTTCGTGAGCAGGATAGCGAGAACGGCATCAGCTTTGAAACGTTTGAAAAGCTGATGCAAATAACGGAGATGAATAAGACGGAACTACTTCATAAAGCCTTGCGTATCATGGTTAAGCAATATATCGCACCCTATGAGCAGGATGACGGCCCGTTAAGCGAACAACAGTATGAGGCTCTGAAAAAGATGAGTCCCGTATCAAACGTCTCTGAAGAGGAAATGGAAACGCTCTTTACTAAGGATTAGCAATGCTGACAGGAAAGCACGCACCCTTACCTGCGTTGGGTGATATCCTCTGGTGCCATTTCCCAGAGTCGGAAAGGTTGGGAATACCAGGGCCTAAACCGAGGCCGGTGCTGGTTGTTGGTCGCCATGCAGAGAGTTATTCGGTGTTAATTGTCTATGGGACATCGCAGAAAACGCAAAACGTTTATCCTACCGAGTTTGTTGTCTTGGCCGATGATGAGGTAACCGGGCTTTTCTACGATACGAAGTTTGACATGGCAAGGCGTATCCTCGTTCCGTTTACTCAGCAATGGTTTTCCCGTGCTCCGGTTCATCCGCCGCTTCGCCCTGTACCGAAAATGGGCGTACTACCAGCCAGGTATTACCAGGCGATGCAGGATGCCTATTTGCGATCCAAAAGACAGTAAACAAGCCGCCGTCGCTTACGTGACCGGACACTACCGCCGATACTGGCTCAACGATTGCTCGGCAGTGACTGTTTATCGGCAAGCCGGTTCGCGACAGGCCAGGGTATGTGCATACCCAGCCCCGGCTGAGTCGGCAGCAAACTCGCGCCTCCAGCGGGTTTGGGGAAATCTTCGCTCATCCACTGCCAAAAGAGCGGCGTTTCGTTATATTGATGCTCTAAACGCGCCATATTCTCAGCCAGGGCGCATGCAGTCAGGCTGGCGGCATGGCTCACCGGACCGCTGGGATTATGCGGCGAACACGTCACCCCGAACTTTTTGGCTTGACCCGCGATTTCCAGCAGGGCGCTGATGCCGCCGGCATATTTGACATCCGGCATCACCACGTCGTAAATGCCTGCCTGAAGCCAGGGCTCAAAGGCATGCGCGTCAGTTAACTCCTCCAGGCCGGCCAACCGCATGTTATAGCGATGGGCCAGACTGCGAAGCTTCTTTAATGATGGAAAGTTATCTGTTGTCTCGGGCAGCGGGCATTCGAACCAGGTCACCCCAAAAGACGCCAACTCTTCCATCACCCAAACTGCGATATGCGCATCGAAGCGCCAGTGGCAATCCGCATACAACTCGGTTGCTTGACTCAGCGCCTGGCGCGTCGCCGCCACCCGCCGCCGCCCCGCGTCTATCAGCGTGCGACCCTGACGCGTGCCCGCTGTGTCCCGCCCGACGCCATCGAAGGGCGCTATTTTGATATGGTCGAAGCCCGCCAGCTCTGCCTGCCGTGCTGCGTGCTGAAATCCTTGTTCGGTGCGTTCGCGAATACCCTGATTGATGTTGGCATACAGCGGAATAGCGTGCCGGACGGGCGTTCCCTGCCAAAAGGCGGCATGACGGCGCGCCCGTTTCCCCCTTATGTCCAAGGATGCCTGCTCTGGCGCGCTACGTACCGCCGCCGCCGCTTGCGACGAAGGCGTCGATGCGATCAACTCGTCCAGCCTTTGGCGGTTTTGCCCGCGCAGGGCCAGGCGTGCGGTTTCAAAGGGAGCATCCAGCGAGTGAGGCTGACGGTTCCACGTGGCTTCTCCCCACCCGGCCACGCCATCCTCAGCGCGCATGCCGATAAACGACCACGTGGTGTTATCTGTGACGGGGTAGTGGGCCAACGCTAGATCGGCAATCTTTGGTTCAATCATCGGGATGCCCTTCGGACGCGAAATGAGCATGCATCGCTTCCAGCAGTCGCTGCTTGGCTTTGGCCGTATGGGCAGCCGTGATGGCCGCGGCGCCTTCGGTGTCTCGGGCGGCAAAGGCCGCCAGCATTTGTCGATGATCGGCTATCACCCCCTGAAAGCGCTCTGGGCGCGGACCGTATCGTCGCCACAACGCTCTGATAAAAAGCCAGTGGCGCTCCAGAATCAGAATGGCATCCCGGTTGCCCGCGGCTTGATGGATGTGGCGATGAAACGCGCGGTTGGCATCCAGGGCCTATTGAAAATCGCCGCTGCCGACCGCGGTCTCGTGCGCGCTCTGCAGTTCCACCAGCTCGGCCAAAACGGTATCCGTTATGCGCTGGGCGGCACGGCGTGCGAGATAGCTTTCAACCATCATGCGTATATCCATGAGGTCGGCAACAAACGTCTCATTGACGTCCACCACTCTGGCGCCCTTATTCGGCAGGACGCTAATCAACCCTTCGCTTTCCAACCGCTGAAGCGCCGCGCGTACCGGCATATGCGACACGCCGAAGCGGGTGGCTAACGCGTCGATACGCAGCGGCGATCCTGGCGGGAGGCTCGGATGCGGCGTTCGATTTGCTGGATCTGGCGTTCATTATTGACAGCGATGCCCCGGATAAGGTGAAAACCCTGGGCAACGGCACTGGCCCCTTCAAACTGGCTCGCTATGAACCCGGTCAGGAGGCCGTCTTTGTCCGCAACGATGCTTACTGGCGGACGCCGCCAAGCCTGAAGCGAGTGACCATCCGCATCATTCCCGATCAGCAGTCCGGGATCATGCAGTTGCGCGTCGGCAGCGTGGACTTCATCTCGTCGGTAGATCGCGAAAGTGCCGAGCAGCTTAAAGCGGCCGGTTTAGCGACCGGAACCGCCACGGCGGAGGGGCGGGTGCTGGATCTTACTCTCAACGTCCGTAAAGCGCCTTTCGACAAGCCCGCGGCTCGGCAAGCCATAAATCTGGCGCTGGACAGGACGCGTATCGCCCATGATGTCGGCGGCCCTTCATCTTTGATCAAATGCCTACGCCTCGGGGCAGAGCTTCCTGGAACCCTTGCAGTGCGGAGGCGTTAAAACCATGGGCGTACACAAGCCGTGGTCGTTCAGCCGATCGTGGGGGCTGGTGGTACGGCTCAATCAACAGGGACAGCCGATCGCCAGCTACCATAGCCGCGCCGACGGCCAGCGCCACGGGGTGAACAGCGTGCTCGATACCGGGCGCGGGTTATGGGTGGCGTCGCGCGGCGGCGCCGTTATCCTGAACGAACGGACGGTCAGGTATCGCGTGCCGCGATAGGCGATGAAAGACGGTATCGTCTACGTCATCGAGGATCGTAAATCCGACGGTTTTTTTGAAACCGCTACCATCGCTGAAAATCTCTATGCCGGGTTGCTGGCCTCAGATCAGCACCGTTCGCCGCTGGTCAGCCGGCGCGCGCAAACGGCGCTGGCGGAGCTGTGGCGACGGCGTTTAAATATCCGCACCCTTGATCCGAATGGGCAGGAGGTTGCGTTGTCGGGCGGCAATCAGCAAAAGGTCGTGATTGGCAAAAGCCTGGTCCAGCACCCGTAGCTGATTATTTTCGATGAGCCGACGCGCGGCGTCGACGTGGACGCCATCGATAAAATTCATCAGTTGATCACCAGTTGGCCGACGAAGGGTTGGCGGTAGTGGTTATCTCCTCCTATCTGCCGGAAATCCTTAAGCTGTCGGACAGGATTCTGGTGTCGCGGCAGGGGCGCATTGTGGAAGAGTTTTCGGCGCAGCAGGCCGATGAAAAGAAAATCATGTACGCCGCGGTGCATTAAGCGGCCAACTACGGGAGAGCCGGCATGGCCTTAGTAAACTATATCGATGAAGCCCAGGCATCGCCGCGCGTCAAAGCGGTGTTTGATGACATCAAGCGGACGCGCCAGATCGACACGCTTAACAACTTCTGGCTGGCGTTGGCGAACGATCCCGCTGCGCTGGAGTGCACCTGGTAGCCTGAAAGCCTGCGCGGGCAATTCGCGCCTAATCGAAAAAGCCTTTGTCGACGGTCAGAATAGACGCGGCGATTTCCCGCGCAATTTGCGTGATTGGCTCTGCATGGGAAGGCAAATTCGTAATATTGATGGCGATATGGGGAGCGGCGGGGGCAATAAAATGGCGCGACCCTTCGCAAACTAAAATATTTTTTTGCGCCAGCGAGGCAATCACTCTGGCTTCGTTATCGACCGGCACCCACAGCAATAGCCCCGTTTGCTTTTCATCAAACCGAATGCCCTGTTCCCTAAGCGCTGACTGGAAAATGTGACGACGCTGCGCATAAATCCGGCGAATGTCTTCCATTTTTTCCAGAGACGCAGAATCGGTCAGAAGATAATAGAGCGCGCCCTGCAAAATACGACTAATCATCCCCAATCCACACGAGCGTTTCTGGCGAATCGCGGCGATATGCTGCGCATTCCCGCCGATAATGCTGGTGCGCAGATCCAGCCCGTATGCTTTACAGAACGAGCGAACCAGCACCGTCTGGTCGGGCAGCCAGCATCCCACGCTGGCCGGAGTCGCCGTTGATAATGGCCCCAGCGGATCGTCTTCGATAATCTTCACGTCGGGGTAGCGCCGGAGAACGTTGGCCAGGCGCTTTGCCTGCGCTGCCGTCACCGTTCGGCCTAGCGGCAGATGAGAGCGCGGCTGATAAATGAATGCGACGACGCCTTCATCCAGCGCGTGTTGCAATCCTTCAACGCTGGGTCCCTGCTCATCCCAGGGCACGCCGACAGCGTTGACGCGCAACAGCGAAAGAATTTTCAGCAGCCGCGACGAGGTAGGCTGTTCAACGGCGATGCTCATCCCCGGTTCGCACACGGCCGAAACGGCCAGAAGAATGCTCTCCGAGCTTGCGCCGGCAATCATCCAGTCGTTCGCCGCGAACGGCCACGCGTCGATGGCTAAGCTTTTTAACGAAGGAATAATGTATTCGAGACTGGCGCCGTGCAGCCCCGGCGCAGCGAGACCATAGCTTAACGCCTGGCTCAGATCCGGCCGCAGCGCGGGATCGCCCGACGCATGGGACAGGTTGACGCTCACCGATTCCGCGTCGGCATGCCAGCTTTCAGCGGACCGTTTCATCACATAGGTGCCACCGCGCCGGTAGGTTTCAATATAGCCGGCGTTGCGCAAAATGGACCAGGTGGCGGCAATCGTATTCAGACTCAGTCCCATGCTGGCGGCAAATGAACGCACCGTGGGCAAGCGAGTGCCTGTCAGCAGTTGCTTGTTATCGATTAGACGCATGAGTTCGGATGCCAAGCCCTGTGATTCCGTCTTGGTACAGCTTTCTCTGAGTTGCTCTGCGCTCACCTCAAGAATCGACCCCATCTGTTGCATACTCACGAAATGCGTTCCTCACATTGGCCTTCAAAAAATCGTTTGGCGACATTAGTTTGCGCCTTCATTTATAACAAAAAAACCGGTGCGCGATCAAAACATAAAAACATATATAAAAAACAAAAAAGGTTATCATATTATGTTTGTTTGGTTATGTTGTGGTTATGTTTAAGTTAAATGCACTGACAACACATCATTCGAGGAACAAAATTATGGGAAAAGTTATCGCGCAGGTGAATTACAACAGCACGTTTACCGACGAAAAATCACGTGAAGAAAAGCGCTTAATGGCCGAAAGCCGCGCCAGCATTCCCGGTTTCATCTGGAAAGTGTGGTTGAGAAATGAAGAGACGGGCCGCGGCGGCGGATTGTTCTTGTTCGAGAATCGGGCTGCGGCCGATGCGTGGGTGGCGGGGCGCGCGAACCGGAAATTTGCGCCAACCACCAGCAATATCACGGTTGAATTATTTGATGTCGATGAGGAGTTGACTCGCATCTCTCGCGGACCAATCGACCTCTGAACAGGGGAAAGACATGAGCGTTGAAATCTACGGCCACTTGACGTTTCGCGATGAATCCGAAGTTCATCTCGCTACCGGGCAAGCGCTGGATACCGATTACATCATCCGTCAGGCGCGAGAACATGAATACGCCGGGTTCGACGGCGTGCTGGTCGGTCTGGGCGGTGACGGGCCGGAAAGTTTGCAAATCGCGGCTCAGGCAGCCGCGAATACCAACAGGCTGAATTTCCTGGTCGCCTACCGTCCCGGCCTGGCTTCACCGACGCTGGTCGCGCGCAGCTACGCCACCCTGGATCAATTCTCCAGGGGGAGAATTCGGCTGCATGCCATATCAGGACGCAACAACGACGGCCTTAAAAATACTGGCGACACGCTGACCAAAGGCCAGCGCTACGGCCGCACCAGAGAGTTCATCCAACTGCTTAAAAAGACCTGGACGGCCCGGGAAAAGTTCGCTTATCCCGGCGAGTACTTCACCGTTAATGATTTCGTCGCCAGCGTGTTTCCCTATCAACAACCGCGGATTCCGATCTATTTCGCCGGTAACTCCGAAGAGGCTTACGCGGTGGGGGCTGCCGAGGCGGATGGTTATGCGCTCTATGCTCAACCTCTCGCGCAGCTGCGCGAGGATATCGCTCGCATTCATGCGGCGGCGAGGGAGAGCGGGCGTGAAGACCTGCCGCGCATTATTGTTCTGGTGCGCTTGATAATCGGTCAAACCGACGAATTAGCCTGGCAACGCGCGGAAGAAATGCGTGCGACGGTAATAGCGCAAAGTCAGCAGGCCAAACCTGACGAAACGCGCTGGCTGCCCGCGCGCGATGGGCGGGAGAGCAGCGCGGGCGACCTTAAACAGGTTGCCGCCAATCAGCAGGGCGAAAGGCACGATAAAGCGCTATGGACAGGGCTTTCAGGCATTACGCAACGGGGTAAATCCACCGCGCTGGTGGGATCGCCGGAGACGATAGTGGCGGCGTTGGCCGATTATGTGGAGGCCGGCGTGTCGACGTTTATTCTCGATGGATTCCAGCGGCTGCGGGATGTCCCGGAAATCGGCAATTATATTTTGCCGCGCTTGCGTGAGCGTCTCAACACTCATCCATCGTTCTGAATTTGCCGAGAGAAAATATAATGATTAACTTTTGTTTGCGGCTGCAAAGCCGCTTTTTTTTAAAAATTATCGGCATGACCGGCCTGTTGCTCTCTACGGCGCCAGCCTCATTCGCCAATACCAGTGGAAATTTACCCATTTTAAAAATAGCGGCGATAAGCATCGGCGATCCTTCTGTATGGACCATTGAGTACATGAAGGAAAAAGGAATCGATAAAAAAAATGGCTTCGATCTGCAATATAACCTCAAGCCTGTTTCTGTGGCCTACAGCGAATTCGTCAATGGAACCGATCAGGTCTGCATGTGCTTGACTATCGGCACCGCCGCCCGATTTGTGCTCAAGGGATTGGACGCTTCTCTGGTTTCGACCTACAGCAATTATGCAAACAGCTATCTGGTCACTGAAAACAAGGATATCCAAAAGCCGCAGGATATTATTGGGCATTCGGTCGCCGGTTCGACCGGATCGGGTTCATGGGTGTTTCAGCAGTATATTTTACGCGAGCACCAAAATATTGATTTAAGCAAAGTCACTATTCCTTCCATAGTTGCTTCAGCGCAAATCGCCAATCTCATTGCCCAGCGGGTGGATGCGATTACCGCCTATGACGATACGCGACTCAAACTGAACGAATCACAACCGGGACGCTTCCGTTTCATTCCGACGTTTGATAAAGACAAATGGTACAAGCTGACGCAGGTGCGCTATATCCCAATGTTCTTCCTGGGCGTGCGGAAAGCCTGGAATAACGATCCTCAGAACCATCGGTTATTAGTGCGCTTTGATAAAGCCTATCGCGAATCGCTGGCCGAGATTAAAAACGATCCGGCTGCGGCGGCCAAGATATTGGGCAGCGAGCGGGTGCGCAGCTCTGATGACTACATGGTCAAAACGCTGACCACGCTAGGCGACGCCGATAAAGTGGTGCCGGCCACCGATCTGCGTACCGCCATTTCAGTATTGACCCGATCGCTTTTGCCTGACGCGGGATTACTTGATCGCCCCTTGACGGACAGCGAAGTTGACAGCCTCATCACACCGTTGACGCCTTGACTGAGAGGTTAGAAAAATGGATCACACGCAGACGGAGTCAGTTCATATCGAACCGCCAAAAAAACGGCGGGTAAAAAGACGATATGAAGGGTTCATCGCCATCATTCTACTGATTGTCGTTTGGGAGACAGCCGCACAGTATTTGCCTCCCATTCTATTCCCTTCGCTAACGGAGGTGGCGGTCCGGTTCATACAGATGTTCCATGACGACGTGCTTATTCATACCACGCTGTTGACCTATGCACGTATTCTCGTCGCGGTGATTTTTTCATTTATCGTCTGCTCGGCAGCAGGCATTCTGGCCGGACTTTATGCGCCGGTAGACCATTTTCTGTCGCCGCTCATTCAGATTAAGCAGGGCGTGCCCAGTCTGTGTTGGATAATATTTTCAATTATCTGGTTTAAAGACGTCGAAATCAGAAATGTGTTTATCGTTTTTATCAGCACATTACCCAGTCTTTATTACCTTTCTCGCGATGGTGTGCGCGCCATTCCCACCGATCTGTGGGAAATGGTCAGGGCCTGGCGTCCGACCAGATTACAGCTGATATTCAAATTGCTATTGCCTTCCATTCTGCCGAATCTGGTGACCGGCCTGCGCGTCAATATTGGCACCGGCGCACGCGTGGTTGTTTTTGCCGAGCTGCTCGGCGGCGTCAGCGGCGTTGGCTATCAGCTCAGGATCGCTGAAGAGCAGTTTCTTATGGATCAGGTATTGGCATGGACGGTCGTCTTAGTGTTTTGGATTTTAGTTTGCGACAACCTGTTGAAAATTTTTGAAAATAAAATGCTGCGCGCGCGTGGAAGCAAGGGGTAACCATGACGAATGCGATGGTATTTAATGGCGTAGGCAAAGATTTTAATCAGAACGGCCATCCAACAACCGCGATACGCCATCTCTCATTTACCGTCCGACAGGGCGATTACGTATGCGTATTAGGCCGTTCAGGCTGCGGGAAATCGACTTTGATTAATTTGCTGCTGGGATTACTCAGTCCCGATCGGGGGGACATCTCTGTATTCGGCAGCGATCCGTATAAAGAATTTCAGATTCTTAAAGGCAGAATCGGCTGCGTATTTCAGGGTGATCGCTTGCTACCGTGGCGCTCGGCGATAGATAACGTCCTGCTGCCCGGCGAAATACTCGGATTGAAATCTGTTGCGCATCAGCAGCAGGCAATTACATTGCTTCATCAATTCGGCCTTAAAGGATTTGAGCACGCCCGACCGAGTGAACTGTCCGGCGGCATGCGTCAGCGCGTTGCGATTGCGCGAGCGCTTATCAGCAATCCTGACATCCTGCTGGCTGACGAGGCGTTCGGCCATTTAGACGAAGCGACAGGCGATAGCCTTCGTCATGATTTTAAAACCATCGCTAAAAATGGCCGTAAAACGGTTCTGCATGTCACGCACTCTATCGATGAAGCGTTGAATTTAAGCGATGAGATAATCGTATTGGGCAGACCCGGGAAATTGCTGAATATTTACCCCAACACGCCGGAAATAAACCGCTCGGATCTGCGCAAAAAAATCGTAGCGGATTTGAAAATCGTTCACTGAGATTATTTGTTTGAATTCGGAGTTTTGATGAAAAAAATAAAGCTAGGGCGTACGGGTCCTGACGTTTCGGCCATTTGTCTGGGCTCGATGACCTGGGGTAGGCAAAATACGGCGAGGGAAGGGCATGCGCAGCTCGATTATGCAACGGAGCGCGGCGTTAATTTCATTGATACCGCTGAATTATATCCCGTCAATCTGGTGCAGGCTGAAACGGCAGGGGTAACGGAAAGTATCATCGGCGACTGGTTGTCAAAAAAACAGCGCGAAAAGTATGTGATTGCCACCAAGGCCACCGGACGCGGTCAGATTGGGCTGCGCCAGGGCGCGCCCATAACCGGCAAAATTCTTTATCAAACCGTGGATGCCTCGTTAGCGCGGTTAAAAACGGATTATATCGACCTTTACCAGCTACACGTTCCTAATCGCAATCACTATCACTTTCGTAATATTTGGGGGTTCACCCCCACGAACGATAAAGACGCCATTATTGATAGCATGGCCGACTGCCTGCACGCTCTGGCGGAACTCCGGCGAGCAGGGAAAATACGCGAGTTTGGCTTGTCGAACGAATCGAGTTGGGGCATGGCGCAGTGGCTGCGTTTGGCCGAGCAGGGAATCGGACCGCGGCCCGTCGCTATTCAAAATGAGTATTCGCTGCTTTGCCGCTATTTCGACAGCGATCTGGCGGAGCTGGCGGTGAATGAAAGTATCACGCTGCTGGCTTATTCTCCCTCGGCGCAGGGGTTGTTGAGCGGCAAGCATCGCGCCGACGTTGTGCCGCCCCATTCGCGACGCAAGGTGAATACGAATCTAGGCGGACGGTGTACGCCGAACGTGTGGCCGGCGATAGGTGCCTGGGTCGGGCTGGCGGACGAACTCAACCTGCATCCCGTCACGTTTGCCGTTGCGTTCGTCATGTCGCGCCATTTTCCGGCCATACCCATCGTCGGGGCCACCAGCATCGATCAACTGAAGAGTTCGCTTGATGCCGTACAGACGTCGTTATCGGAAGAAACCCGCCGACGCATCGATGCGACCTTTAAGCAGCATCCCATGCCGTTCTAACCTGGCATGAACGGGTTGTTCGGCGGCCGGATACGGCGTTTGGCCCGAAGCGCGACAGTTCGCTATGCGCCCTTTCCTCTCTTTCGTTCTTTCCCCCCTGTCCCCACGATGTTAATTTGACGACCAGACACTAATTATTTTCTTTTTGCATATTAACTTATCACTAAAATGCATTTTATTTAATTTATGGCGAGTGATAGGGTCCGCTGACCTGCCGCAGCGCAGAGAGAATCGCTCAGACCCATTTCTGATAAAACATTGTGAAAGGATGAAGTAATGAACGTGAGATATTCGCAGAGAACAGGCGTCCGTCGGAATTTACTTCTGTCCGCCATGACTCTGCTATTTCTTTCGTAAACGCCGTCAAATCGACGTATTTGTCCTATCCATACTGCGGTACATTTTTTGAAAAAGGGACAAGGTCCACATTCCAGGGCAATAACTCGTCGAGTTTCTCTTGCGTATCCACTTCGCCGATGTGGTCCAGCACATACTGAATATAGGGCATGGGCTCCAACTGATTGGCCTTCGCCGTCTCGATTAAGGAATAACACCCGGCACTGGCGCTGGCACCCTGTGAACTGTCTGCAAACAGCCACGCCTTGCGACCGACCGCAAACGGGCGGATCGCATTTTCCGCCAACGCATTGCTGATGTTTACATGCCCATGCTCGCAATAACCTGTCAATGAGGCCCAGTGGTTGAGTGTGTACTCCATGGCCTGACGCGTCAGCGAGCCTTTCGTCATCTTGTCGACATTCTGCTCCAGCCAGGTTTTGAACGCATCAAGCAACGGCAGGCTGTATTGCTGACGAGCCTGATATTTATCCGTTTCACCGAGTCCCTGTAGGCGTCGTTCAATTCCATACAGTTTACCGATGTACCCCAGCGGCACATCCGCTTTCGTGGGTTTGCCTTTCTGAGCCTTCTCTCCCCTGGGCGCCGCTTTGCCCGCTTGTCGGGCATGATCCCAGCAGCCGATACGCACCAGGCGGTTCTCACGGCACACTGCGTCATAACCGGCATAACCATCGGTTTGCAAAATACCCGTGAATCCCGCCAAAAGGCGCACGGGAACGCGACCGGCTCGGGTCATACTCGAACCGCACCATCGGCTGGCCGTTGGGCAATGAGAGCGTCAGTTCGGCAGAATTGGCCTGTACGGTGGCGGCGACTTTGGCAAAGCCGGGTGAAATGCGGTCTTCGGGAGTGCGATTTTTTTGCCGCCAGTAGACAAACTGGTGATATGTCAGTTGCTGTTGTTGACAGAAAACCTGGCCAGAGAGACCGGATGCTTGCCAGACGGTGATCTGTTCGCGCCATTAGTCGGCCCGCTGTTGAGAGTTCATGATTGCGCCTCTGTGTTTATGGTAGACAGCGGCAGTGTGGCGCAGTTGATCACTGAAAAAAAGATGTCGACTTAAGGGCGCTTACCGTTTGATCGCTGCCATCCCACAAGAGCGCTACAGCGTCAAATCTGTCTGAACGCGATGAAGGGCGCGTCAAACTTCCAGCAGATCTTCGATTTGGGCTTTCGGCTTCGCGGCTTCCGGATCGGTTAAACGCCGGGGACGATCGAAAGGAATCGCAATATTGGTGTAAGCGGTCTGTTTCAGGTATTGCTCGGCGATGGCCTGCTGCTGGCCGGACTGCCAGATCAGAATACCGAAGGTAAGCGTGAAGCCGAGGGCAATGGCGGTAACGCCGGTAAGGAGCATCAGCATGCGTGTGCCGAGTTTTCTTTTTTATGGATGATTGATTGATGACCTGGCTGTACGGGTAACGATTTATTAGTAGGCATATAGGTATATCCCCTGTGATATACGTGCAAACGGCACAATTTAATTGATTTTAATCAATTAGTTACTTACCCGTTCAGCGTTGTCGGGATTTCCGTAATGCGGCGGGGCCTTTACCGACCGACTCACGGACGATCAGTCGGCCTTTAAATGCCGGCGCCGGGCGGGCGGTTTCCCCCTCCAGCCGGCTGAGCAGCTTTTCAAGGGTGCTGTTTATCATTTCGGCGACGGGAACATGTACGGTGGTCAACGCGGGGTTAAACCAGGAGGCCATGGGCAGGTCGTCGAAGCCCAGCAGAGAAACGTCCCGCGGTATGGCTATGCCGCGCTCGCGAAACGCTTTTGCCGCGCCGATGGCCATATCGTCATTGCTGGCGACCAGCGCGCTGAAGGCGGCGCCGCGCCGGTGCAGCAGCGTCGCGGCGGCGTAACCGCTTTCCGGCCCCCAGTCTCCCGGCGCCACCAGCGCGGGATTAAATGCAATCCCCCGGGCCGCCAGCGCCTGCCGGTAGCCCGCCAGGCGGCTCTCCCCGGTCGGCGATCCCGGCGAACCGCTGATAAAGGCGATGTCCCGATGGCCCTGGTCAATCAGGTAGCTCACCGCATCAAAGCAGTGCTGCTGGTGGTCGGCGCAGATACCGTTTTCCGCATGCTGATTCAGTTTACGGTTGATCACCATAATGGGCTGTTGGTGCTGGCCGATAATGGTTTCCAGTTCGGCGATGGACAGAAAGCGCGGGTAGATAATGACGGCGTCGCAGCGTAAATCGAGCAGAAACTGAATGGCCTGCCGCTCCTCTTGCGCACTGTGTTTGCCGTCGGCGAGAATTAACTGTCGTCCGTGCTTTTCCGTCATGGTGGCGGTCTGAAACAGCAGTTCGCTGAAGTAGGGGCCGTTATATAGCGTGTTGGTGACCACCAGACCGATGCTTTGCGATTTGCGGGTGGCGAGGTTGCGCGCCAGCAGGTTCGGCCGGTAGCCCATTTCCTCTATCGCCCTGAACACCCGATCTCGGGTGGTTTTGCTGACGTAATTATTGCCCGTCAGTACGCGTGATACCGTCGCCTTTGATACGCCTGCTTTTTTCGCCACATCGAGCATGGTTGTCATTCTGTTTTCTCAATTCGCCAAGTCAGACTGAAACGGTTTCCTGCTTCCCCTGTTTATTATAAGGATAAACAGATCGGTTTTTTATAGTCGTTAAACAAGGTACAAGGAAGTTTTTTATGGCGGGCGTCCTGCCCGCCACCTTCCAGGCCGTCGCAGGCGACGTTGAAAAACGCTCCCGGCGTTTTTTTATTACCCATCGAATCTGTTTATGATCCCCTTCAAAAAACGGGAAAATTAAAATGAAACCGGTTGCATATTAAGGGTTGCGTTGCTTGAATAATAAAAAAAACAAACGGCGAGGTGCGGGATGAATAAGATTCTACTCTGTTGCGCTGCGGGCATGTCCACCAGCATGTTGGTCCAGCGCATGGAAAGGGCCGCGCGGGAAAAAGGGATCGCCGTTGAGATAAAAGCCGTTGGTTTTGATGAATTTAATGAAGTTATTTCCGGGTATGACTGCTGCCTGCTCGGGCCGCAGATCAAGTACAAGCTGGCGGAGTTCAAAGCCATTGCCGATGAGCAAAACAAGCCCGTCGCCGTTATCAATACCATCGATTACGGCATGATGAACGGCGAGAAGGTACTCAGCGCCGCGCTGGCGATGATCGGATAAATTACGGGAAATAATAATGAGCACATTTAGCGAATCATTATTCAGCGTAATTGAAAACCGTATCAGCCCGATTGCCGTCAAACTTTCCGCTCAGCGCCACGTAACGGCAATTAAAGATGGATTTATCGCGGCCATGCCATTTTTGATTGTCGGCTCCTTTATGCTGCTATTCGCCCATCCGCCGTTCAGCGCCGACAGCCAGTGGGCGTTCGCGCAGTGGTGGCTGGCAATGGTGGAACGCCATAGCGAACAGATCATGATGCCCTACAATATGACCATGGGGATTATGGCGCTCTATATCGCCGGCGGCATTGCCTATAATCTGGCGCAAAGCTACAAAATGAATGGCTTTATGGCGGCCAGTTTAGCGCTGATGTCGTTTCTGGTGGTGGCGGCGCCGCAGACGGGCGGCGGTTTACCGGTGGGGGCGCTGGGGGGGGAAGGGATTTTTACCGCCATTCTGGTTGCGCTCTACGCCACGGAGTTAATGCGCTTTTTGCAGCAACGCAACATCGGTATCCGCCTGCCGGAACAGGTGCCGCCGAAGATCCGTCAGTCTTTTGATCTGTTGATTCCCATCCTGGCGGTTTTCCTGACGCTGTTCCCGCTCAGCCTGCTGATTCAGAGTCAGTTCGCCATGCTGCTGCCGCAGGCGATTATGGCGATCTTTGCGCCGGTTCTCTCCGCCACGGATTCGCTTCCCGCCATTTTGATCGCCGTGCTGTTGTGCCATCTGCTGTGGTTTGCCGGCATCCACGGCGCGGTGATTGTCAGCGGCATTCTCCAGGCGTTCTGGCTGACCAATCTGGGGCTTAACCAGCAGGCGCTGAATGCGGGCGCACCGATTATCCATATCTTTATCGAGCCGTTCTGGCAGTTCTTTATCGTGGTAGGGGGCTCCGGCTCGACCATGGGACTGGTCTTGCTCTATCTGCGCAGCCGTTCCGCGCATCTGCGGGCGATTGGCAAACTGTCCGTGGTGCCCGGCATGTTCAATATTAATGAACCGGTCATTTTCGGCTCTCCGGTGGTGATGAACCCGTTATTGTTTGTACCGTTCATTACCGCGCCGCTGGTCAATGCGGTCATCGCCTATGTGGCGACCAGAACCGATCTGGTCAATCGCGTGGTATCCCTGGCGCCCTGGACGACGCCGGGGCCGATAGGCGCCGCCTGGTCCACCGGCTGGGATTGGCGCGCCGTAGTGCTGGTGGGGTTGCTGATTATAGTGTCGGCGGTGATTTACTACCCTTTCTTCAAAATGTATGAACGTCAACTGTTAGCGCAGGAAAAAGAGACGGTGAAAACCGAGGGGGTTGCTGATGGTGGTTGATGAAAACACGGTAATGGAACTGATTATTTATGCCGGAGAAGCCCGTTCCAACGCCATGGAGGCTCTGGACGCCGCCAGAAAACGGGCGTGGGGCGAGGCGGACGCGCTGCTGGCCGCCGCCTCCGCCGCCGCGCGTAAAGCCCATCAGGTTCAGACCGCGCTTATCGGGGCGGATGAGGGCAGCGGAAAAATTCCCATCACCCTGATTCTGGTCCATGCGCAGGATCACCTGATGAACGCCATTCTGTGTCGCGAACTGGTGGAAGAGCTGATTTATTTACATAAAGAGATCGCGGCGCTTGACGCATGCCGTTCGGATTAACGGCGGCGACCGCCGGTTTATTTTATCAAACGCAGAAAAGGAAATGAGATGTCCGTTGTGCAATTACCGAAAGACTTTTTGTGGGGCGGCGCGGTAGCGGCGCATCAGGTTGAAGGGGGGTGGGATCAGGGCGGCAAGGGCGTCAGCATTTGCGACGTGCTTTCCGGCGGGGCGCACGGCGTGGACCGGGTAATAACCGACGGGGTGCAGCCCGGTTTCAGCTACCCCAATCATCAGGCGGTGGAGTTTTATTCCCATTATAAACAGGATATCGCGCTGTTCGCGGAGATGGGGTTTAAATGCTTCCGCACCTCCATCGCCTGGACGCGAATTTTCCCCAATGGCGATGAACAGGAGCCGAATGAAGCGGGGCTGCAATTTTATGACGACCTGTTTGACGAACTGCTGAAATACAATATTGAGCCGGTGATTACGCTCTCCCACTTCGAGATGCCGCACCATCTGGTCAAAAAGTATGGCGGCTGGCTGAACCGCCGGGTGGTGGATTTTTTTGTGCGCTACAGCGACGTGGTGATGCGGCGTTATCGGTCGAAAGTGAAATACTGGATGACGTTCAACGAGATCAACAACCAGCGCAACTGGCGCTATCCGCTGTTCGGCTACTGCTGTTCCGGGGTGATCTTTACCGAGCACGTCAATCCCGAGCAGGCGATGTACCAGACGCTGCACCACCAGTTCGTCGCCAGCGCCGCCGTGGTGAAGCGCGGTCATGAAATCAATCCCGAATTTAAAATCGGCTGCATGCTGGCGCTGGTGCCGCTTTATCCGTGGTCCTGCAACCCGGATGACGTGATGTTCGCCCAGGAGGCGATGCGTGAACGCCATCTGTGCGGGGACGTGCAGCTGCGCGGTTATTACCCGGCGTATATCCTGAAGGAGTGGGCCGCCAAGGGTTACCGGATCGAGATGCAGCCGGGAGACGAGCAGATCCTGCGGGAAGGCTGCGCGGACTATCTTGGCTTTAGCTATTACATGAGCAACGCCGTACAGTATGCCGCCAGAGATCAGACCAGCGGCGATGCCATCGCCGGCTTTAACGGCAGCGTGAAAAATCCGTACCTGAATGCGTCGGAGTGGGGCTGGCAGATTGACCCGGTGGGCCTGCGCTATACGCTGAACAGTTTCTACGAGCGTTATCAAAAACCGATGTTTATCGTTGAGAACGGCTTCGGCGCGGTTGATCACCTGGAAGAAGACGGGCAGATCCATGACGATTACCGTATCGATTATCTGCGGGCGCATATTGAGCAAATGAAAAAAGCCGTGCTGGAAGACGGGGTGGATTTGATCGGCTATACGCCATGGGGATGTATCGACTGCGTCTCTTTTACCACCGGACAGTACAGCAAGCGCTATGGCTTTATCTATGTCGACAAGCATGATGACGGCAGCGGCACGCTGCGGCGTTCGAAGAAGAAGAGCTTTAGCTGGTATCAGCGGGTGATTGCCAGCCACGGCGCCGACCTGTAACAACAGGTTGACGCTGATGCTGGTCGCGTAAAATTAAAATATGATGCGATACGCGTCGGCGTACCGCATTTCACTGGCTCTTTTGCGCTGAATCGCGTTAGCATGAAAATAATTGTGTGCCGCTGGAAAAATTATGTCTATTAAACTGATTGCTATCGATATGGATGGGACGCTGTTGACGCCCCAAAACCAAATTTCACCGGCGGTGAAAGCCGCTATCGCCGCCGCCAGAGAAAAAGGCGTTCAGGTGGTGCTGGCCACCGGCCGCCCGTTTATTGGCGTGGAGCGTTACCTGCAAGAGCTGGATTTACAGCAGGAAAGCTGCTACTGCGTAACCAACAACGGGGCGCTGGTGCAGCGTACCGTGAACGGCGACGTGGTAGAGCAAGCCACGCTCAGCTTTGATGACTACCTCTACCTTGAGGCGCTGTCGCGTAAGCTCCAGGTTCATTTCCACGCGCTGGACTTCAATTTTCTCTACACCGCGAATAAAGACATCAGCGCTTATACCGTGCATGAAGCGCATTTAACCGGTATGCCGTTGAAATACCGGACGGTGGAGGAGATGGATCGCAGCCTGACCTTCCCGAAGGTGATGATGATCGACGAGCCGTCGCTGCTGGACCGGGCGATAAGCCAGATCCCGCCGCAAGCGTATGAACGTTATACCATCCTGAGGAGCGCCGAATACTATCTGGAAATTCTGAATAAGCGGGGCAATAAGGGCCAGGGCGTGAAAATGCTGGCCGAGCATCTCAATATTCCCCGCGAGAGCGTGATGACGCTGGGCGACCAGGAAAACGACCTGGCGATGATCGATTACGCCGGGCTTGGCGTGGCGATGGGCAACGCCATCGACACGGTGAAAGCGGCCAGCCAGTTCGTCACCAAAACCAATATGGAAGATGGCGTGGCGTACGCGATTGAAAAGTTTGTTCTTAATGATTGATAGCGGTTGTTTATAGGTTCAGATCTGAATAGCCATCGTCGATGGCTATTTATTTCAGAGCGCTGACAAAGTAGCCATTGGTAATAGCGAATCCAAATCTGTCATTCTGCGTAGGCACTCAGGGCTCCGCTGAAAAATACCTTGTTAATATTTTTGTGTTTAACCTATTAGATATTAAATAAAAAATACGTATTTACACCGTTCACCCTACGGCGTAAGAAATTACGCTGAGGTGGGCGACCCCGCGAATGCGCCGCAGGACGCGGCGCAAGCCAGTGCCGCGTCGGACAAAAACGCCGGGAGCGTTTTTGAACAGCGCTTGCGCTGGCCCGGTAGGGCGAGTCTCAGGGATGAGACGAGTATTCCGTCACTGGCGGTTCGGAAAAGGGGGCGACCGCCGAAGGGACCGCGTTAGCGGCGTGATTTCAGCCACAAGCCCGGGTCCGGAGGGTGGTGGCGTTTGAACCACCCTGCGTCGGGCGCGTGCTATGACGTAACAGAGAAATGGCGGCTTTATCGCGCACGAAATATTCTCCGATGTGACATATTCCAATTTATGGGGCAGCATTCACTGCTGCGGGGATAACCTGCGGTGGTATTCGGGAACGACGGAAATGGGACACCGCGCAGAGGATGACGATGCCCCAGAGAGGTATATGCCATTAACGATCTTTCGGGATGACATCTACATGTAAGTTGTTGTTAATCTTTTTCAACGAAAATTCAGTGATAAATTCGCGACTGAATGGGAAATCTCCAGCCGCAGATTTTTTCTTTGACGTCAGCTTTGCGGAGAAGTGATATTGCTGGCCTTCCGTAAAAACATATCCCTGTGCTGGGACACACTGATTGGGCGATATCGGCTGTAACGTATCGAAAAAGGTGATTTTTCTCTTTTCAGTCTCATCCAATCTATAAATAGAAATCGCCTCTAATTTTTCATCTGCTTCGGGCATGACAGTAACGCATACTCCACCATCACGAATGCTGACGTGCGCCGGATAATCGACAGGAGCACGATCGCCTAATGACGGGCAACCAGCCAACAGTAAAGCTGATAATCCAATAAAGATCCGTCTCATTGCCTACCTCTGACGTAAAAATTTCGCCAATACTTGTTCATATTTTAAATTAACACTTTTATCTCGGGGACCAATATAGCGAACGAAACGCCCTATACCGTACATCCAGACCTCATAGCCATACCGTTTTAATAGCCAATAATCTGCTATGATTGATGCTTGCTGTTCCAGTGAGTAATTCGTTAAGGTTTTATTTTTATCCAGATTGTAACTGTAGTCCGCAGCCCAACTAAAAGCGCCTCGGAGTCGTACCCATTGCCCATGTTGGTGCTGCCAAACATGAGCCAGTTCATGAATAAAAAAGTGCTGCCTTGAGTAGTCTCTTATTTGGGAGAAATCTTTTAAAAATTCTTCTTTGCGAAAATAAATCTCGCCATTAGGCGACATACCAACGTGTTTACCTTGCAAGCCAAATGGCAGATAGCTGTCACAATGGACCCATACTTGGCTGTATACAATAGCGTTCCCAAATACCTGACGGGCCATTGATATCTCACCTAACGTCATCAAACGTAGTGTGCCTTCTTCTATCTGTTGGCTTTTCTGTTCTTGCGTTAGCATGTGTCAAAGTCCTTTCAACTATACCGAAAAATATCACTAGCGAGTTTAACCCGATTCATAAGCTGTAGGTAAAAAGAGAATTAATAAGAATTATCTTGTTTTAAGATACGGCAATCATCTTAAATTATTCACCTGTTATTTATTAGCGCGAAAAGTAATTTCTGAAAAACCCGTTAAGGGAAAGCGTAAAAGCATATAACACGCCCAAAAACCGATGGAGCGAGTCGGTTATTTCAACGCCAGACATTCCGTTATTTTTTCTTTCATCACCTCCGTAAGGTGATTAACCAACCGGCTGCGGGGAATTTGCGGCGGGTAAACCGCGCAATAGGCCATTTTTATATCGGGCGTAAACGGTTTAACAATCACCGGCGAGCGGCTATTTAACGCGGTAATGAAATCCACCACGCCGATGCCGATATTTTTCGCCGCCAGCGAACAGCTGTTCGCCATCGAGGTTTCAATCGGATTGTGTAAATACCCCAGCTCTTTTCTGACCGACAGATCGATTTGCGCCCGCAGCGGCGTGGTTCTGCCCGGAAGGATGGCGCGGTAGCGGTTTAAGTCGGCAATGGTGATCCGCTCCTCTCCGGCAAGCGGATGCGTCATCGACAATACGGCGACGGCGCTGGCGTCGGCCAGCGGTTCCGCTTCCAGTCCTTTGCTGCTCATCTGACCGAAAATAAAGCCGACGTCATACTGGTTGGCGATAATGGCATCGGTAATGCGGCTGGTGCTTTCTATGTCTAAAAACAAAGAGATATCAGGAAATTCCTCGATCAGGACCGGCAGCATTTCCTCCGCGCAGAGCGGCGACAGCGCCTGCACGGCGGCAATGCGCAGTACGCTGCCTTTGGCGTGGCGGATTTCATCGGCAATCAGGGCGATATGATCCAGCCCGATATAAAGCCGGTCGACTTCCCGGTAAAGCTTCATCGCTTCGGCGCGGGGAATAAGGCCGCGCCCGTCCCGATCAAACAGTTTCAGGTTCAGCGCGTCTTCAAAATCGCGGATCAGGCGGCTCACCGCGGGCTGGGTGATATGCATCATATTGGCGGCCGCCGTAATCCCTCCGGTGAGGATCACTTTGTGAAAGGCTTCAACCTGCCGTGGATTAATACGCATGTGCCGCTCCGAAACATAACATTTGGTTATCAATTTAACACAAAATGCAATTTTTAATTATCCACTCTAGCGCATAGACTCAATGGCATTACGATTGCTTCATTAATCAGTCATGGAATTGAGGGTTTAGTGAATGAAAAAATCAGCGCTGGCTTTATTTGTTACCGCCTTATTTTGCTCGTCGTCTTTGGCTTACGGCGCCGATTTGAATATCGGCCTGGCGACATCCACAACGTCGATGGATCCGCAGTTTTACGTGGGCGGCGCAAATAGTTCCATGGCGCGTAATATTTTTGACGGCCTGGTTGTACAAGATGAAAAACAGCAAATTGCGCCGGCTTTAGCCGTGTCGTGGAAAATTATTGACGATAAAACCTGGGAGTTTTCATTACGCCCCGGCGTGAAATTCCATGACGGCAGTGATTTTAGCGCCAAAGATGTGATTGCCAGTATCAAACGGATTGCGCTGGCATCCAAAAACAGCCCGAGCTCTTACGCGCCTTACGTGAATGATATTGCTGAAGTTAAGGAAATCAATCCGTTAACCATTCAGATTATCACCAAAGCGCCGGCGCCGCTGCTGTTGAATAATTTAAGCCGGGTGTCCATTTTACCCGCCCGTCTGGAAAATGTGCCGACGGAAACGCTGAACGCCGGGAAAGAGGTGATCGGCACCGGACCTTTCAAGTTTGTCTCCTGGGTGCCCGATGACCGGGTGGTTCTGGAGCGCAATGACGATTACTGGGGAGGAAAGGCGGAATGGGACAAAGTCACCGTTCGCGTATTTAAAAACAGCAGCGCGCGGGTAGCGGCCATTTTATCCGGTGATGTGGACATGATTGAAAACGTTCCCACAGCCGACAGCAGTAATATTAAAAAGAACCAACGGTTACAAACGATTTCAACACCAGGGAATCGTATTATTTACCTGCATATGGACCAACAAAGAGACGTTTCACCGTTCGCCAAAGGTCCTGACGGTAAAAACCCATTATTAAAAAAAGAAGTTCGCCAGGCGATGTCTTTAGCTCTTAATCGCCAGGCAATCGTCGATCGCGTTATGGACGGGCAGGCCGTTGCGGCCTCCCAGCTTGTGCCGCAGGGGTACTTCGGGTATTCCGCCTCCATTCCCGCGCCGGTTTACAATCCGGAGAAAGCCAAGCAGGAACTGGCGGCGGCGGGCTACCCCAACGGCTTTACGCTGACTTTCCACGCCTCGAACGATCGCTATCCCAATGATTCCAAAATTGCCCAGGCCGTCGGCCAGATGTTCACTCGCGTCGGCATTAAAACCGACGTGGTGACCATGCCGGGCAGCGTCTATTTCTCGCGCGCCTCCCGCCTTGAATTCAGTCTGATTATGGGCGGCGCCGCCATTGAAACCGGGGAAGCTTCCGGCGTTCTCGGTCCGCTGCTGGAAACCTTCGGCCCCCACGCCGGGCAGGGCAACCGCGGCCGCTATTCCAACGCCGACTTTGATAAGGCGCTGAGCGAGGCGCGCGCCACGCTGGACGAGGCGAAACGGGAACAGCTGCTGTCGCAGGCGATGGACATCGGTATGAACGAGCTGGGAGTGATTCCGGTGATGTTCCTGTCCAACACCTGGGCGATGAAAAAGCAGTACACCTACGTGGGCCGCTCCGACGCCTACACGCTGCCCTATTTTGTTCGTTCCGCCAACTGACGGCTAAAAAAGAGGACCGGCATGAGTGCATTCAGCGGCGTTTTTCCCTATCTGGTATCGCCGGTCAAGCCCGACGGTCAGGTTGACCGGGCGGTATTGGCCCGGCTGACGGAGCATCTTATCGGCCGCGGCGTTCACGGCCTGGTGCCGCTGGGCAGCACCGGCGAGTTCGCCTATCTCTCCGCCGCACAGCGGGAAGAGGTGGTCAGAACGGTGATCGACACCGCCCGCGGCCGCGTGCCGGTGATCGCCGGCGTGGCCTCGACCACGATTCGGGATGCGCAGGAACAGACGCAGCGCTACTGCGAGCTGGGCGCCGACGGCATTCTCGCGGTACTGGAAGCCTATTTTCCGCTCCAGGACAGCGGCGTGGAGAGCTATTTCCGCGCCATCGCCGCCGCGGCGCGGAACAAACCGGTGGTGCTCTACACCAATCCCCAGTTTCAGCGCTCCGACCTCAGCCTGCCGGTGATTGAACGGCTGAGCCATGTCGAGAACATCCGCTATATCAAAGACGCCTCCACCAATACCGGGCGTTTACTGTCCATCATCGAACGCACCCGCGGCCGGATGGAGGTCTTCTCCGCGTCGGCCCATATTCCCGCCTGCGTGATGCTGATTGGCGGCGTCGGCTGGATGGCCGGCCCGGCCTGCATTGTCCCCAAACAAAGCATTGCCCTGTACGAGGCCGCCCGCGCGGGCGACTGGGAAACGGCGATGACTCTCCAGCGTCCGCTGTGGCGCATCAATGAAATCTTCGCCCGCTATTCCATTGCCGGCTGCATTAAAACGGCGCTGCAATTGCAGGGCTTCGAGGTGGGGGAACCTTTGCCTCCGCAGCAGCCGCTGGATGAGCGGGCGCGCCAAGAGATCGCCGCGGTACTGGCGTCCGTTGACGCGCTAAACGCGTAAAATAAAAAACACCAGGAAAAGAAAGGAACCAACGTCGGATGAGCGCCGTACCGATTATTATTGATTGCGATCCGGGTATTGACGACGCCATCGCGCTGTTGAGCGCCTTTGTCGCGCCTGAGCTGGATATTCTGGGTATTTGCGCGGTGTGCGGCAATCAGCCGCTGGAGCGCACGGTGCGCAACGCCTTGCAGATTACCGAACTGGGCCGACGGACGGATATTCCGGTCTATGCGGGCTGTCATCGTCCTCTGTTCCGCCAGCCGCTGCACGGTCAGTTTCATGGCGAAAGCGGCCTGGGGAACACGGTTTTGCCCAGCCCGCAAAAGCGGGCCGAAGCGCAGCATGCGGTGAGTTTTATCATCGAGCAGTGTGAAAAAGCCGCCGCCGCCGGCAGGCCGCTTACCCTGTGTACGCTGGGGCCGTTAACCAATCTGGCGACGGCGCTGCTGATGAAACCGTCGATTGCCGCCGGCATCGAGCGCATCGTGATGATGGGCGGGGCCTACCGGGAAGCGGGCAACCGCAGCCTGACGTCGGAGTTCAATATGCTGGCCGATCCGCACGCCGCCCATGTGGTGTTCTCTTCATCGATCGCCATAGTCGCCCTGCCGCTGGACGCCACGCATCAGGTGATCCTGACGCCGGATCACGTCGCGCGCTTTATCGCGCTTGCCGGGCGGATTTCAGCCCCGCTGGGGGAGTTGATGGCGTTCTGGGACCGCAACGATATTCGCCGCTACGGTTCCCGCGGCGGCCCGCTGCACGACCCGCTGGTGATTGCCTGGGTGCTGGCGCCGGACTATTTCCGCAGCGAAAAGGCGAGCGTCTATATTGAGCATGAAAGCGAGCTCTGCATGGGGCAGACCGTCGCCGACTGGTACGGCAAGACCGCCAGGACGCCCAACGTGGACGTGGTGACCGGCGTGGACGCCGCCGGCGTTTTCGGTCTGTTTTCCAACCTGCTGAACCGCTATAAAGAGAACGCCTGACATGGCCAGACAGCGTATTATTATTGATACCGACCCCGGCGTGGATGACGCCATCGCCATCTGGCTGGCGCTGGCGGCGCCGGAACTGGACGTTCTGGGCATCACCGCCGTGGCCGGCAACGTGCCGCTTGAAGACACCCTGGTCAATGCCTGCAAGGTGGTGGGGTTGACCGGCAGAGCCGACGTGCCGGTTTACGCCGGCGCGCCAGGGCCGCTGGTGCGCGAACAGGTATACGGCAAATATGCCCATATCGGCGCCTTTGCCCATGAGCTGGTGCCGGAGACGACCTTGCCGCCGCAGCGGGAGCACGCCGTTGATTTTCTGGTGCGTACGGCGCGCCAGGCCGCGGCGGAAAACAACCCCATCACCATTTGCGCGCTGGGGCCGATGACCAATCTGGCGCTGGCGTTGCGTCATCACCCGGACGTGGCGCGCGGCGTCAAACAGATTGTGAGCATGAGCGGCGCCTTTAGCGCATTGGGCAACCGCGTTCCCTGGGCGGATTTTAACGTTTATGCCGATCCCCACGCGGCGGAGATTGTTTTTTCGTCCGGCGTACCCGTGGTGATTATGCCGCTGGATATGACCTTTCAGGCGCTGATTCAGCGGCATCAGGTCGATGACCTCGCCCGCCGCGGCGGTGCGCCCGGCGTCGCGCTGGCGGCGCTGTTGGCTCGCTTCGATCGCAATGAGGTGGCGCGTTTCGGCCGGGAAGGCGGCCCCATTCACGACGCCACCGTGGTGGCGTGGCTGCTCAATCCGGAGCTGTTCAGCGGCGTCAGCGCCACCGTCGGGGTGGAAGTGTCCGGCCGTACGGCGGGCTATGTGTTCGCCGATTTTTATCATAAGCTCGGTCAGCCCGCCAACGCGCTGGTGATGCGGGATATTGACGAACAGGGTTTCCTGTCGCTGCTTGCCGACTACCTGAGCCGCTACGGTTCTGAGGACAGTTGATGATTGCCTACCTGCTAAGCCGTATCGGACAGACGCTATTGACGCTGATCGTCATGTCGGTGCTGGTGTTTGTGGGGGTTTATCTGGTGGGCAATCCGGTGGATATGCTGCTGGGGGCGACGGCGACGCCCGCCGAAAGGCTGGCGGTGATCCAGTCGTTCGGTTTGGACAAGCCGGTGTGGGAACAGTACGGACTGTTTGTCTGGAACGCGTTGCAGGGCGATATGGGGAAATCCTTTATCTTTAACCAGCCCGCCCTGACGCTGATTTTTCAGCGTATGCCCGCCACGCTGGAGCTGGCGATGACGGCGTTCGTCATCGCGCTGGCGCTGGGCATTCCGCTGGGGATCTATGCCGGATTGCGGCCGGACAGCGCGGCATCGAAGTCGATTATGACGTTTTCCATCTTCGGTTTCAGTTTGCCCACCTTCTGGATCGGCCTGGTGATGATCATGCTGTTCAGCGTCAAGCTGGGCTGGCTCCCCGCCTCCGGCCGCGGCCACACCGACGACCTGTTCGGCATCCCCTTTAGCTTTCTGACCCGCGATGGCCTTGCCCACCTGATCCTGCCCGCCTTCAACCTGGCGCTGTTTAAAATCTCGTTGATTATTCGCCTGATGCGCGCCGGCGTTATTGAGTGCCTGCAACAGGATTACGTGCAGTTCGCGCGGTCGAAAGGGCTGTCGGAAACCCGCATTGTGCTGGTGCACGTGCTGCGCAACACCCTGATCCCGCTGATTACCGTTATCGGTCTGGAGTTGGGCTCGCTTATCGCGTTTGCCGTGGTGACGGAAACCATCTACGCCTGGCCGGGCATGGGCAAGCTGATTATCGATTCTATCGCCGTGCTGGACCGCCCGGTCATTCTGGCCTATCTGATGATTACCGTGGTGATGTTCAGCGTGATTAACCTGCTGGTCGACCTGCTGTACGTGCTGGTTGACCCGCGCGTGCGGCTGGGAGGGAATAACTGATGTCAGGCAATACCGTGCATCAACGGTCGGCCGGTCAGGAGAAAAGCCGCGCCGCCTTTACGCAGGTCATGATCGCGCTGGTCAAAGACCGGCTGGCGCTGTGCGGGCTGATTCTGCTGAGCGTCTTTATTCTGCTGGCGCTGTTTGCCCCGCTGCTCTCGCCGCAAAATCCCTACGATCTGATGCAGCTCGATATCATGGACGGGCGGCTGGCGCCGGGCTCCGACAGCCTCGGCGGCATGCACTATTGGCTGGGAACCGACGATCAGGGGCGCGATCTGTTCAGCGCCATTCTCTACGGCACTCGCATCAGCCTGATGGTCGGTTTTTCCAGCGCGCTGTTCGCCCTGCTGATTGGCGCCTCGCTGGGGCTGATCGGCGCCTATGTCGGCGGAAAAACCGACGCGGTGATTATGCGCATCGTCGATATTCAGCTCAGCTTCCCGCCGATCCTGATCGCCCTGATCCTGCTGGCGGTGCTGGGGCAGGGCGTCGATAAAATCATTTTGGCGCTGGTGGTGACCCAGTGGGCCTACTACGCGCGCACTATCCGCGGTTCGGCGCTGGTCGAGCGGCGGCGCAGCTACGTGGACGCCGCCGCCAGCATGGCCTTATCCAGCCGGAGGATTTTATTTCGCCATATTTTACCGAATTGTCTGGCGCCTCTGATCGTGGTGGCGACGATGCGCATCGCCTACGCCATCATGCTGGAGGCGACGCTCTCGTTTCTGGGCATCGGCCTGCCGGTGACCGAGCCGTCGCTGGGATTGCTGATCGCCAACGGCTTTGAATACCTGATGTCGGGCGATTACTGGATCAGTTTCTTCCCGGGGCTGACGCTGCTGCTGCTGATTGTGGCGATCAATCTGGTTGGGGATGCGCTGCGCGATATCCTCAATCCGAGGAACTAAGGGGTACAACATGACGTCGCCAATTATGTCGGTATCGCATTTGACCACCGCCTTTCAGGAGAAGGGCGAGTGGATGAACGTGGTGCGCGATCTCTCTTTCACCATCGGCGCGCGAGAGACCGTCGCCGTGGTGGGAGAGTCCGGCTCGGGGAAAAGCGTGATGGCGAAATCCATCATGCGCCTGCTGCCCGCCGGACAAAGCCGGGTGAGCGGGGCGATCCATTTCGGCGACGCGGAGCTGCTCTCCCTCTCCCCACGGGAGATGCAGGCGATTCGCGGCAACCGCATCGGGATGATTTTTCAGGAGCCGATGACCAGCCTTAATCCGGTACTGCCGATTGGCTACCAGATTACCGAGGTGCTGCGCCGCCACCGGGGAATGAACAGGGCGCAGGCGCGGGCCGAGGCGATTCGCCTGCTGGAAAAAGTGCGCATTCCCGGCGCCCGCTCGCGTCTGAATGAGTATCCGCAAAGTTTTTCCGGCGGCATGCGGCAGCGGGTGGTGATCGCCATCGCGCTGGCCTGTAATCCGCAGCTGCTGATCGCCGATGAGCCGACCACGGCGCTGGACGTCACCATTCAGGCGCAGATACTGACGCTGATTAAAACCCTTCAGGAAGAAGAGGGGATGTCGGTGCTGTTTATCACCCATGATATGGGCGTGGTGGCCGAAGTGTCCGATCGCACGCTGGTGATGTATCAGGGCGAAATGGTGGAAAACGCCGCCACCAGAGAAATTTTTCATCATCCGCAACATCCTTACACCCGCATGTTGCTGTCCGCCGTTCCTCGGCTGGGGGCCATGTCGGGCAGCGACCTGCCGCAGCGTTTCCCGCTGGTGGATCGCCAGACCGGCGAGGCGCAGCCGATACCGCGGACGGTCGATACCGTTGGCGGCGACCAGCCGGTACTGGCGGTGAAAAACCTGGTGACCCGCTTTGATATCCGCGCCGGTTTTTTCCGCCGGCTGTCCGGGCGGGTGCACGCGGTGGAAAACGTCTCTTTCGATCTGCGCCCCGGCGAAACGCTGTCGCTGGTGGGGGAGTCGGGCTGCGGAAAATCCACCACCGGGCGGTCGATCATCCGGCTGACCGAGGCCAGCAGCGGGGAAATTCTGGTTGCCGGGCAGGATATCCTGCACGCGGATAAACGTCACCTGTCCGACCGCCGGCGGCAGATCCAGATGGTGTTTCAGGACCCTTACGAAAGCCTTAACCCGAGAATGCGCGTCGGCGACGCCATTGCCGAACCGATGCTGGTTCACGGGCTGGCCGAGGCGAAAACCGTGCGCGCGCGGGTCGCGGCCCTGCTGGAACAGGTGGGGCTGCCCGGCTGGATGGCCGAGCGTTTCCCGCATCAGTTTTCCGGCGGGCAGCGGCAGCGGGTATGCATCGCCAGAGCGCTGGCGCTGGAGCCGAAGGTGATTATCGCCGACGAGTCGGTATCGGCGCTTGACGTGTCCGTCAAGGCCCAGGTGATCAATCTGATGCTGGATTTACAGCAGCGGCTGGGGCTCGCTTTCCTGTTTATTTCCCATGATATGGCGGTGGTGGAGCGCATAAGCCACCGCGTGGCGGTGATGTATCTCGGGGAGATCGTCGAGATCGGCCCGCGCGCCGCCATCTTCGACAACCCGCAGCATGAGTACACCCGCCGCCTGATTGCGGCGGTGCCGATCCCCGATCCCGACACCCGGCCGGTGCGCGCCGCGATGAGCGATGAACTGAAAAGCCCGGTGCGTCCCCCCGATTTCGTCCCCCCGCCGCGGCGCTACCGCGAGGTCTCCCCCGGCCATTTTGTGCAGCTGTGAATAACGGAGAGTATCTCTGTTCAGATTGCTGACGACCCCTTCATCTTCATCGTCATCCTCGCGCAGGCGGGGATCTACTTTCAGCTAATACATTGATATCAGAAAGATTCCTGCTTCCGCAGATACTGTGTTGAACGTCAGCGGTCAAGACACTTTTATTCACCATGCCTTACCCCTCCGTCATGCCCGCGCAGGCGGGCATCTCTGGCAACGCAGCGCCAGCAGTGAAGACCTCTCTCCGCTTTCCCCCCCGTAGAGGAATGATGGATTTGGGGTCGGTATTATAGATGTTTACTTTGTCAATGGTCTGAACGGAGATTATCTCCGTTTTTTCAACGTATGGCCGTGCGCCGAACGGCATAGTACAAAGCGCTTTGCAAACAGCGGTCGTCACCCCGTTCCCTCACTATCCCCGTCTTGTAGCCATCTTCCTTAATAAATTATTGCCAGTTTGTGAAATTGTCCGTTTTGTGATCCGGATTGTAGTACTAAATATATAAATGGTACTACAATCAATCTCAGGCAGAAGCAAATTTGGCGGTTATTGTGCAACACTTCGAGGACGCCCAACGGCGCGGCAGGTAAAGTAAGGGCATTACTGGCTACCTGTTTCCATTCCGTTGAGGTGACGATGAATAAGCACGAACTAAGCAAAACCGACCGCATCATTCTGGTCGTTGGTCAGCAGATTGTCGGGGGAAAGTATGCGCCGGGAACGCCGTTGCCGGCTGAAACGGAACTGTGCGAAGAGTTTCAGACGTCGCGCAATATCATTCGGGAAGTGCTCAGGGCGCTGATGGCGAAGCGGCTGGTGGACGTGAAGCGCTATCGCGGCGCGTTTGTGGCGCCGCGCAGCCAGTGGAACTATCTGGATACCGAGGTTCTGCAATGGGTGTTAGCCAGCGATTATGACCCGCGGCTGATCGGCGCCATGAGCGAGGTGCGTAATCTGGTTGAACCGACGATCGCCCGCTGGGCCGCCGAACGGGCGACCTCGAGCGAGCTGGCGGTGATTGAGTCCGCGCTGAACGACATGATCGCCCATCACCAGGATCGCGATGCGTTCAACGAGGCGGACATCCGCTTTCATGAAGCGGTGCTGGCGGCGGTGCATAACCCGGTTTTACAGCAGCTCAGCGTGGCAATCAGTTCGCTGCAACGCGCGGTTTTTGAACGTACCTACATGCCGGACGTCGACAACATGCCGCGCACATTGCGCGAACACCAGGATCTCTACGATGCCATCCGGCATCAGGATGTTGAAGCAGCGGAGCGGGCGGCCTTGTCGATGATCGCCAGCTCGACGAAACGGTTAAAGGATATTACATGAGCGACAGCTATATCGCGATTGACTGGGGATCCACCAATCTGCGCGCCTGGCTTTACCTGAACGGCGCCTGCGTCGACAAGACGCAGTCCGAGGCCGGCGTAACGCGTTTAAACGGCCGGACGCCGCAACAGGTTTTTCAGCAAATTATCGCCCCCTGGCAGCGGCATGACGTGCCGGTGGTGATGGCCGGGATGATCGGCAGCAACGCCGGCTGGCTGTCGGTGCCTTACCTGTCATGCCCGACCCGGCTGACGGAGGTGGCGCGCCGCTTGACGCGCGTTGACGCGGCGGAACCGCTGGCGGCGTGGATTGTTCCCGGCCTGAGCATTGAGCGGGAAGATAACTGCAACGTGATGCGCGGAGAGGAAACGCAGCTGATCGGCGCCTATCGCGAATGTCCGTCGGCGCTCTATCTGATGCCGGGTACGCATTCGAAGTGGGTGCTGACCGATGGCAGCGCCGTGACCGATTTTCGCACCGTGATGACCGGCGAACTTCATCACCTGCTGATAAAGCAGTCGTTGATCGGCGTCGGCATCGGCGAGCAGCGGCCTTCCCCTCAGGCTTTTCAGCAGGGGCTGGAGCAGGGATTCGCCGAGGAAAATATTATTCGTTGCCTGTTTGAAACCCGTGCGGCGCACGTGCTGGGGCGGTTGGAAAAAAGCGCCGTCAGCGACTGGCTTTCCGGGGTGCTGATCGGCAATGAGGTGGCGCAGATGCAGCGTCAATATCAGGTCGTCGCGGGTACTTGCGTGACCATTATCGGTAGCCCGGCGCTCGCCGAGCGTTACCAGCCGGCCTTACGCAAAGCCGGCCTGCGCTTTCAGTCGCTGGACGGCGATCGGGCTTTTCAGGCAGGTATAAGGAGCATTGTCAATGAGTTGGAATACTAGTCTTCCCTTGATTGCCATTTTGCGCGGCATTACGCCCGATGAGGTGCTGGATCACGTCGCCGCGCTGCTGGACGCCGGATTCGACACGGTGGAAATTCCGCTGAACTCGCCGCAGCCGTATCAGAGCATTCAACTGGCGGTTGAACATTTTGGCGGCCGGGCGCTGATCGGCGCGGGAACGGTGCTGCAGCCGGAGCAGGTGAATGAGCTGCATAAGATCGGCGCCAAACTGGTGGTGACGCCCAACATCAATCCCGCCGTGATCCGTCGTGCGGTCGACTATGGCATGACGGTTTGTCCGGGCTGCGCGACGGCGACGGAGGCGTTTAACGCGCTGGATGCCGGTGCGCAGGCGCTGAAAATATTTCCTTCCGTCGCTTTCGGGCCGGGCTACATCAAGGCGCTGAAAGCCGTGTTGCCGCCGGCGATCCCGGTGTTTGCCGTCGGGGGCGTTACGCCGGAGAATCTGGCGGATTATCTTGGCGCCGGGTGTATCGGCGCGGGACTGGGCAGCGATCTCTACCGCGCCGGCCAGTCCGTCGACGTGACTGCACAACAAGCTCACGCTTTTGTTAAAGCCTATAAGGATGCTGTTCAATGAAAATTACTAAAATCACAACCTACCGGCTGCCGCCGCGCTGGATGTTTTTGAAGATAGAAACGGACGAAGGCGTTGTCGGCTGGGGCGAACCGGTGATTGAAGGCAGGGCGCGCACGGTGGAGGCCGCCGTGCATGAGCTTTCCGATTATCTGATAGGTCAGGATCCGGCGCGCATAAACGATATCTGGCAGGTGCTTTACCGCGCCGGCTTCTACCGCGGCGGCCCGATTCTGATGAGCGCCATCGCCGGTATCGATCAGGCGTTATGGGATATCAAGGGTAAGGTGCTGGGCGTTCCGGTTTATCAACTGCTGGGCGGTCTGGTGCGCGACAGGATTAAAGCCTACAGCTGGGTCGGCGGCGATCGCCCATCCGAAGTCATTGCCGGTATTAAAAAGCTGACTGAAATTGGTTTCGATACCTTCAAGTTAAACGGCTGTGAAGAGATGGGCATCATCGATAACTCACGTAAAGTGGACGCCGCCGTGGCGGTGGTGGCCGAAATTCGCGAAGCGTTTGGCAATAGTATCGAGTTCGGCCTCGATTTCCACGGCCGCGTCGATGCGCCGATGGCGAAAATCCTGATCAAAGAGCTGGAGCCTTATCGCCCGCTGTTTATTGAAGAACCGGTGCTGGCCGAGCAGGCGGAGTATTATCCGCGCCTGGCGGCGCAGACGCATCTGCCGATTGCCGCGGGCGAACGGATGTTCTCCCGTTTTGACTTCAAACGCGTCCTGGCGGACGGCGGGCTGGCGATTATTCAGCCTGATTTATCCCACGCCGGCGGGATTACCGAGTGCTTCAAGATTGCGGCGATGGCGGAATCTTACGATGTCGCGCTGGCCCCGCATTGTCCGTTGGGTCCGATTGCGTTGGCGGCCTGTTTACATATTGACTTCGTCGCCCGCAATGCCGTGTTCCAGGAACAGAGTATGGGTATTCACTATAATAAGGGCGCGGAGCTGCTGGATTATGTGATTAATAAAGAGGACTTCGTCATGACGGACGGTCATTTTTATCCGTTAAATAAACCAGGGCTGGGAGTGGAAATTAATGAAGAACTGGTGATAGAGCGCAGCAAAAATGCCCCTGACTGGCGTAACCCGGTATGGCGTTATTCTGATGGCGCGGTGGCGGAGTGGTAATTATTTAGAACGGCTCCCCCCGAGGTTAGCGCCGGTTAAAATTTAAATCTTGCTCAATATATCAATATATATTGCGAGGGCTCTTATATCTGAAAAATTTTAACTGGCCTGAATCAGGGGGCTGCTCTTTAAGTCTTGTTTATTAATAGATGATGCGGATGAATTCGTTTATCAAGCTTTCATCTCATTGGTTTTATTAAATCATAAGAAGATAAATTTTCAGGAATCACAAGGGACTGTTGTCACTGGTCGTCCATTACACATTTCGGGGAAAACGAAGGGTAATGTAAAAAGCATAACCACCTGCTGGTGTTGTTTATATCTTTAAAATGGCTGACGGATAATCACTATCGTCAGCGTTACAAAATAAATAGCGATAACAGGAATATAAGATGGATATGACATTAACTGCCCGACCTACAAAACGGCGTTATCTCACATTGCTGATGATTTTTATTACGGTAGTGATTTGTTACGTTGACCGGGCGAACCTGGCTGTGGCTTCGGCGCATATTCAGGAAGAGTTCGGCATTAGCAAGACTCAAATGGGTTATATTTTTTCTGCGTTTGCCTGGACATATACTTTATGTCAAATACCGGGAGGCTGGTTTCTTGATCGGGTGGGCTCAAAGCTGACATATTTTATCGCCATTATGGGTTGGTCGATTGCGACTTTATTACAGGGGTTTGCCACGGGGCTGGCTTCCTTAATCGGTTTACGGGCGGTCACCGGATTATTTGAAGCGCCGGCCTTTCCCACCAATAACCGTATGGTAACCAGCTGGTTTCCCGAGCAGGAACGGGCGTCTGCCGTCGGGTTTTATACTTCCGGGCAGTTTGTCGGTTTGGCATTTTTAACGCCATTGTTAATTTGGGTTCAGGAGCTCCTGAGCTGGCATTGGGTATTTATTATCACCGGCGGGATCGGTATTGTCTGGGCGGTAATCTGGCATTTTGTTTATCAGCCCCCTAAAAAAAGCCGCGGGATCAACCGCGCGGAGTTGGACTATATTTCCGCGGGCGGCGGCATCGTCGATGGCGACGCGCCTTCCGAGAAAAAATCCCGCACGCCGTTGTCTGCGGCCGACTGGAAACTGGTATTTAACCGCAAGCTGGTTGGCGTCTATATCGGGCAGTTTGCCGTGACGTCCACGCTGTGGTTCTTCCTGACCTGGTTCCCTAACTATTTGACGCAGGAAAAACAGATCAGCGCCCTGACGGCGGGGTTTATGACGATTGTTCCCTTCCTGGCGGCGTTCGTCGGCGTTTTGCTGTCGGGATTTGTGGCTGACTGGCTGGTGCGTCGCGGTAAGTCGATCGGTTTAGCCCGGAAGACGCCGATTATCTGTGGCTTATTGATTTCAACCTGCATTATGGGGGCCAACTACACCAACGATCCCATCTGGATCACGGTGCTGATGGCCGTCGCCTTCTTTGGTAATGGATTTGCCTCCATCACCTGGTCGCTGGTGTCGTCACTGGCGCCGATTCGGCTGATCGGTCTGACCGGCGGCGTATTCAACTTTGTGGGCGGCCTGGGCGGAATTACCGTACCGCTGATTATCGGCTATCTGGCGCAGGATTATGGTTTTGCTCCCGCATTAACCTACATTGCCGTGGTTGCCCTGATAGGGGCATTGTCTTACATCTTCCTGGTGGGCGACGTTGAGCGCGTAGGCTAACGCCCGACCGAAAAAAACGGACTTTCCTCCATCTGGGGGAAAGTCCGTTTAATTTTTTGATTATCCGGCGAAGCCGTTAATTATAGATGACCGCGGTGCCGCGCAGTTGGTTATCGCCGTTGGCGGAGGTGATGGTGAACGCTCTGGCGCCCGCCTCAGCTCTGCGACACTTTCCGCGGCGGAATATACCGATTGGCGACGGTTTCTCCGGACGCTTCCACCGAGCGCAGCGGCGTGGGATGCGCCAGATCGAGATGCGGGAACAGCAGTTCGCCGACCCGGTAGGCCTCTTCCAGATGCGGATAGCCGGAAAGGATAAAGGTATCGATGCCGAGATCGGCGTATTCCTGAATGCGCGCCGCCACCGTCGGGCCGTCGCCCACCAGCGCGGTGCCGGCGCCGCCGCGCACCAGTCCCACCCCGGCCCACAGGTTCGGGCTGATTTCCAGATTGTCCTTTTTACCGCCGTGCAGCGCCGCCATTCGCTGTTGTCCGACCGAGTCGAAGCGGGAAAAGGCGGCCTGCGCGGCGGCGATGGTCTCATCGTCCAGATGTGAGATCAGCCGATCGGCGGCCTGCCAGGCTTCCTCGGTGGTCTCCCGCACGATCACGTGCAGGCGGATGCCGAATCGCACCTGGCGCCCTTTGGCCTGCGCCTTGGCGCGCACCTCGTCCAGCTTTTCCTTCACCTGCGCGGGCGGTTCGCCCCAGGTCAGGTAGAGATCGACCTGATCGGCCGCCAGATCCTGCGCCGCCGCGGACGAACCGCCGAAATAGAGCGGCGGGCGCGGCTGCTGCACCGCGGGATAAATCAGTTTGGCGCCTTTCACCTGAAGGTGCTTACCGTCAAAGTCGACGGTTTCCCCTTCCAGCAGCCGGCGCCAGATATGGGTAAATTCGGCGGACGCCTCGTAACGTTCGTCATGATCGAGAAACAGCCCTTCGGCGGCCAGCTCTTCCGGGTCGCCGCCGGTAACCAGATTGAACAGCGCCCGGCCGTTCGACAGCCGGTCCAGCGTGGCGGCCTGGCGCGCGGCAGTGGTCGGCGAGATGACGCCGGGGCGCAGCGCAACCAGAAACTTCAGCCGCTGCGTCACCGGGATCAGCGAGGCGGCAACCAGCCAGGAATCTTCGCAGGAGCGGCCGGTGGGCAGCAATACGCCGCCGAATCCCTGCTGCTCGGCGGCCTGCGCCACCTGTTGCAGATAGTTGTAATCCACATGGCGGGCGCCCTCTGAACTGCCAAGGTAGCGGCCGTCGCCGTGGGTGGGTAGAAACCAGAATACGTTAAGGCTCATGGCGTTATCTCCTGAGCGACGAGCGCGTGCGATCGCCGGAATTAGTGCGTATGGGGATGCCAGACGCGTTGCGCGACATCGACCTTCACCGGCAGCAGCCGGTTTTCATAAAACAGATCGGCGGTATATTGCTGGGCTTTGATCGTGGCGGCATCCAGCGGTTTGATGGTGGAGGGCGGACGGTGGCTGAGCGCGGTCTCAATCACCTTTTCCGGCAGGCCGACCGCGTTCGCCAGCAGCGTGACGCTCTGGGCGCGATCGCTTTGCGTCAGCGCATCGGCCTGGGTCAGCACCTCCAGCACCTGACCGATAAAGGCGCCGTTTTGTTCGGTATAGGGGCGGGCGGCCAGGTAAAAAGAGCCGGTCTTGTTCAGGCCGGTGCCGTCGGCCAGCACCCGGACGCCGCCTTCGACCAGCGCGGCGGAGTAATAGGGGTCCCAGATGGTCCAGGCGTCGACATTGCCTTGTTGAAAGGCGGCGCGGGCGTCGGCCGGGGTGAGGTAGATCGGCTTAATATCGCTGAACGCCAAACCCGACTTTTGCAACAGCTGCAGCAGCGTATTGTGCGCGCTGGAGCCTTTCTGGAAGGCGATTTTGCGCCCTTTCAGATCGGCGACGCTGTTGATCGGGCTATCTTCGCGCACCAGGATCACTTCGACCAGAGGTTTGGGCGGCTCCACGCCGACGTACAGCAGATCCGCCCTGGCGGCCTGGGCGAAAATAGGCGGAATATCGCCGGTACTGCCCAGATCGATACTGCCGACGTTAAGCGCCTCCAGCATTTGCGGACCGGCCGGAAATTCAATCCAGCTGATCCTGGTCTGCGGAAAGCGTTTCTCCAGCAATTGATGGGATTTGGCCAGCACCAGAGGGATGGACCCTTTTTGAAAGCCGATGCGCAACTGCTCCGGCGCGGTGTCCTGCGCGTGGGCGCCGCCGGCAAACAGGGCGGCAAGGGTAATGATTGCCGCGCACGCGCGGTGCAGAAACGTGCTGCGTTGTCCTGGGGTTCCCGAACCCGGTGTCGTCGTTGAGTCCTTCATCATGAACAGCGTACCTTTATGACTAAAATAACCAAAAATTAAAATAAAGTGATAATGCGCAACATCGAATGGATAACCATAACAGGCGCGGCGAGATTTTTTTAAATCTCAATTTCTGGTTTTTATAGTTAAAAACAGAAAGTGCCATCCACGCGGCAACGATGGCAATCTCCGCGGTACGGGTATTTTTTCCCTCAGCGAGCGGTAATCACCGCGACTTTGCTGATGCCCGCGCGTTCGATACTGGCCAGCGATTTTGCCACCAGACCGTAGCTGACGTCCTCGCTGGCCCGCAGCTGTATCTGAACGGCGTCGTCCGCTTCTCTGGCGGCGGCAAGGCGGGGTTCCAACTGCTCCAGCGGCAGGCTCTCGTCGCCGACGAACAGCGTACCGCGCTGGTCAATGCTGACCACCAGCGGCTTTTGGGCGTCCGGCGGCGCCGTTGCCGCCGTTTTGGGCAAATTGACGGGGATGGTATTGGTGAGCAGCGGCGCGGTGACGATAAATACCACCAGCAGAACCAGCATCACGTCCACCAGCGGGGTGACGTTGATTTCACTCTGAATTTCAGAGGTGCTTTGCGGAGTAAAAGCCATTTTCCGTCTCCTTTTGATTAGCGTTGTTCAGCGCTTGCGGCCTGCGGCGCCGCTGCGGTCAGGCGAAAACCGTTTTTTTGCACGATGTTGTAAAAGTCGTGGGCAAAGTCATCCAGTTTGGCGACGGTGCTTTTTACGCGCCGCAGGAAATAGTTGTACGCCAGCACCGCGGGTACGGCGACGGCGATGCCGATGCCGGTGGCCAGTAACGCCGCCCCCACGGGACCGGCGACGGTTTCCAGGCTGGCGCTGCCCGCGCTGCTGATGCTTTGCAGCGCGTCCATGATGCCCCAGACGGTGCCGAACAGCCCGACGAAGGGCGAGATGGAGCCAATGGAGGCGATAAGCGCCAGCCCGGACTCCAGAGCCCGGCTTTCACGCAGGATCTGATGCCGCAAGGCGCGCTCGAAGCGATCCTGAAAATCAATCTCTTGCACCAGCCCTCTGTTGAGCTCGCTGTCGATATTAAGCGAGGAAAGCCCGGCCTGGGCGACGTTGGCCGCCGCCCCGACATACTGATGATGGCGGCTTTGCACCTCCTGCAGGGAGTCGGCGTGCCAGAATGCGGCTAAAAATCGGCGATCGTGGCGTTTTACCCGGTGAAACTGGGTGATTTTGATAATGACGAACGACCAGGTGATAACCGAAAACGCGATAAGCAACCAAATCGTCAGCGTTTCGATGGAAAAAGGGGGTTGATGGGCGAATAGCATGATGTGCTCCGGTGTTGTGTATAAACGCGTTATTGCAATTTAAAACTCAGGGGAAAGCTGGCCCAGCTATCCTGCGGCGCGCCGTCGCGCTGCGCCGGGACAAACGTCCACTGGCGAACCGCGGCGATGGCCGCCTGATCGAGCATGTCGTAGCGGCTGCTGTTTACAATTTGAATCTCGCCGGGTTTACCGTTTGCCAGCACGCGCACGCGCAGCGTGACGGTTCCCTGCCACTTGCGTTTAAGCGCCAGCGCCGGATAGCGTGGGGCCGGGTTGTTCAAGTGGGCGGCGCTGGCGGAGGCGGGCGTGAGCACTCCCGTCGGCGCGGCCGCCGTCGCCGGGTTTGAGGATGTTTGGGCTGCGCTCGCGCCAGCCGAGGGGGCGTCCGCCGGGGGAGACGGCGTCCGTTGCGGCGCCGGCTTGGGGCGGGCCTTTGCGGTCCGTTTGGGTTCCGGGCGCTTTTCCAGCGGTTTCGGCGGCGCGACGGGTTCAGGCGGCGCCGTTGCCAGACTGTCCGCCGCCGGTTGGGACGCGTCCTCTCTCGGCGGCTCCTCGACGGCAGGAGGAGCGGTCTTCGCCGCTGCGGCGGGCGTCGGCTCGGCGGCAGCGGTCAGCGCCAGTTCAAGCGTTACCGTGGGGGTGGCCTGGGGAATGGCCGGCGTTGATAACGGCGCGGAAATCAGTAAATAGATCGCCAGGGCATGCAGCGCCGCCGCCAGCAGGACTATCAGAATTTTTTCGCCTTTGCCGCCGATTATTGACGTGGAGGAAAAATGCTTCATGGTTGCGCCCTGGCGGCTGAGAGGGTTTCTGATGGCGTATCGCGCTGCGGGAAGGTCTCTTCCTGTTGAAGCGGGGGCTCGCCCGCGGCATCTCCGGGATGGTCGCAGGGCGCGATCGGCAGGGTATGGCTGTGCCAGTGCGCCAGATTTTCGTGATGGGTAATGCTGATCACCGTGGTTTCGGGCAGCGTTTCCCGTAGCAATTGGTACAGGTGGCTTTCGGTATCCTGATCCAACGCGGAAGTGGCTTCGTCGAGGAAAACGCAGTCGGGGCGTTGCAGCAGCACGCGGGCAAAAGCCAGGCGCTGCTGTTCGCCGGGCGAAAAGCGTTTTTCCCAGGCGTCGGTCTTATCCAGCAGCGGCAGGTAGTGCGCCAGCCGCACGCGTACCATGGCGTCGCGGCAGCGCTCGCCGTCAAGAGCGGGGCCCGGATAGCTCAGAATGTCCCGCAGCGTCCCGGATGGCAGGTAACTCTTTTGCGGCAGGAATAGAGTATGGCCGGCGGGAAAGGCGATTTCGCCGTGCCCGTGGGGCCACAGTCCCGCCAGCGCGCGCAGCAGCGTACTTTTGCCGCTGCCGGAATGACCGCGGATCACCCAGCTTTCGCCGGGGGAGATAGCGATATCGGGTATGGCGCACAGCGGCGCGCCGTTGGGCAGATGCAAGCATAGACCGCGAGTGCGCAAGGTGCGCTCCGCCGTCGGCGTTACCCTGATGTTGCTGGACTCCTGCTGAGATAACAGCTGGTCAAACTCGCGCAGCCGTCGCAGCACGGCGCGCAGCAGCGCCAGATCCTGGTAGTTGAACAGAAACCAGGAAAGCGCGGTGCGCAGCCGGGCGAAGCCGGTGCTCATCTGCATCACGCCGCCGATGGTTAGCTGACCGGCGAAATAACGCGGCACGGTGAACAGGTAAGAGACGAAACTGCCCGCCTCGATGTAGAGCGTCTCGGTAAACGCGACCCGCTTTGAGTACAGCATCAGTCCGCGCCAGTTGTGCGCAATGGCGCCAAAGGCGGCGCGAAAGCGCCGGTTCTCCTCCCCTTCCCCACGGTAGAACGCGATCTGCTCCGCATTTTCCCGCATGCGCATCAGCTGATAGCGGAAATCCGCCTCATAGCGCTGCTGCTGATAGCCCAGCCCGACCAGCGGGCGGCCGATCTTTTCCATCACCAACGAACCGAACAGCGCATAGGCGATGCCCACCCACAGCATATAGCCGGGGATCTCGACGTTAAACCCCAGCAGCGACAGCGGCAAGGTTCCCGACAGCCCCCACAGGATCACCGAAAACGAGATGGCGTTGGCGACGTTGGTGATCAGTTCCAGCAGCAGCTCCAGGCTCTTTTCCGCCAGCAGGCGCAGGTCTTCCGCGATGCGCTGGTCCGGGTTATCGGCCTGCGCGCTTTTCTCCAACCGGTAGTAGGCGCGCTGGTGCAGCCAGCGCCGTAAAAACACATCGACCAGCCAGCTGCGCCAGCGCAGCGTGAGCAGCTGGCTGAACCAGACGCTGAACGCCTTGGCCAGCACCGCGATACTGACCAGCAACAGCAGCGTCAGCATCAGCGTCCCGATCGCCTCGCGGCGGTGGTCCACCAGCGCATCGAAAAAATTCCGCTGCCAGTTGCTGATCCCCACCGCCGCATAGACGGTACCCATCTTCAACAGGATAACCAGCGCCAGCAGGCCAATGGCCGACCATTTCTCTTCCGAGCGCCAGTAAGCGCCCAGCAGCATGGATGTCGATATGGGTTTGTTCATTATTTCCTCATATCAACGGGGTCAGAATTTCGCACGCAACGAGAGTGTGAAATTACGGGGCGTGCCATAGGTGTTGTAGGTGTTCAGACCGCCGACGCTGGAATAGTATTTGCGATCGGTCAGGTTTTCGCCGTTGAGCGATACGGTAAGGTTCTTGTTGATGGGATAGCTGATCGCCGCGTTCAGCAGGGCGTAGCCTCCCTGGTAGCGATCGTCGGAATTGCCCCGCGTCCCGCTGTAGGAGCTCACCGCGATAAGTCCGCCGCCGACGCCGAGCCCGTCCAGCGCGCCGCCGGCGAAACGGTAGTGGTTCCACAGCTTGAAGCTGTGCTTGGGCTCGCCCAGGCTGAAGGAGCCGCTCTCGGTATCATCTTGCAGATAACGGGTATGCAGGAAAGCGTAACCGGCGGTGATATCCCAGCCCGGCAGCGGGCTGCCGCTGACTTCCGCTTCCCAGCCCTCGCTCCTGACCTTGCCGGCGGCGAGGTAGTAGTCCGGGTTGTCCGGATCTTCATACGCCCGGTTGGAGTCGGTGATGCGGAACAGCGCCAGCGAGGCGTTCAGCGCGCCGTCGTAGAAGCTGCCCTTGATCCCGGTCTCGTACTGTTTGCCCTGGCGCGGGTCCAGGGTCGAGCCGTCCGCGCGCTCGTCGTCCTGCGGAATAAAGATCTCGGAGAAGCTGCCATAAACGGAGATCTGCGGCGTCAGTTCGTAGATCAGGCCGGTGTAGGGCGTTACCTCGCCGCTTGCCGACGAGCCTTTTCTCCATGCGGTAGGCGTGGAAGGATAGAGATTGCGGCTCCTGATGCTGAAGTCGCTGACGCGCCCGCCGACCACCCAGGTCAGCGGATCGAGCAGCTTCAGCCGGGTCTGGCCGTAGAAACCGCTCTGGATGGTGCGGGTGCGCGAGCCGTTGGTCGGCGTTACGTCATATTCCCGCACGGCGGACGAATCGAACAGGCTGATATCCGTCGCCCGGCTGCCGCCCAGCCGGTTGCCGGCGTATTCGTTGATAAAATCGTCGTAGTTATAGCCGATCAGCGCCTGGTGTTCGCGGCCGAACAGGGTGAAGGGGCCGCCTGCGTACACGTCCAGCGCGTAGCGGTGGTACTCGTAATCGTACTGACGGTTGTAGAAGTAGTTGATGGTATAGGTGTCCGGATTCACGCCGGAGGAGACGAAGGTGTCCTTATACGCCTTGTCCTTGTTCAGATAGCGGAACTTGCCGGTCAGCGTCCAGCCGTTGTGGAAGCGCTGCTCCAGCCCCGCCACATACTCCTGGGTATGGGTGTTGCTCCAGCTCCAGTCGGGGCTCGGGTTGAGCGAGCGGGAGACGTCCAGCAGCTCGCCGGTGGCATAGGCGGGCAGGCCGGAATAGGGAGCGTCGATATTATTGATCTGGTCCGCGAAGGTCAGCGACAGGGTGGTGTCCGGCGTCAGATCGTATTCCACCACGCCGTAGAACACCTTCTTCTCCTGGTGAGTCTTGTCGTAGAAGAAGTCGCGATCCTGCCAGATGCCCACCGCGCGGGCGCGCAGGGTGCCGCTGTCGTTTAGCGGCCCGGTGACGTCGATCTCGCTGCGGTAGTTGTCCCAGCTGCCCGCGCTCAGGGCGCCGCTGACGGCGAAATTGTCGCGCGGTTTCTTGGTGACGACGTTAACCACGCCGCCGGGGTCGCCGCTGCCGCTCAGCAGCGCCGTCGGGCCGCGCAGCACCTCCACCCGGTCGTAGATGCCCAGATCGAACTGCTCCGAACCGCCCAGCCCGTTATAAACCGGAACGCCGTCGATGGTGGTGTTGAGGCTGTAGCCGCGGGAGCGGTACTGGCTGGTTTCGGTGTCGTTGGGCGTGACGGTAACGCCGGTGACCTGCTGCAGCGCATCGTCCAGCGTGGTGAGGTTCTGATCTTCGATGCGCTGGCGGGTGACGACGGAGACCGACTGCGGGATGTCTTTCAGCGCCGTCGGCAGCTTGCTGGCCACGGTGACGTCCTGCGCGGTATAGGAGGCGGTGTCTTCGGTCGGCGCCTGTCCCCAGACCGTGATGCCCTTTAACGTCACGGCGTTATTGCCTTCCTCGGAGGGGGTATCCGTTGAGGAGACGGTGGCGGAAAAGGCGGCGTCGGCGCCGAACAGCAGGCCGGATACCAGCATCGCCGTCGTGCTCAATCGGAACGTTTTCGATCGCCTGTGATGGCGTATAGCGGAGAATGTCATTATTTCCATCCCTTGTCTGAGTGAGTAATGTTTATAATCAATTGGTTATGTTTATTTTTGTTCGGTTGGTATGAACAGGGTTGCTATTTTTGTTATGCAATAAACCCCATGGGGGTATATGAAAATCGATCTGATGCTAGAAAGGATGGCGCAGTATTAAAAATGATTTTTTTGGATATATTTTTATCAATTTTGTAATGAGAGTATTTATCTTATTGAAAATAAAACATATCTAAATTTGTTATATAGTATTTTGATAAAAATACCCTTGTGGGGTATAAAATTTTTAGCTGCGGGGGTATTTTATCGACAGCCGACGAGACCGATAAAGGACGGTCTTTTTACCGGGAGCCGAAGGATAACAACACCATGACCAACAAGAGCGAGACCCTCTCTTTTCATCTGCCGATAGGCGGTATGTCTTGCGCGGCCTGCGCCGCACGCATCGAACGCGTCCTCAACCGCCTGCAGGGCGTGGAAGCCAACGTTAATTTCGCCAGCGAGCGCGCCAGAGTCCGTTTGCAACCGGAAACCAGCACTTCGCATGAGGTGGTGGAGGCGATACAGAAACTGGGATTCGAGGTGGTGGAGCAAAACCTGACGCTGGAGTTAACCGGACTGAGCGGCGAAAGTTGCGCGCAACGTATCGAGGCTGAACTTAATGCGTTGGAGGGCGTAAACGCCACGGTGCGGTTTGCCAGCGGACGCGCCGTGGTGCGCTACGTTCCGGGCCTGATCAATCCGGAGCGGATAGTGCGTCTGATTGAACGCGGCGGCTATCTGGCGCAGGTGATTGATGAGGGGCGACGCGGCGCCGAACGCGAACGGCGTGAAAAGACGTGGCGCCGCGAACGGCGAGAATTCCTGATCGCCGCCGCATTGACGCTGCCGTTGATGATTGAAATGGCGGCCATGTTCTGGGGGCAGGGGCATATGTTGCCCGGCTGGCTGCAATGGCTGCTGGCCACGCCGGTCCAGTTCTGGAGCGGCCGTCATTTCTATCGCCGGGCCTGGAGCGCGTTGCGCAACGGCTCGTCGAACATGGATGTGCTGGTCACCCTGGGAACCAGCGTCGCCTACCTTTTCAGCGTGTTTACGCTGCTGACCGACGCTCACGGCCACCTCTATTTTGAGGCCAGCGCGGCGATTATCACCCTGGTTTTACTGGGCAAGCTGCTGGAGGGGCGGGCGAAAGCGAAAACCGGCGCGGCGATTGAAGGACTATTGAATCTGCAGCCGCCCATCGCCCACGTAGAGATCAACGGCGCGCTGGAGGATCGCGATGTGGCCGCTCTGCGCACCGATGACGTTTTTGTGGTGCGGCCGGGGGAGAGCATCCCGGTGGACGGAGTGATCATTGACGGACTGTCCGAGGTGAACGAATCCATGCTGACCGGAGAGAGCGTCCCGGTGGTCAAAGGCGCGGGCGCCGATGTGTATGCGGCGACCCTGAATCAGAACGGCGTACTGCGCGTCAGGGCGACCGGCGTGGGGAGCAATACGGCGCTTGCGCGCATTATTCGCATGGTGGAGGACGCCCAGGGTTCGAAAGCGGCGGTACAGCGCCTGGCGGATAAGATTTCCGCGGTGTTTGTGCCGACGGTGGTCGGCATTGCGCTGCTGACGTGGCTGACGCACTGGCTTATCAGCGGCGAGTTCGCCGCCAGCCTGGTGAGCGCCGTCGCCGTGCTGGTCATCGCCTGTCCTTGCGCCCTGGGGCTGGCGACGCCTACGGCGATTATGGTGGGGACCGGGCAGGGCGCGCGTTCGGGGATTCTTTTCCGCAACGCCAATGCGCTGGAGCAGGTACAGCGCCTGCAGGTTCTGGTCGTTGATAAAACCGGGACGGTAACCGAAGGAAAACCGTCGGTGAGCGATGTACGGCCGCAAGAGGGGGTAACCGAGTCGGCGTTGCTCCAGGTGGCGCTTTCTCTGGAGCAGCATTCGGAACATCCTTTAGGGCGGGCGCTGGCGCATTATGCCCGCGCGGCGGGCGTGGAGGCGGCGGAGGTAAGCGCCTTTCAAGCCGTTATCGGCCGGGGCGTCAGAGCCGAAGCGGGAGAGGATGAGTGGCTGCTGGGCTCGCCGGCATTTCTGGCCGAACGGGGCGTCGCCGTCGATAATCAGCGCATCGCCGCGCTGGAAGCGCAGGGCAAAACGGTGATTGCCGTGGCGATCGGCCTGCGGCTGCTGGGGTATATCGGCCTGGAGGATCGCTTGCGGGAAGACGCGCGCGACGCGGTGCGCGCCTTGCAGGCGCAGGGGATCGAGGTGGTGATGCTGACGGGGGACAACCCGCGCGTCGCCGCGGCTATTGCCGCGCAGCTGGGCATCCAGCGGTTTGTCGCCCAGGTATTGCCGGAACATAAGGCGGCGGAAATCGAGCGCATACGGGCCACCGGGCGTTGCGTCGGCATGGTCGGGGACGGAATCAACGATTCGCCCGCGCTGGCGGCGGCGGACATTGGCTTCGCCATCGGCGCCGGTTCGGATATCGCCCTGGATACGGCGGACGTGGTGCTGATGAGCAACCGGCTAAGCAGCCTGATTGACGCCGTCAGCCTGTCGCGCGCCACGCTGCGCAAGGTCAAACAGAACCTGTTTTTTGCTTTTTTCTACAACGTGCTGGGTATTCCTCTGGCGGCGTTGTCGTTACTCAATCCGGTTATTGCCGGTACTGCTATGGCGCTCAGCTCGATTTCCGTGTTGAGCAATTCACTGTTGCTACGTTACTGGAAGCCGACGCGGCGCGACTGAGCCCGGCCCGTACAATGCGAAATGGAGAGTACTTTATGTCCTATGCTACAATCAACGTCCAAGGGATGGCCTGCGGCGGTTGCGCCAGTAAGGTCAAGAATGCGTTAGGCGCGCTTAATGGTGTTCAGGGTGTGGAAGTCACGCTGGAAACCGGTCTGGTCAACGTGGAGTACGATGAGACAGAAAAAGCCAATCCGGACGTCTTCCGCGACACCGTCGAAGGTCTCGGCTTTGACGTCGTCGCGTAAGTGCGAGTTTTGCGCCGCCTCCGACGAGGCGGCGAATAATGTCGACGTTCACGATGAGCGCCGGGTCGTCCAGCCGCGTAAAAAGGCGCTGCTGAACCGGCTGAGCCGCATTAACGGCCAGGTTAACGGCATTGCGCAGATGATTGAGCAGGATCGTTATTGCGTCGACATCCTCAACCAGATTTCCGCCGCGCGTTCCGCATTGAACGCGGTGGCGAACCAATTGCTTGCCGACCATACCAACGGCTGCGTGCGCAAAGCCGTGCTGGAAGATGGCGGCGAGGAAGCGATTGCCGAATTGCTGCAGGTGATCCAGCGTATGCGCTGAGGGCGTGAAGCCCCGGCACTCTATCCCTGCTAATATCCTCCCTCGGATTTATGCGCCGCCTTGATATTTAGCCTGCTGATATTAAATACAAATTCACTGTTTAAGCCGTTCACCCCATGGCGTAAGAAATTACGCTGAGGTGGGCGACCCCGCATGCCAGTGCCGCGCAGGACGCCCGCCATAAAAAATCGCCGGGAGCGATTTTCAACGCCGCTAGCGGCGGCCCGGAGGGGGGCGGGCAGGACGCCCGCCATAAAAAATCGTCGGGAGCGATTTTCAACGCCGCTAGCGGCGGCCCGGAGGGGGGCGGGCAGGACGCCCGCCATAAAAAAACCGGCTTGTCCTGATGAGGAGACAAGCCGGAAGAGGGTAATAATGATGCAGGTCATTATTATTAGTTGTAGATTACCGCCGTACCGCGCAGCAGGTCATTACCGGTTGCGGAGGTGATGGTATAAGCTTGCGCCCCGGCTTTTTCCGCTTTTTCCGCCAGCTGCGATTGCAGAGAGCTAAGGTCTTTGGCGCCCGTTACCGAGATAACGCCCAGTTTCTGATGCTGTTGGGCCTGCTGGGCGGAGATATGTTCAGCCGCGGAAGCGCCAAAAGAAACGGTAGCCAGTACGATGGCAGCGGCGATGGTTTTTACGTTTTTCATAATGTCTTATCCTGTTCTGAGTGATGAAGAGAAAGGTCGTCGCCTTTCGATAGAGAAGATGTTACGCCAATGATAATCAATTGGAAAACGGATGTTATTGATGCACTTATTCTGTTTTTTTGAATAAGATTTTATGCGATATATTTATTTTTATTTTATTAAAACAATGAGTTATACATAACCCTGAATTTTATTTACAATGTGCTGACATTTTTTATATAAATATGGTGATTGCTTTGGATAATGAATTGCAACTAACGTTTAATGCTAAAGGTCACCAACTTACCAATATTAATGTCTGGTCATGTGACGGAAATTGGTTGATCTATGATGTTCGTCCTTATGGATCTTCATTCACTGGCTTGACTATTGAGCGGATCAACGTCCATACCCGGGAAAGCGAGGTTATTTATCGGGCCGGGGATGGGGCGAAGGTGGGCGTCGCCACCTGTAGCCCGGTGGAGCCGCTACGCTATGCGTTTATCCACGGGCCGGAAAACCCGGACGACCGCTGGCAATATGATTTCCATCACCGGCGCGGAGCGATCGTCAGCGACGGCCGGCGCGACCGGGCGACGACGCTGGACGCGTTCTCCATTACGCCGCCCTACCAGGCGGGGGCGCTGCGCGGCGGCTCGCACGTACACGTGTTCAGCCCGGACGCCAGCCGACTGAGTTTTACCTATAACGATCATGTGCTGCATGAGAGCGATCCCTCGCTGGATTTACGCAACGTGGGGGTGGCGGTGCCGCTGCGGGCGGTGTCCGTCGCCAAACGGCATGCGCGCGAGTATGACGGCAGCCATTATTGCGTGCTGGTCAGCCGCACCACGCCGCATCCCCGGCCCGGCAGCGACGATATTAACCGCGCTTATGAAGAGGGCTGGGTGGGCGCGGCTGGCTATCGTCGAGCTGATGGAACGCGGCAACGCTGGGCGCTGGCTTTTATTGGCGATACGCTGTCGTCCGCCGGCGAGAAGGTGCCGGAAGCGTTTATTGTCGATCTGCCGGAACGGCTGGATGAATATGCGCGAGAGGGCGATGAGCCGCTGGCGGGCACGCCGACCGCCATGCCGGCGCCGCCCTTTAGCGTACGGCAGCGGCGGCTGACGTTCACCCATCGGCGTCGTTATCCCGGCGTGGCGAATCAGCCGCGTCATTGGCTGCGCGCCTCGCCGGACGGCAGCGAAATCGCCTTTCTGATGCGGGACGACGCGGGCGTGGCGCAACTGTGGACCGTCTCCCCCAACGGCGGCGAGCCCCGGCAGGTTACCCGCGCTGAATTCGGCGTGCAGTCCGCGTTTAACTGGCACCCGCGGGGCGGTTCGCTGGCGTTTGTCGCCGATAACAGCATTATGCTGTGCGATGCCGCCAGCGGGGAGTTGGTGCGCCTGACCGCCCGCACCGAGCGGGCGCCCAGCGCCGATGCGGTGGTATTTTCACCGGACGGCCGGCGCATCGCCTATATGCGTGAAATCGACGGGTTCAATCAGATCTGTATCGTGGCGGCGGACGCGTTCACTCCTCGCCGCTCTGCGCCAGCTCGGCAAGGGTGATGGGTTTCAGGGGAAAGCGGGCGCGCTGATAGCCCACTTCCGCCATCGCGCTTCCCTGTGCGTCGGCCAGCAGCCGCGCCGCGTTCTGCCCGCACATCCGCCCCTGGCAGGGGCCCATGCCGCAACGGGTAAACGCCTTGAGCTGGTTGGCGCCGCCGCAGCCTATTTTGGCCGCCGCGCGGATCTCGCCGGCGCTGACCTGCTCGCAGCGGCAAATCGTCACGCTGTCCTCCGGCTGGTAAGCGGCCGGCGGCACCGGGTAGAGCGCGGCCAGAAACGGCCGGATCGCCAGCTGGTTGCGCAGCGTCGCCTGCAAAGGGCCCGCCGTTTTATCCCGCTCCTGAAGAGTGATGACGCCCGCGGCGTGCAGTATGTCCAGCGCGGCGATATGTCCGCTCAGTTCTGAGGCCTCCGCGCCGACGATGCCGCCGGCGTCGCCGGCGATGTACACCCCCGGCAGGCTGGCGCGTTGCCACTCATCCAGTTCTGGAAACCAGTACTGCTGCTGATTATCCCACTGCAGGCGACAACCCAGCGCATTGGCCAGTTGGACGGCGGGCGTGACGCCAATATGAGTCAGCACCGCGGGGGTCGCCAGCCGGCGCGTTTTCCCCCGCTGGGTGAAGCGCACGGCGCTGACCTGCTTATCGCCTTCAATCGCCAGATTATCGACGCCGGAAAAATAGGGAATGCCGGCGCGTTTTATTTCACGCAGCAAGCGCCAGCCTTTATACAGATAGCCGGGCGTATGGCGCAGCGCGGCGGGCAGCAGCGGCAGCGCGTTGAGGTAGCGGCGGGGCGCGGTGGTGTCCAGAATGGCCTGAATCTGTCCTCCGGCGCGTATCACCTGGGCGGCGAACAGCAACAGCAGCGGGCCGTTGCCCACCAGCACGCTGGGCGACGGCGGCAGCAATCCGGCGGATTTCATCAGCAACTGCGCCGCGCCCACGGTCATGGCGCCCGGCAGCGTCCAGCCCGGCATCGGAAAGGTGCGCTCCTGCGCGCCGACGGCCAGCAAAATAAAGCGCGCCTGAATCTGATGGTGGCGGGTGACGGCGCCTTTTTCCAGCAGGAACGCCTGTTTTTCCGGGGTGATTTGCCAGACCAGCGTATTGGGCAGATAGCGAATAGTCGGGGAAGAGGCCGCGGCGGCCAGCCGGCGGCCGGCGGCGTACTCGGCGCCGAAAATCGCCTCCGCGTTGCTGACGGGCGAGCGGGTGACGTTACGGTAAATTTGTCCGCCGGGCAGGGGGTTTTCATCCGCCAGCCAGACGCTAAGCCCGGCCTGGCTGGCTTCCTGCGCCGCTTTCAACCCCGCGGGGCCGGCGCCGACGATCAGCAGGTCAACGACGTTGCCTGGCGCGTCATGGTGGGCGTTGTCGCGGCCGTTCATTGCACCGCCCTTGCGCCGTGCGTAAACGCGATGCGCATACCGGCGCGTACCTGCGTCATGCAGGCCTGAACGTGCGGCACGTCGTCCACCGTGACCCGGCATTCGAAACAGCTGCCCATCATACAGAAAGGACCGCGCGGCTGGTCGTCAATGGCGGTGGTGCGGCAGGCGGTAAAGCCGTTGGCCAGCAGCGCCGCGGCGATGGTCCAGTCCGGGCTGGCCAGCAGGGCGTTGCCGTTAACCCAGATGGTGACCGAGCGGGGGCTAGCCGACGGCAAGGGGTGAAAGTGCAAATCGCTGGACATTGAATGCCTCAAAAAGGTGATCAAGTTTCCCGCCGAGGATCCATCCCGGCAGGATAGTGCTGTGCAACGCGGCCAGCGTGACGCCGCTGTGGCAGGTGACGGCAAACGCGCCGGGATGGCTGGCGGAGGTATCGTAAACCGGCAGGCCGTCGGGCGTCATAATGCGCAGCGCGCCCCAGGTGCGGACGATGCGCGCGTCGGCCAGCGCCGGAAAGGCCGTCAGCGCCCGCTGCGCCATACCGCGCAGGATCTCCGGCCGGGTGTCGCTGTTCAGCCCCACATGCTCATGGGAGTCGCCGATCATTACCGTGCCTTCCTGGGTCTGGCGCAGCATATTGCTGGGATAGTCAATCAGCGGCGCCAGGCGTTCGGTGACCATCACCTGTCCGCGCACCGGTTCTATCGGGATAGTTAATCCCACCTGCGCCCCCAGCCGGGTATTCTCCAGCCCGGCGGCCAGCACCACCCGCGCGGCGCGCAATTCGCCGCGCGAGGTGTGAAGGATAAAGCCGGCGGCATCGCGCTGGATCTCGCTGACCGGCGCGGCCGGGAAATAGCGTCCGCCCGCCTGAACAAACGCCTGCGACAAGGCGCGCAGCGTCAGCAGCGGGTTGGCGTGGCCGTCATGCGGCGAATAGATGGCGCCGGCCACCCGCGGCGCAATGGCCGGGACGCGCTGGCGCAAGGTCGCCGCGTTCCAGACCTGATAGCTGAAGCGGGGGCTGCCCTGCTGTAATTGCCGCATGGCCCGTTCGGCCCGCGCCAGCGCATCAGGGGTAAGACAAATGTTTAAACCGCCGGGACGGCGAAAACCGCAGTCGATGCCGGTTTTCGCTTGCAGGCCGTGGGCGAAATCCTGCCATTGCGCGGAGGCAAGGCGGGACAATTCATTATACGGCGGGCAGGTCAACCCTTTCCCCTGAACCCAGACCAGGCCGAAATTGCCGCGCGACGCCCGGAAGTCGCCGTCGCCGCCGTCGCAAACGGCCACGCTGATCTTTTTCTGGCTCAGGCCGTAGGCGATGGCGTGACCTACGATGCCGCCGCCGATAACCACAACGTCATAGCGCTGACTCATAGCTGACCGTTATTCCTGTGGCGAGCGGCGGATAGTCCGCTCGCCCGGTATGATTACAGGCACCATTTTTCACCGCCGTCGTAGCGGCGGGGCCGTAGCGCCGCCTGAAACCAGTTCACCAATGTTACGGTATCGAATACCGGCAGGCCGAGATGCGCATGCAGCGAGGCGCTAAACGGCGCCAGGTTGGTGCACTCCAGCACCAGCGCGCCGCTATCGGGAAAGCGCGCCAGCGCCTGCTCGGCGGCTCGCAATACTTCGCGCTCCAAAACCGCGTAGGGCATGCCGTCATCCCCCGAACGGATGGAACGGACGAATTCCGAGTCCGGCGGCATACCGGCGACGGCGGCCTGCGGATCGATACCGACCCTGGCCAGATAATCGCCCCGCAGCGTGCTGTCGTCAAACGTCAGAATCAACGGCTGCTTGCCCGCGGGCAATAATCGCTGTACCAGCGGGTATTGCAGCAGGCTGCTGGTGACGATCGGCACCGGCGACCAGGCGGCCAGCTCCTGTTGGTAATAGGAGAGATAGCCGCAACTGGTGGTCAGGCCGTCAACGCCCTCGTCAATCAGCGATTGGGCGGCGCGTTTAAACGGCTCCAGCAGATCGTGCTGCTGGAGGTGTCCCATCCGCTGGGGAATGGCTTCTTCCACCACGCGGTAGCGTACCGGAAAGGACCAGGTATCCGCATTGCCGATATCGCCGAGGTAACGGCGGAAATGCGTTTTTACCATCAGGATCCCCACGGTGGCCGGGGAGGCGCTGGTATGACGGGTATGATGACTCATTGTAATCTCTCTGGTGCGGGTATCAGTGCGGCGATGCGTTGATCAACGATTCCAGTATCTGCTGCAAAATCTGCTGCGAGGTGGCGAAGTTGAGCCTGACGAACGTTTCTCCGCCCGGAATAAAGTTTTCTCCGCCGCTGAGCGCCAGCCTGGCGTGTTGCAGATAGTGCCCGCCCGCCGGCGCGGGCAGCGATAGCGCGCCGAGATCGAGCCAGGCGAAATAGGTGGCCTGCGGCGCGTGAACCCGTACTGCGGGCAGCGCCTGCCGCAGCGTGGTGATCACCTGTTCGCGGCGTTCAAACAGATAGTGGCGCAGCCCGGTCAGCCAGGGTTGTCCGCGATCCCAGGCCGCCATGGTGGCGTCGATGCCGACGCCGGAAGGGTAGCCCAGCGTTTTGGCGGGGATCTGCCGGGTGAAGCGTTGTTTAAGCGCGCCGTCGCCAAAGTACATCAGGCCGCAGCGTAGTCCGGCGATATTAAAGCTTTTGCTGGCGGAGTTCAGGGTCACGGTGCGGGCCGCCAGCGCCGGGCGCAGCGAACCGAACGGAATGTGCCGCCGGCCCGGCAACACCAGGTCGGCGTGGATTTCATCGGCGATCACCAGCAGATTATAGGCTTCCGCCAGGGCCGCCAGCTTTTCCAGCTCATCGCGGCGCAGGGCGCGCCCCGTGGGGTTATGCGGGTTGCACAGCAGCAGAATGCGCGTGTCGGCGTCGATCTGCCGTTCCAGATGGGCGAAATCGATTTCGTAGCCCTGCCCGTTATCCACCAGCGGGCTGGCCTGCAGGCGGCGGCCGGTTTCCTCGACGGCCTGATAAAAGGGCGGGTAGGTTGGCGTCTGCAACAGTATGCCGTCGCCGGGCCGGCTGAACGCCTGTATCAGCAGGTAAACCGCCTGCACCAGTTCATTCACCGCCAGGACGTTTTCCGCATCGGTTTCCCAGGCGAAATCCCGCTGCGTATAACGGCTGAAGGAACGGGCCAGCGCATGTTCGGCGCGGCCGCGCTGCCGGTAGGGGTATCCCGTATCCTGATCCTGATACCAGTGGCGCAGCACATCGGTAATGGCCGGGGCCGGAGCGAAATCCATTTCCGCCACCCAGGCGGGCAGAACGTCGAGCGCGTAGTGTTGCCATTTCATGCTCTGCCGACGGCGCAGGGCGTCGAGCGACAGGATATTCTGCTCGGCGAATTGCTGAGCCAGGCGCGAGTCGAACGGCGCGCTCATCTCAGCGGGCGTCCAGATAGGCTTCGGTATTGGGCTTAACGCCAAGCGCGCTATTCAGGCGGTTGCTGTAATTGAAATAGCTGGCGATGGCGGCGGCGTCCAGAATATCGCGTTCGCTCAGCCCCGCCTGGCGTAATGCATCCAGATGGGCGGGTTCGATATCCTGAGGAGCCTGGGTGATTTGCCGGGCATAGTCGGCCAGCGCCCGTTCGCGGACGGTGAGCGGCGCATGGCGATAGTTGACCTCCACCTGGCCGACCCACACCGGGTCGCCGCTGATTTGGCGTAACGTCGCGGTATGGGCGAATACGCAGGGCGCGCAGCGATTCTCCACGCTGACCACCACCGCGATCAATTCCCTTTCCCGCGGCGTCAGCCCGCTCTCTGGCGGTTGATTCAACGCCCTGCTGAGCGCATCCTGCGCTATCAGCAGGGGGGGATTATGTGCCAGAATCAGCTGGGTGTTGCGGCGATGACCGACGTTGGCCGCCGTGCGCTCGATAATTTCCAGGACTTCGCCCGTTAACGGTGCTTCCGCCAGTTTAAGCCATGAAAGAGAAACCGGTTTTTTGTTGCCGGGCTTGCTCATGGGAAATTCCTTCTGTTTTTTGACGTTGACAAGCCAGCAGGCGTTGGCTAAGTTGCTGTCAAATTAACAAATATATATTTTATATTGTATAAACTTTATCAGCTATCCATTCCCATTTATTGCATATGCGGCGTGGCTTTTCCGGCGGCGATCAACGGCGTCGGGAAACGGGAATGCTGGTCGCATTGAGGGCGCTATGGCACAGATAAATGACTCACAGCGGGAGGGCGCAGTCACGCTTCCTGCGGCAACCGTGGACCGTCGGCCGCTTACCGATCAGGTGGCGGACTATGTGCGGGATCTGATTATTCAGGACATCCTGAAACCGGGGGATCCCATCAATGTGCAGTCGATTTGCGAAACCTTGCAAATCTCCCAAACGCCGCTGCGCGAGGCCCTGAAAATGCTCGCCGCCCAGCGTTTGGTGGATATGAAGCCCAACAAACGGGTGGTGGTGGCGTCGCTCGATGGGCGGGAAGTGGAAAACATGCTGGTGGTGTACACCGAAATGGAAAAGCTGGCGGGACGACTGGCGGCGCAGCACGCCACGACGGCCGATATCAAGGTGCTGCAACAGCATGAACAGGCGCTGATGGCGGCGTTCGAGGCCGGCGAATCGCTGCGCTATTTCCACGCCAATCAGGCCTTTCATCTGGCGCTGGTGCGCGCTTCGCACAATGAGGCGCTGGTGGAAGTGCACGCCAATCTCAATGCCCGTCTTTACCGCACCCGCTTTAAAGGCAACCAGCTAAACCATCGCCGCGGCGACTGGCAGGTGGTGGCCGAAGAGCACGGCGAGATCCTGCGGGCGATTATCGAGCAGGACGGCGAACGCTGCGCGGCGCTGTTATCGCAGCATCTCAACGGCGCCCGTTTCTCGCTGCGCGAGCTGAACGAATAGCCGGTTCTAATCCTGCCCGGACCGGCCCTTGTTCCCTAAGCCGATCCGGGCGGCGTTTCTCAGCGTTTCGGCTCCACCCACACGCCGGACAGATTCCCTTCGATACCGTCGGCCGTCAGCGAGTGATCGTGCACCCGCGGGTTGTAAATGGTGATGAACAGCGGCGACAGCAGGTTGATATCCGGCGCGTCGCGCATGACGATGTGCTGAAATTGCTTAAATTGGGCGATGCGCGTCGCCGGGTCGTTTTCGGTCTGCGCCGCTTCCAGCAGTCTGTCCACCTCCGGGTTATGGTAGTGAGAGGCATTGGAGAAAGGCAGCCCGATGCGGAAGTTTTTCGACCAGTAAAGCCGCTGCACGCCTACCGTCGGGTCGTACAGGTTGGCGAACATGTTGATCGACAACGAGAAATCACGATCGGTATATACCCGTTTGGTGTGGGTTGAAATATCCGCCGAGCGCAATGTTACCCCCACGCCGATTTTCGCCAATGACGAGCGGGTAAAGTCGGCGATGCGGCGGAAAGCATCGTCATAGGTGTTGTAGTCGAGAGTAATGCGAAAACGCACCCCGTCCGCCCCGCGCGGGTAGCCCGCTTCATCCAGCAGGCGATTGGCCGCGTCGATATCGAACGGATAAGGCGACGGCGACGGATCGTGGAAGGTTTTCAGCCCCGGCGCAATCGGGGACGCGGTGACCACGCCATGACCGAAATAGGCCACCCGCAGCAGGGCGTCGCGATCTATCGCGTGTGAAAACGCCTGCCGTACCTTGAGATCCTTAAAGTATGAGTCGTCCAGATTGAATTGCAGCGCCGCCACGCTGTAAGAGTAGTTGTTCCCTTTGGTTTCAAAGCCCAGCTTGCCTGCTTCTTTCAGCCGTTTGATATCGCTCAGCGCCACCGGGGTACGGTAGGCGATATCGGCCTCGCCCGTTTCCAGCGCCACCGAACGCACCACCGCATCCGGCGAGAATTTCACAATCAGCTGGTCGATATAGGGTTTCGGGTTATCCCAGTAGTGTGGATTCCGTTTGTAGACGATATGGCTGCCGCGCACCCATTCGCTGAACACGTACGGACCGGTGCCGACGGGGGCGTTGTTATTGGCGCTTTTCAGCGGATCGGCGCCCGCCTTGTCGTAAAGATGTTTGGGAATGATGGGGGTTTCCCCGGCGGCGAACGCCCTGAGCAAATAGGGGGCCGGATGGGAAAGTTCGAATACCGCGGTTAGCGGATCGGGGGTTTTGATGTCCGCGACGTTGGCGAAAGTGCTGCTGGCGCGCGGATGCACTTTTTTCAGTAACTGGATGGAGTAAGCGACGTCCGCCGAGGTGAAATCCTGGCCGTCATGCCACTTCACCCCTTCGCGTAAATGAAAGGTGTACTTTTTCCCGTCGGGACTGATCTCCCAGGAGGTGGCCAGCTGCGGCAGCGGGTTGAGATCGTAGTCGTAGGTCAGCAACCCTTCGCTGACTTTGCCGCTGACGGCGATCGCCGGCTGCGCCACCGTGGCCAACGACACCAGCGTGGACGGTTCGCTGGATAATATCAGCGTAAGCGTGCCGCCTCGTTGCGGCGTTGTTGCCGCTGCCGCCTGAAAATGCGCCGTCGCCAGGCTTAAAACCAGCAACGTGTATCGTCCCCAGAGAGACATACGATTGAACCATGACATAAAACCCCCTGATAAATACCGTTCCGTCCCTTGGCATCATGGCGTTGCGGCCTGGCAGGCGGGGCAATGCCGGTTGCGTTGGGTATCGTTGTCGTTGGTGTGTTTACCGAACAGGGTTCAAGCTATCAAATATATATTTTATATTGTATAAACTTTATAGGATAACGATTCTCATAAACCGCAAATGGATGCCGGTCTCGCGCCGATGACCGGCAAGAGGCCGCCAGCCGCCGTTGGGGCGACTATTCGGGCGGAGGATTGGTCCGCCGCCAAGAGGGGAGAATAGGCTTAAAGCTGATTGTGGGGCGCGGTGGCGCTCTGCGAAGTGACGGTGTGGTTCTGCTGTTCGCTGTGTGAGATGCGATCGTGCGTTGAGACGGCGTTTTTATCCCGGCCGGCCCGGTAGTAGTCATAGGGCAATAACAGGGTATCCGCCACGGCGGAGAAGGGCAGATCGATGACCACCAGCGGCATCATTGCCCAACTGGTGTCGTCGTCACGCAACATATCCATACTGGCGCGCGTGCCGGGATAATAGCCCTGATCGGCTCCGGTGTGCGTCATCACGCTGGAACAACCACTGATGACCATCACCCCGATGCCGGTGATGATGAAAGAAAATAAAGCGCTTTTCAGTATGGTCATATTTCCGTCCATTAGGGAGAACGCACCTTGACCCATTTTATATCTCATGGCGCCAGATAAGCGCAATTCCGTTGTTTACGCTGCGGTATGCTTTATATCGCACAATTTAAGTGTATGTGATAACACGCGTTTCATCGGTGAATTTTGCATGAAAAGCGCTAATTTTTCTTTCCGGCCTATTGAAAGTCTGCGCGGCGCTACCATATTGATGATAAGCCTGGGGAAAAAGATATGCCGTAAGGGTATCGATCCGGGCCGTGGACCTGTCCTGCGGGAAGGTTGATGTGAATACCTCGCTGAATCCTTAGGAGGCTGTTTTATGCGTAACCCTGACTTTTCACCCCTTTATCGCTCCGCTATCGGTTTTGATCGCCTGTTCAATCTGCTGGAAACCGGCCAGAGCCAAAGCAACGGCGGCTATCCCCCGTATAACGTCGAGCTGGTGGACGAGAACCAATACCGTATCGCCATCGCCGTCGCCGGTTTCTCCGAACAGGAACTGGATATTACCGCGCACGACAACCTGTTGATCGTAAAAGGGGCGCATGTCGGCGAGCCGGCTGCCCGCAACTATTTATATCAGGGTATCGCCGAGCGTAATTTTGAGCGCAAGTTCCAGTTGGCCGAACATATTCAGATTAAAGGCGCCAATCTGGAAAACGGTTTGTTGTATATCGACCTGGAGCGCATCGTGCCGGAAACCATGAAGCCGCGCCGCATCGAAATTAAATAACCGCTATCAGCGTCCGCGGTGATTCATTACCCGAGTAATGCAAGAGCCGGATTAACCTATCACACCTCGTCCGCCGCATGGGGACGAACCCGGAGGCGTTGCCGCCGCCGGGAGAGATTGTCTCGCTTCACAGAAGGAGTAAACAGTATGCGTAACTATGATTTATCACCACTACTGCGTCAGTGGATCGGTTTCGACAAATTAGCCAGTTCGATGCAGGGGGGCCAGGAACCTATCGAGTTTCCTCCCTATAACATCGAGAAAAAAGACGATAATCACTATCGCATCACGCTGGCGCTGGCGGGTTTCCAGCAAAGCGAACTGGATATTGAAGTGGAAGGCCCGCGCCTCACGGTGAAAGGCACCCCGACGCCGTCGGAAAGAAAAGTGGAATATCTGCATCAGGGGCTGGTGTTCAAGCCGTTTTCCCTGAGCTTTACGCTGGCGGAGCATCTGCACGTCTCTGCGGCGCAGTTTGAACACGGGTTGCTGCATATCGATCTGGTGCGCGAAGTGCCGGAAGCGTTGCAGCCGCAGCGGATTGCCATTGGCGATAGTAGCCGCCCGGCGTTAAACCAGCCGTCCGCTGAAACCCAGCCGTCCGCTGACGATAAGTCGTAATTGCCGTTTGAACGCCCCCCCTCCCCCCCTCCCAGCCTCCCCCTTCGCCGGGGGAGGAGTTAAACCCCCCCTTGGGGTGGACCACAAAGGTTTGCCCGCATCCTAGAAGTTTTTTGTGCTGCCCGCCACGTTTCCTGCCCTGCCGTTCTGCCAGAATCAATAACAGTAAGCGCTTATGTACAACCGAATAGCCTGTTTTTACTTTTTTCTCAAAAAGATACGTCCGTACAAGGATACCGGGTATGAGTGATATCGCGCTAACCGTTAGTATGCTGGCGCTGGTGGCGGTTCTGGGATTATGGATCGGCAACTGGCGGATTTACGGCGTAGGGTTAGGGATCGGCGGGGTCTTGTTTGGCGGGATCATCGTCGGGCACTTCGCCCAACGCTATCAGTTCGAGCTGAATAGCGACATGCTGCATTTTATTCAGGAATTTGGGTTAATTCTGTTTGTTTATACCATCGGCATTCAGGTCGGGCCCGGTTTTTTCTCTTCGCTGCGGGTTTCCGGTCTGCGCCTCAACGGCTTCGCGATTCTGACGGTAATCCTCGGCTGCGTGGTGACCGTTATCATCCATAAGGCTTTCGACGTTCCCTTGCCGATTATTCTGGGGATTTTTTCCGGCGCCGTCACCAACACGCCCTCGCTGGGCGCCGCCCAGCAAATCCTGACCGATCTCGGCTCCGGCGCCACGCTGGTCAATCAGATGGGAATGGGCTACGCCATGGCGTATCCGCTGGGCATCTGCGGCATTTTGCTGGTGATGTGGCTGATGCGCGTGTTGTTCCGCGTGGCGATCGATGCAGAGGCGAAACAGTTTGAGAACAGCAACGGCACGCATCATGAACAGCTGCATACCATGAACGTGTCGGTCGCCAACGCCAACCTGCAAGGGCTGGCGATTCAGGATGTGCCGATTCTGAACCGCGATACCGTGGTATGCTCCCGTCTGAAGCGCGGCGATGAACTGATGGTGCCTTCCCCGGCGACCATTATTCAGTTGGGAGACTATTTGCATCTGGTCGGCGCGAAAAGCGATCTGCAACAGGCGCGGCTGGTGATCGGTAATGAAGTGGATACCTCGCTGTCGACCCGCGGCACCGAGTTACACGTAGAGCGGGTGGTGGTGACCAATGAGAAGGTGCTGGGGCGCAAGATCCGCGAACTGAATCTGAAGCAAAATTACGATGTGGTGATTTCCCGCCTTAACCGCGCCGGCGTCGAACTGATCGCCGGCAACAATGCCAGCCTGCAATTCGGCGATATTCTCAATCTGGTCGGGCGGAAAACGGCGATTGACGCGGTCGCCGATATTGTGGGGAATGCGCAACAGAAGCTCCAGCAGGTACAAATGCTGCCGGTGTTTATCGGCATCGGCCTCGGGGTAGTGCTGGGGTCCATCCCGCTGTTTATCCCCGGTTTTCCGGTAGCCCTGCGGCTGGGGCTGGCCGGCGGACCGCTGGTGATCGCCCTGATTCTGGGGCGTATCGGCGGTATCGGTAAACTCTATTGGTTTATGCCCCCCAGCGCCAACCTCGCCTTGCGAGAGCTGGGTATTGTGCTGTTTCTGTCGGTTGTCGGGCTGAAGTCGGGCGGCGATTTTATGACCACGCTGTTGCACGGCGACGGCGTATGGTGGATCGGTTACGGCGTGTTAATCACCATTGTTCCGTTGTTGATTGTCGGGGTGCTGGCGCGCACCGTCGGCAAAATGAATTATCTCACCCTGTGCGGCATGCTGTCCGGGTCAATGACGGATCCTCCGGCGCTGGCGTTCGCCAATGGGCTGCATCCCACCAGCGGCGCGGCGGCGTTGTCTTATGCCACGGTGTATCCGTTGGCGATGTTTCTGCGCATTATATCGCCGCAGCTGCTGGCGGTGCTGTTTTGGGCGATGTGACCAACGCGCGGTCGGGCGAGGGTTGCGTTGCGACGGGAAATATAGCCGGGGGAGAGACTTCACCTCTCCCCCGGCTATTTTTTATGGCGGGCGTCCTGCCCGCCACCTTTCAGGCCGTCGCAAGCGACGTTGAAAAACGCTCCCGGCGTTTTTTTATGGCGATGAATAGCAAGGTAAATTGACATAAAAATATATTCATTATTGTCGGCGTGGGTAATTTTTTATCCTTGCAAACACTAAGGTTTTATATTTTTTTTACCGAAAATTGACCAGGTTAATTTTATGTTCTTTAATTGTTGTGTGATATTGGTTTTAATATTGAATGATTTCTCAATGAAATTAATAGCTTGATAATTAACTTAATAAACCACTTTGGTAACTAAAGTAATCCTGATTTCACAGGGTGTTATAATACTATATTTCCATTAGTTACTTGATTTTATAGGGCGAGCAAGCTCCCTGACCCCTTTTTCTCGCCTTTTTTTCTGCTGATGTTTCCTGTTGCGCTAGTTAATGCCGTATTAACCTGCAGGGTGATGAAGGAAGAATAACGAAACGCCAACTCCTCCGCTCGGGACATCCGTTGTAACTTAACGAATTCCGTTTTAATAAAGAGTGGTGTAGTTATGTCTGCGAATAATAGCAGGTTGTTAAAGCTTCTGATTATAATTTGTATTGCCGGCGGGCTGTGGATGCTCCCGGTTCCTGCCGGCGTTAAACCCGATGCCTGGCACCTGATGGCGATTTTTATTGCCACGGTGGTCGGCCTGATCCTTTCCCCTTACCCTTTGGGCGCGATGGCGATGTTCAGCCTGACGTCGGTCGCCATTCTGGGGTTATTATCGATTAAAGAAGTGCTGACCGGTTTCAGCGATCCGACTATCTGGATGATCGCCTGCGCCTTCTTTATTTCCCGCGGCTTTATTAAAACCGGTTTTGGCCGGCGTATCGGTTTGCTGTTTATCAGCAAGCTGGGCAACAGCTCGCTGGGGCTGGCTTACGGGCTGGTGTTCACCGACCTGCTGTTCGCTCCGGCCATGCCTTCAACGTCGGCGCGCTGCGGCGGGATTATTACTCCGCTGTTCCGCTCTATTTCCGAAGCCTATGACTCTACGCCGGAAAAGGGCACGCAGCGGCGCATCGGCGCCTTTCTGGTGCAGTCCATTTTCCAGTGCAACGCCGTGACTTCCGCCATGTTTATGACCTCCATGGCCGGTAACCCGATGGTGGCTAAACTGGCTTCCCAGTTCGGTATTCATATCAGTTGGACCGACTGGGCGCTGGCAACGCTGCTGCCCGGTTTCCTCTCTCTGGCGTTGATCCCCTATCTGATTTACCGCTTCTATCCGCCGGAACTGAAGAAAACGTCGGAAATGCGCGCCATCGCGGTGGAGCGTCTGCGTGAAATGGGGGCGATGAGCCGCAATGAATGGATCGTCCTGGGGGTATTCCTGGGGCTGGTGACGTTCTGGGTGCTGGGGTCGACGCTGAATATCGACGCGACGCTGACGGCGCTGGCTGGCCTGAGCGTGCTGCTGCTGAGCCGGGCGCTGAGCTGGGACGACGTGGTCAGTGAAAAAGAAGCCTGGCATACCGTGGTCTGGTTCGCCGTGCTGATGACGCTGGCGGGTCAGTTGAACAAGATGGGCCTGATCGCCTGGCTTGGCGGGCTGGCGGGCGACGCCGTGAGCGGTATGCATTGGTTGCCGATGCTCGGTCTGCTGCTGCTGGTTTACTACTATAGCCACTATCTGATGGCGAGCGCGATTGCCCATATCAGCGCGATGTATGCGATTTTCGTGTCGATTGCCCTGGCGGCGGGCGCGCCTCCGATGCTGACGGTGCTGGTGTTCGGTTTCTTCAGTAACCTGTTTATGTCCACCACCCATTACTCCAGCGGCCCGGCGCCGATTCTTTTCGGCTGCGGTTATATGCCGTTGAGCACCTGGTGGAAGATCGGTTTCCTGGTCGGTCTGGTGGTGATACCGATCTGGCTGGGCGTGGGCGGCATGTGGTGGAAACTACTCGGTTTCTGGTAAGGCCGGAACGTCCCTTATCTTTAACATCGTCCTGATACGGCGCTCTCCGTCACCCGGTGGTGGAGAGCGCTTTGTGTTTATCCCAACACGCGAAAAGCGATGAAACAGTATAAGATAACGGTGTCATGATGGTTATTCCGGAGAGCGACATGAGTAAGAAAAAAACACCGCTGAAGTTGGGAACGTCGGTGTTTCTGATGGTTTCGGCGGTGCTTGGCGCCGTGCTGCTGGTGGTGTACGCCTTACTGTTTTTTCGCATTAATCAGTTATCGGAGGATAACCTGCGGGAAAAGGCATTCGCCATCGCCCGCACTTTCGCCGCCTCGCCCATGGTCATCGACGAGCTGAAAGGGATTGGAAAACCGGATGTCGTGCAGAAGACGGCGGAAATTATCCGTTTGCGTAATCAGCTGCTTTTCGTGACCGTCACCGATATGGATACCATTCGCCATACTCATCCGGAACCGGAACGCATTGGCGAATATTTTTCGGGCCGCGATATTTATCCCGCCCTGCTGGGGATGGAAAACACCGCCATTAACCGCGGTACGCTCGATCCGGCGCTGCGGGTTTTTGCCCCGGTTTTTGACGGCAACCGGCAGGTCGGCGTGGTGGCGTTGGGCATCGCGCTGACCAGCGTGCAAAACGTCATTAACGAGAACCGCTGGATGATCCCCTGGGCTATTCTGGCGGGGGCGCTGGTTGGCTGGTTGGGCACCTTGATTTTAGTGAAAATACTCAAACGAATCATGCTGGGTTTTGAGCCGTTTGAGATCTCCAATCTGTTTGAGCAGCGCAATGCGATGTTAAAACAAATCAAGGAAGGGGTTATCGCGGTTGATCAGCATGCGCGCATCACGGTAATCAATGACGAGGCCAAACGACTCTTTCGACAGGGCCTGCCGGGCGGCGGTAAAGCGGCCGAAAGCATCAGCGAACAGTGGCTGGAACATCTGCACCTGAAACAGGTGCTGAAAAACGGCGCTCCCTGGCGCGATGAAGAAATTAACGTTAACGGACATCTGTTGCTGACCAACACCATCCCGGTATTCGTTAAGGGCGATATGATCGGCGCCATCGCCACCTTTCGCGATAAAACCGAAATCAGCCAGTTGCTGCAGCGTTTGACCGGGATGTCATATTATGCGGACGCCCTGCGGGCGCAGTCGCATGAGTTTATGAACAAGCTGCATGTCATACTGGGAATGCTGCACTTAAAGTATTATTCCCAACTGGAAGATTATATTTTAAAAACCGCCAATAACTATCAGGCGGAAATCGGCTCGATTATCCGTAAAGTGAAATCGCCGGTGATCGCCGGTTTTTTGCTGGGTAAAATCAACCGCGCGCGCGATCTCGGCATTACGCTGTCAATCAGCGAAGAGAGCCTGCTGCCGGACACGGACGACGTTGATGCCACCAATGAATTGATTACCGTATTGGGCAACCTGATTGAAAATGCGATGGACGCCATAGACGGGCAGGAAAATTGTGAAATCAGCGTGAGTTTTCACCATCAGGACGGGCGTTTGCACTGTACGGTGGGCGATGACGGTCCGGGCATCGCGCTGGCGGACCAGGAACGTATTTATGAGCAGGGTTTTTCCACCAAAGGCAGCGGCCGTGGCATTGGCCTGTATCTGACCAAACAGAGTTTGGAGAAGATCGGCGGAAACATCGATTTTGAGTCGGAACCTGAGGTATATACCCAGTTTTTCGTTAACATTCCTTATCAAGCAAGGTTGTTTGACCATGATTAATGTACTGATTGTTGATGACGATGCCATGGTTGCAGAATTAAACAAATCTTATCTGAATCAGGTATCCGGGTTCAGATGTTATGCAACGGTGCCCACCTTACAGCAGGCGAGAAACCTGCTGATGCAGCCGGATTCGGAAATCGATCTGGTGTTGCTGGATATCTATATGCAGCAGGACAACGGGCTGGATTTGTTGCCCACCATCCGTGAGTTCAGTGAAAAGACGGATGTGATCATTATTTCCTCCGCCAGCGACGTGTACACCATCAAGAAAGCGCTGCACTACGGCGTGGTGGATTACCTGATTAAGCCTTTCCAGTTCTCGCGTTTTGAGCAGGCGTTGACGGCTTATCGCGAAGAGGCGAATTTACTGAAACACCGTGATTTTGTCGCGCAGTCCGATATTGATAACCTGATCCGCCGCACCAGCAGCAGCCCCGCCGGCGAGCGCAAAAAACTGCCCAAAGGGCTGACCAGTTTAACGCTGCGCACCGTGTGCGAGTGGATTGAGGGAAACCAGGGCGCGGAGTTCTCCACGGAAATGCTGGCCAACGCCATTGGCATCTCCCGGGTGTCATGCCGTAAATACCTGATCTACCTTGCGGATACCGGCATTCTTGCCACTAACATTCTCTATGGTTCTACCGGCCGGCCGGTATATCTTTACCGGCTGCTGCCGGAAAAACAGGATGCGCTGCGGCAGTACTGCGAATAACGAATCGGGCGAGGGTCGTTTCCCGACCCTGCCGCCGCGTTTACAACTTGTAGCCGCTTGCCTGCCGCAGCCAGGCTCCGGCGCCCAGCAGACCGGGGTGCGGATGGGTGATCAGGAAAACCGGAATATCGGCCAGATAGCCTTTAAAGCGGCCCTTATCCTCAAAGGCGGCGCGAAAGCCGGATTCGAGGAAGAAATCCAGGAAGCGCGGAACAATCCCGCCGGCGATATAGACGCCGCCAAACGTCCCCAGCGTTAACGCCAGATTGCCGCCAAAACGCCCGAGCAGCGCGCAGAACAGCGACAACGCGCGGCGACAGTCCGCGCAGCTGTTTTCCAGCGCCTTTTCCGACACGTCCTTTGGCGTCAGCGCTTGCGGCGTTCCGCCGTCGGCGAGGACGACAGCCCGGTACAGATTGACGAGGCCGGAGCCGGACAGAACGCGTTCCGCCGACACATGACCGAATTCAGCGCGCAGTATCGGCAGAATTAATGACTCTTCTTCGCTGTTGGGGGCGAAGTCCACGTGCCCGCCTTCGCCGGGCAGGCTAATCCATTTACCGTCCGCCGGCAGGAGATGGGCCACCCCCAGCCCGGTGCCCGCGCCGTAAATCGCAACCGGTTTATCCGCTATGGCCAGCTTGCCGCCGAACTGGATCACATCGTTCGCCTTGAGCGCCGGGATGGCCATACTGACGGCGGTGAAGTCATTGATAATGTCCAGACGGTCAAAATTCAGGCTGCGGGTCTGTTCTATGATGGAAAAGGCCCAGTGATGGTTGGTCATCGCCACCCAGTCGCCGGCGACGGGGCAGGCAATGGCGATACAGCCTTGTTTGACGTTCAGCGCGGGGTGTTCGGCCAGAAAAAGCCGGATAACCGTTTCCAGGCTGTCGTGATCCGCCACGGCATAATGTCTGTTGCCCGATATTTCGCCGCTTTCCAGGGCGCAGAGCGCCAGGCGCGCGTTTGTTCCGCCAACATCGCCCACCAGGGCATATTGATACATAGCGTCTATCTCCCATCGGATTGCAATAGTCTTTACCGGGAAAAAGGCCCGCTGTCTTCATCAGCTTACCTTTTCCGCCGCTATGGCTATATATAACCAGAAACAGGGGGGGATGGTCACGGTTTCGGCGGAAAATAAACAGGCCGGTCAGCAAAGCTGACCGGCCCGACTACAGGAGATTGGCGGTTAAATTAGATGATCCAGTTCAGCAGCAGCGTGGCGCCGATCACGGTTGACGCGCCGCCGATACGGGTGGCGATCTGGGCGAAAGGCATCAGCGACATACGGTTGGAGGCGGAAAGAATGGCGACGTCGCCGGTTCCGCCCAGCCCGCTATGACAAGTGGTGACGATGGACGCTTCTATCGGATACATATTCAGATAAGGCGCGATAAAAAAGCTCACCAGCGCCATGGAAAGCACCACGGAACCACAAACGATGACATAGCCGATGGAAAAGACCGACACCACGCTTTCCAGCGGGATATACAGCATGCCCAGGCCAATCATCAGCGGCCATACCAGCGAACTGGAGACGAATTTGTAAACGCTGTGCGCGCCCGTTTCCATCGTGGCGGGAATCACGCGGCTGTATTTGCAGAATACGGCGATCAGAATCATCAGCACCGGCCCTGGGATATGCACCAGTTTTTCAAACAGACCGCCGACGATGAAAAATGCGCAGATCATCAGCAAGCCGCCGCCCATCAGGTGGAAATCAACCGGTTTAGGCGTTTCGGTTACGGCGAATATCGCATTGTCTTCATCGCTGCGAACCAGACGGCCCTCGCCGTTCAGGTCCTTGCGACGCAGGCCGAGACGAGACAGGATGCCGGCGCAGAAAATGGCGAAGATGTTGCCGACGACGGCGGCCGGCGCCAGCTGCGCGACGTAGACGTCCGGCGTTTCCCCTAAAATGGCGGAGTAGGCCAGCGACAACGGCAGGATGCCTTCGCCGATGCCGCCGCCGATAATCGGAACGATGATGAAAAAGAAGGTATGGTAGAAGCTGTAGCCGCAGAGTTTGCCGACCAGCAGGCCGGTTCCCAGAGCCGTCGCCGTACCCACCACCAGCGGAACGAACATCCGGATCATGCCCTGAATCAGGATTTTCCGGTTCATGCCCAGGATGCTGCCGACCACCAGACAGGCGATGACGAAATAGAGGAAATTGGCCTCTTTCATCAGCAGGTGAACGGTTTTCATGGTGTTGTCATTGAATAGATGAAAATACACCAGAATGGAAGGCACCATCAGACAGAGAATGGCCGGGCCGCCGATATCTTTAAAAACCGGGATTTTATGCCCGATATGCGCCAGCAGGAATCCCATGCTCATAATGACGGCGAAACCGCCGATCATGTTTCTCGGTAGGTACCCCGCATAGGCGGCAATAAAAACAATCGCCGCGATGGCAATAAAAAGAGGGATAGGAACGGATCCGATTTTCTTTTTGAAAATAGCATCTATAAACGACAGAGATGTCGATGTTTCTATAGCAAGATCTTTCTCGCTTAGAATATCAGCTTCAGTTTTTTTCATTGTATTCACCCTGCTAGAACAGTACGGTACAGGAAAGACCTGTGTTTATTTTCAGAAAGTAAAAAAATCCATTTTTTTGTTTTCTATCAATACGTAACAAAAAACTAAAAATGGTAGAGGTTATTTAACGCGTATTTTTATTGTTGGTAATCTAGCATGAGGGAATGTTAAAAATAATATGTTATTTCATGATTTGTGAACTTATCAGCAACTCCTTTTTAAATAACTTATATCATTTTTTTGTAATTAAATAATGCTATGAGCGGTGTTGAAGGAGGATTTCGAGGAGTGAAGACAGGTCTGACGATAAGCATGAAATAAAAATAGCACATTATAAAAATAAGTAAATATGCGATATGGACATTAATGAAAGTATTTTTATCGATAAAAATCTAAATTATTCTCGAATCAGGGCGCAAATAATGAACAGGGATGCTTCCTCATTGAAATTATTCATATTAACAACTAAATCTGACTCTGCTGACCCGGCCGCCGGGAAACGGCGGGAACGTGTTGGCCGGCATAGGTTGAACCCTGCGGCGCAGGCGAGCGATAAAGTTTTTTTATGAAGCGTAGATAGTCTATTGGGAACGGGTAAATTTTATCCTGCCGCCCATTTATTGGCAGAGTTTTCACCTGCTGTTAAGGTTTTTAGCCAAAAATAGTGCTTATATATTGGCCAAGTCATAGCGATTTATTATAGTTTTTTTAATGGTGATAATTTCTTTTCTAAGATATATTTATGGTTTATATCACTGATTTCTAGATATTATATGAAATATAATTCCTTATTATTTCATAAATGTTATATTTTAATTTGCCCAATCGTTCCCTCCGCGTTTGTAAATCCCTACAGCTTGTATTGACGTCACTGTGATCTGTTGACAGATTTAGGATGCCATAGGGAAGAAAACAGCAGATGCCTGAAACATTCCACGCCTTTACCGGATGCCGTGGGTTCTCCTGCACCCTGTTCCGGGGTCTTCCTCCGTCATTTTAATTGGTGCCTTCGGGCAAGAGGTACGGGCCATAACATTTAAAAATACCGGTCCGGCCGTATGTACGCACAACATCATCATCCATAATGGAGCACAAATAATGAGAAATTCCTTGGCTAAATCAAGGGTTTTGAAGCTTGGGCTTGGCTTGCTGGCCATGTCTGTCGCCGCCGGGTTACAGGCTAAAACCCTCGTCTATTGTTCAGAAGGCTCGCCGGAAGGGTTTAACCCGCAGCTGTTTACCGCCGGCACCACGTTCGACGCCAGCTCTATTCCTATCTACAACCGCCTGATCGAATTCAAAAGCGGCACCACCGATATTGAACCGGGTCTGGCCGAGAAGTGGGACATCAGCGAAGATGGTAAAACCTATACCTTTCACCTGCGCAAAGGGGTGAAGTGGCAGGATAATAAAGACTTTAAACCGTCCCGCGATTTCAATGCCGACGACGTGCTGTTTTCCTTCCTGCGTCAGCAGGATGCGAACCACCCCTATCATAAAGTGTCCGGCGGCGGCTATGAGTACTATCAGGGCATGGGAATGCCGGATCTGATCGACAAGGTTGAAAAAGTGGATGATTACACCGTCCGCTTCACGCTGACCCGTCCGGAAGCGCCTTTCCTGGCCGACCTGGCGATGGATTTCGCCTCCATTCAGTCGGCGGAATACGGCGATAAGCTGTTAAAAGCCGGCACGCCGGAAAAAATCGACCTGAATCCCATCGGCACCGGGCCGTTTAAGTTGCAGCAATACCAGAAAGATTCGCGCATTCTGTATACCGCCTTCCCTGGATTCTGGGGCAAAAAACCGGGCGTTGACCGCCTGGTGTTCTCCATCACGCCGGACGCTTCCGTGCGTTACGCCAAACTGCAAAAAAATGAATGCCAGATTATGGCCTACCCAAATCCGGCCGATCTGGCGCGCATGAAGCAGGATAAAAACATCACGCTGCTGGAAAAACCGGGGCTTAACGTCGGGTATCTGGCGTTCAACGTGCAGAAAAAACCGCTGGATGAGGTGAAGGTCCGTCAGGCGCTGACCTATGCGGTAAACAAGTCCGCCATTATCGAGGCGGTCTACCAGGGCGCGGGGCAGGCGGCGAAAAATCTGATCCCGCCGACCATGTGGGGCTATAACGACGATATTCAGGACTACAGCTACGATCCGGAAAAAGCCAAGGCGCTGCTGAAAGAAGCGGGCGTGGCGGACGGTTTCACCATCGATCTGTGGGCGATGCCGGTACAGCGGCCGTATAACCCGAACGCCCGTCGTATGGCGGAAATGATCCAGTCCGACTGGGCGAAAATCGGCGTGCAGGCCAAGATCGTCACCTATGAGTGGGGCGAGTACCTGAAGCGCGCCAAAGACGGCGAGCACCAGACGGTGCTGATGGGCTGGACCGGCGACAACGGCGATCCGGATAACTTCTTCGCCACCTTGTTCAGCTGCGACGCGGCGGAAAGAGGCTCCAACTACTCCAAATGGTGTTACAAACCGTTTGAAGATCTGATCCAGCCGGCGCGTTCGGTATCCGATCATGCAAAACGCATCGAACTGTACAAGCAGTCGCAGGTGGTGATGCACGATCAGGCTCCGGCGCTGATCGTGGCGCACTCCACCGTGTATGAGCCGATCCGTAAAAATGTGAAGGGCTACGTGATCGAGCCGCGCGGCGTACACAGTTTCAACAACGTGTCGCTGGATTAATTCTCAACCCGTCATTTTATGGGCAATCTCCGGGCCTTGCCTGCGCCGCGTCGTCGACGATGTGCGCAGGCAAGGCTTTGTGCCCGTCAAATTGCAGATGTGAGCATAAATAAGCCCGGTAGCCGATGAGCCGTCGGGCACTTATAGAGAGTTCGGGATATGTTGCAGTTCATACTCCGGCGTTTGGGGCTGGTTATCCCAACGTTTATCGGTATCACCCTACTGACTTTTGCTTTTGTGCATATGATCCCGGGCGACCCGGTGATGATTATGGCCGGGGAGCGCGGAATTTCCGCCGAGCGCCACGCGCAATTAATGTCCGAATTGGGGCTGGATAAGCCGCTGTGGCAACAGTACGTGAATTATATTACCGGCGTATTGCACGGCGATCTGGGAACGTCCCTCAAGAGCCGCATTCCGGTGTGGGAGGAGTTCGTCCCGCGCTTTAAGGCGACGCTGGAATTGGGCGTCTGCGCGATGATTTTTGCCGTCAGCGTGGGGATCCCCGTCGGCGTGCTGGCGGCGGTGAAACGCGGTTCAATCTTCGATCACGCCTCCGTCGGGCTGGCATTGACCGGTTATTCCATGCCCATTTTCTGGTGGGGCATGATGCTGATCATGCTGGTTTCGGTCCACCTCAACCTGACGCCGGTGTCGGGACGTATCGGCGATACGGTTTTTCTGGATGAAAGCATGCCCCTTACCGGGTTTATGCTGATCGATACCCTTTTCTGGGGCGAGCCGGGCGACTTCGCCGATGCGGTGCAGCATATGATCCTGCCCGCCGTGGTGCTGGGCACCATTCCGCTGGCGGTGATCGTGCGTATGACGCGTTCCGCCATGCTGGAAGTGCTGGGCGAGGATTATATCCGCACCGCCCGCGCCAAAGGGCTGAGCCGCCTGCGGGTGATCGTGGTGCACGCGTTGCGTAACGCCATGCTGCCGGTGGTGACGGTTATCGGGCTGCAGGTCGGCACCATGCTGGCCGGCGCCATCCTGACGGAAACCATCTTCTCCTGGCCGGGGCTGGGGCGCTGGCTGATCGATGCCCTGCAGCGCCGTGATTATCCGGTGGTGCAGGGGGGCGTGCTGCTGGTGGCCACCATGATTATTCTGGTCAACCTGCTGGTGGATGTACTTTACGGCGTGGTGAATCCGCGCATCCGTCATAGGAAATAGGGGGGAGGCTGAGATGACACAGGTTACTGAACCGGTCGTGGTCAATGGCGCGCCCAGGCCGATGACCCCAATCCAGGAGTTCTGGCACTATTTTAAACGCAACAAAGGGGCGGTGATCGGCATGGCCTATGTGGTGCTGATGCTGATTATCGCCGTTGGCGCGAATGTACTGGCGCCGCATGCGCCATCCGAGCAGTTTCGCGATGCATTGCTTAATCCGCCGGTGTGGCAGGAGGGCGGAAGCTGGAAGTTTATTCTGGGCACCGACGACGTCGGCCGCGACGTGTTGTCCCGCCTGATGTACGGCGCCCGCCTGTCGCTGCTGGTGGGCTGTCTGGTGGTGGTGCTGTCGCTGATTCTGGGGGTGATTTTCGGCCTGCTGGCGGGGTATTTCGGCGGCGTGATCGACGCCGTCATCATGCGTGTCGTCGATATCATGCTGGCGCTGCCCAGCCTGCTGTTGGCGCTGGTGCTGGTGGCGGTCTTCGGGCCGTCGATTGTCAACGCCTCGCTGGCGCTGACCTTTGTCGCCCTGCCGCACTACGTCCGCCTGACCCGCGCCGCGGTGCTGGTCGAGGTGAACCGTGATTATGTGACGGCTTCAAGCGTGGCGGGCGCCGGCGCGGCGCGTCAGATGTTCGTCAATATTTTGCCAAACTGCCTGGCGCCGTTGATCGTGCAGGCATCGCTTGGCTTTTCCAACGCCATTCTCGATATGGCTGCTCTGGGTTTCCTCGGTATGGGCGCGCAGCCGCCGACGCCCGAGTGGGGCACCATGCTTTCCGACGTGTTGCAGTTCGCGCAGAGCGCCTGGTGGGTGGTGACCTTCCCCGGCCTGGCGATTTTACTGACGGTATTGGCATTTAACCTGATGGGGGACGGCCTGCGTGACGCTCTCGACCCCAAACTCAAGCAGTAGCAGAGGTAGAGAGATGGCTTTACTCAATATAGAGAAACTGTCGGTTCACTTTGGCGATGAGGACGTGCCGTTTCGCGCGGTCGACCGCATCAGCTATCAGGTGGAACAAGGGCAGGTGGTGGGCATCGTCGGCGAGTCCGGCTCCGGCAAGTCGGTCAGCTCGCTGGCGATTATGGGCTTGATCGATTATCCCGGCAAAGTGATGGCCGACAAGCTGGAGTTCGACCAGCGTGATTTAACGCGCATCGCCGAGAAAGAGCGGCGTCAGCTGGTCGGGGCGGAAGTGGCGATGATTTTTCAGGACCCGATGACCAGCCTGAACCCCTGTTACACCGTGGGATTCCAGATTATGGAAGCCATCAAGGTGCATCAGGGCGGCAACCGCAGAACCCGCCGCCAGCGCGCGGTGGATCTGCTGACGCTGGTGGGTATTCCCGACCCGCAGTCCCGGCTGGATGTGTATCCCCATCAGCTTTCCGGCGGGATGAGCCAGCGGGTGATGATCGCCATGGCCATCGCCTGTCGGCCCAAGCTGCTGATTGCGGACGAACCGACCACGGCGCTGGACGTCACCATTCAGGCGCAGATTATCGAACTGCTGCTGGAGCTGCAGCAGCGCGAGAATATGGCGCTGATCCTGATCACCCACGACCTGGCGCTGGTGGCGGAAGCGGCGCAGCAGATCATCGTGATGTATGCCGGGCAGGTGGTGGAGACGGGCAAGGCGACGGATATTTTTCGCGCGCCGCGCCATCCCTACACCCAGGCGCTGCTGCGCGCCCTGCCGGAGTTTGCGAGCGATAAAGCGCGCCTGGCGTCGCTGCCGGGCGTGGTGCCGGGGAAATATGACCGCCCCGACGGCTGTCTGCTGAACCCGCGCTGCCCCTACGCCAACGATCGCTGCCGTCGGGAAGAGCCCGAACTGCGCGCGATACCCGGACGTCAGGTGAAATGTCACACGCCGCTGGATGATGCGGGGAGGCCAAGCGTATGAACCCGAATAACCTTACATCGCCGCCGCATTTGCTGGATGCGATCGATTTGAAGAAACATTATCCGGTGAAAAAAGGCTTCTTCGCGCCGGAGAGAATGGTCAAGGCGCTGGACGGCGTCTCCTTCACTCTGGAACGGGGGAAAACGCTGGCGGTGGTCGGGGAGTCCGGCTGCGGCAAGTCGACGCTGGGCCGCCTGCTGACGATGATCGAAATCCCTTCCGGCGGCGAACTTTACTATCAGGGGCAGGATCTGCTTAAGCCGGATCAGACGGCGGAAAAGCTGCGCCGCCAGAAGATCCAGATCGTCTTTCAGAATCCTTACGGATCGCTCAACCCGCGTAAAAAAGTCGGTCAGATCCTGGAAGAGCCGCTGCTGATCAACACCTCGTTGTCAAAAGCCGAGCGCCGTGAAAAAGCGCTGGCGATGATGGCGAAGGTGGGGTTGAAAACCGAGCATTACGACCGCTATCCGCATATGTTTTCCGGCGGGCAGCGGCAGCGCATCGCCATCGCCCGCGGCCTGATGCTCGACCCGGACGTGGTGATCGCCGACGAACCGGTCTCGGCGCTGGATGTCTCCGTGCGGGCGCAGGTGCTGAATCTGATGATGGATTTGCAGCAGGATATGGGGCTGTCTTACGTCTTTATCTCCCACGATCTGTCGGTGGTCGAGCATATCGCCGACGAAGTGATGGTGATGTACCTGGGGCGCTGCGTGGAAAAAGGCAGCAAAGAGGCCATTTTCAATAATCCGCGCCACCCCTATACCCAGGCGCTGCTGTCGGCGACGCCCCGGCTGAACCCGGATTTACGCCGCGAGCGCATCAAGCTGGTCGGCGAGTTGCCCAGTCCGCTGAATCCGCCGCCGGGCTGCGCGTTCAACGCCCGCTGCCGGCGCTGCTTCAGCACCTGTACCCAGCTTCAGCCGCAGTTGAAAACCTACGGCGAACAGCAGGTGGCCTGCTTCGCGGTCGATCAGGACGAGCAGGGCGTTCAGCCCGCGCACTCCAGTTAATGGGTTATCGCTGTCCCACGCCTCTTCCATTGATCGCCGGCGAAGCCCTGGCTGCGAAAGTGAGGGAGCTGGAACAGGCCCGCTGGCTTGAAGAGAACCAGGAAGCCATCAAGGCGATGAATCGCTTTGTCACAGAAAATGGAATACCGCGTAGTAGTAAGGGATTACGGGTAACCCGACCAACTGCGGGAGTTTAATACCCGCGGCGGATGTGCTGGTAGACGCCGTTGATTTTGTGACAACCGGCAGTTAACGCTAGCGGCGATGGGCCGAGCGGGTAAGGTGGAACGCCTCGGCCAGCCGGGCGACGCCGGGTTCAATCCGTTCGGTTTGGATGGCGTGGAATCCCAGGCGGAAATAGTTTTCCGGCGGACGGCTGTCGAGAAAATGGGCCTGACCCGGTTCGATCAGTACCCCGGCGTGGGCGGCGCGCCACGCCAGCTGCTGCGTATCGATCGCCTCCGGGGTGCGTATCCAGAAGGCGTTGGCGGGGGCGCTGCCGGGAATGCGCGAGCATTCGGGCAGGTAGGCGTTCAGCGCATCGTTGAGAATATTCCAGCGTCTGGCGGAGTCCGCGCGGTAGCGGTGCAGATAGGTTTCGTAATAGCCCTGCGCCAGAAAATGGGCCATCTGATGCTGGATGCTGGTGGGGGGATGGCGGTAGACCAGCCTGCGCAGCGCGCGCAGCTCGTCAATCAGTTCGGCGGGCGCCACCACATAGCCCAGGCGCAGCCCCGGCGACAGCGACTTCGACAGGCTGCTGACGTAAATTACCCGGTTGTGGATGTCGCCGGCTTTCAGGGCGGCGCCGGGGTGGGGATCGAAACTGCTTTCCGAGTCGTAATCATCTTCAATAATGATCTGGTCGTGTTCACGGGCGTGTTCCAGCAGCCGCGTTTTACGGGCATTGCTCATGCTGATCCCGGTCGGCGCCTGATGGCTGGGGGTAACATAAAAATAGTCGCAGCCGCGGGACGCCTCGGTTAGCCGTATCCCTTCGCTGTCCAGCGCGTGCGGAATAATCGGCGCGTCCTGGAGCGAAAAGGTATTAATGGCTTCGCGGAACACCGGATTTTCCACCCCGATGCGGGTGTTTTTATTCAGCAGCAGCCGGGCGAGCAGATAGAGCGCGTTCTGCGAGCCCATGGTGATAAGGATTTCGTCGCCGCGGGCGATGATGCCCCGTTTCGGCAGGATACGCTTACGCACCTGTTCAACCAGCAGCGTGACGTCCTGGTCGATATTATCGTACAGCCAGCCTTGGTCGTGACGGCTTCCCATCACTTTGCGCGTCGTCTCCCGCCACTGCTCCAGCGGGAACAGCTGCGTATTCGGCTGGCCGTAGATAAAGGGATAGGGATAATCCATCCACTGGCCGGGTTTCAGGATCGCCAGATAGTTGCTGGGGCAGTGATTGAACCGTTTGCTCCATTCCGGTGCTTGCGGCGCGGCGTCCGACCGGGCGCCGTCATGGGCGGCATCCGGCAGGGCGTCGGTCTGGTGATAGTCCGGATGCAGGTAATAGCCGCTGCGCGGGCGGCTGATCAGGTAGCCGTCGTTAAGCAGGCTTTCGTAGACCAGCGCCACCGTATTGCGGGAAATATTCAACTGACACGATAGCTTACGGCAGGAAGGCAAGGGCTCGTCGATGGGAAACACCCCGGCGAGAATCGAGGCGACCAGCGTTTCCCGCAGCTGTTCCTGCAGGCTTCTGGTCGGTACGAAATCGATATACAGACAGTGATCAATCATTTCCCGCTCCCCCGTTCAACAACCCATACCGCAGAGACAAGCAAATTGCATACCTGAATGGCGTATCGGGATAAAGATAGCGGAAAGGGAAACACTGCCATGGGCGATATGGCAGTGCGGGAGCGGGGAGAGTCTCAGCGCCGCGCGGTCAGTCGCGGTCGATGGCGAAGGGGGACCACGCCTGGCGCACCGGCATGATTTCGATGCGGTTGATGTTCATATGGTCGGGCAGGGTGGCGACCGTATAGATCTGTTCGGCGATATCCTGCGCGCTAAGCGGGGTGGTACCCCGGTACAGCTGGTCTGACGCCGCCTGGTCGCCCTTGGTTCGCACCAGCGTAAATTCGGTTTCCGCGATGCCGGGAGCCAGATCGGTGACCCTTACGCCGGTGCCTTGCAGGTCGCAGCGCAGGTTATAGCTGAACTGTTTGACGAACGCCTTTGAGGCGCCGTAGACGTGGCTGCCGGGATACGGCCACTGCCCGGCGATGGAGCCGATATTGATGATGCTGGCCCCTTTGCCGGTGGCGATCAGCGTCGGCAATAGCGCATGGGTGACATTCACCAGCCCGGTGACGTTGGTGTCGATCATGGTGTGCCAGTCCTCCAGCGGCACCTTTTGCGCCGGGTAAGGCGCCAGCGCCAGGCCGGCGTTGTTAACCAGCGTTTTTACCGCCTTGAAGTCGGCCGGCAGCGCATCGACCAGCCGTTTGACCGCCTGCGCATCCCGCACGTCCAGCGTGGAATAGTAAACCGGAACCAGGCCCGACAGTTCGTCCGACAGTGCTTTCAATCGCGCTTCCCGCCGTCCGGTAAGGATCAGCGACCACCCCTTGGCGGCAAAATGGTGCGCCGCCGCGTGACCGAATCCGGATGTCGCCCCGGTGATAAACACAATATTCTGCATTGAAAACGTCCCTCTAAAGTTGGATAAAACGGTTTTGCCTACGGCGCGGGCCGGTGTGATGCCCGTCCATTTTCACTTTACGGAGTGGAAAACCTCTCTCACAGGGCCAGTTGCACGGAATCTGTGGGACAAACTGGCTCAGGGTTATTCGCTATCTGGCTCTATCCCCGTCGCCGTTTTTGTCCCTAGTCTGGTTTCGACGAGATGAAATGAATGCAACGCGGCCGGCGCCAGCCGATGCCCGCGTAACCATGAGGATGAGAAGATGACCCTGAAAAATGAAGTCGCGTTGTCTAATGATGAAGTCCGCCGGTTGGACAGAGAGTATGTTTTTCACTCCTGGTCGGCGCAGGGCGCGCTGAACCCGCTGGTGATTGCCGGCGGAGAGGGATGCCGGCTGTGGGATTATGACGGCAATACCTATCTGGATTTCAGCAGCCAGTTGGTGAACACCAATATCGGCCATCAGCATCCGAAGGTGATTGCGGCGATCAAGGCCCAGGCCGATTCGTTGACGACCATCGCCCCGTCCACGGCCAATCTGGCCCGCGGCGAGGCGGCCAGACGTATCGTCGCCCGCGCGCCGGATAAATTCAGCAAGGTGTTTTTCACCAACGCCGGGGCGGATGCCAATGAAAACGCCATCCGCATGGCGCGCCTGTTTACCGGAAAAGAGAAAATTCTCTCCGGCTACCGTTCGTATCACGGCAATACCGGCAGCGCGATTGGCGCCACCGGCGACTGGCGGCGTCTGCCCAATGAGTATTCCCGCGGCCATATCCATTTTTTCACGCCCTATCTCTATCGCAGCGAGTTTCTGGCGCAAACGGCGCAGCAGGAGTGCGACGCGGCGCTGCATCATCTGCGGCGCATCATCGAGAGCGAGGGCCCCAACACCATTGCCGCCATTCTGCTGGAAACCATTCCGGGCACGGCGGGAATACTGGTTCCGCCCGCCGGTTATTTACCCGGCGTACGGGCGCTGGCCGACGAGTTCGGCATTATGCTGATCCTGGATGAGGTGATGGCCGGTTTCGGCCGTACGGGTGCCTGGTTTACCTTTGAGCATTACGGCGTCGAGCCGGATTTGATCACCTTCGCCAAGGGGGTGAACTCCGGCTATGTGCCGGCGGGCGGCGTGCTGATCGCCGATCCCATCGCTCATTTCTTTGATACGCGCCTGTTCCCCGGCGGGCTGACCTATTCCGGGCATCCCCTGGCGATGGCCGCCATTGTGGCGACGCTGGACGCCATGGAGGAAGAAAACATCGTCGAAAACGCCGCGCGGATCGGCGACGGGGTTCTGGCCGCCGGCCTGCGGGCGCTGGGGGAGAAATACGCCATCGTCGGCGAGGTGCGCGGTATCGGCCTGTTCCATGCATTGGAGCTGGTATCCGATCCGATCGCTAAAACGCCGTTGCCGGCTTCCGCCATGGGCGAATTTAAAACCCGCCTGCTGGAGAAGGGGCTGCTGGGGTTCGTCGCCGAAAACCGCCTGCACGTGGTGCCGCCCTGTATCGTGACCGAGGATGAGGCGACGCTGGCGCTGGGCATTATTGATGAGGCGCTCGCCGAGCTAAACGCGAAGTTTTCCTGACGTCGTTTTCATGCGCCATGCTCGCTTTCAGGCGCATGGCGTACTTGTTCGTCGTCCTCGTCCTCGCGCAAGCGGGGACCTCCTTCCGTCGGCGGCGCGCTTCCGCCGTTTATCCTAAAGACTCCTCCGACTCAGCTTCTTTTACCCCCCGCATTAAAATAAATATACGTTTTTCCTATGGATATTGCGCCAAATGGAGGCAAACAGGCGGCGATTTGCACCAAATGTGTTTTCCGTCTTCCCGGCTGAAAAGCCGATTCCCTTGTTATTGGTAAGGTCGGCGGAAAAACAAACCTTGGCATGGAAATGGCATCTGCTTGATCGGAAACCTAACCAACTAGTCAGAAACCGCCGCCATGGGGAGCCGGAATGAGCCAACCAATGTATGCAGATGAGCCATCACTCATAACGACGACATCGGCTCCGGCCGCGGCCAGAGCGGCAATCGTCGTGCGCGACGCCAACGTGATTTATCCGGCGGCCGACCGGCCGGTACAGGCGCTGAAAGAGATTAATCTGACCATTCGCCAGGGGGAGTTCGTCTCCTTTATCGGCCCTTCCGGCTGCGGTAAGACCACGCTGCTGCGGGTGATCGCCGATCTGGAGCCCATTACCTCCGGCGACGTGCTGGTCAACGATATGACGCCCGCGGAGGCCCGGCTGGCGCGGGCCTATGGCTACGTTTTTCAGGCTCCGGTCCTGCTGCCGTGGCGCACCGTGCTGGCTAACGTGATGCTGCCGCTGCAGGTGCAAGGGGTATTGCCCGCGCGCTGCGAGGAGATCGCCCGCGAGCAGCTGGCGCGCGTCGGCCTGAGCGGATTTGAGAAAAAATATCCGTGGCAGCTCTCCGGCGGGATGCAGCAGCGCGCGTCCATCGCCCGCGCGCTGGGGTTCGAGCCGAAGATTCTGATGATGGACGAACCGTTCGGCGCGCTGGACGAACTGACCCGCGATAACCTCAACCAGCAGTTGCAGCAGCTCTGGTACAGCGAACGGCGCACCATGGCGTTCGTCACCCACTCCATTTCCGAAGCGGTTTACCTCTCCACCCGCATCGTCATTATGTCGCCGCGCCCCGGCCGCATCGTCAAAATCATTGACTCCCCCTTGCCCCACGAGCGGGATCTGTCCCTGCGCGATGCGCCGGAATTTATTCGTCTGGCTCAGAAGGTGCGTGAAGCGCTAATCGAGGGACACCATGAACATTGACGCCTTGCGTTATCGGGCGCTGCCGGTGTTGGCGGTGCTCGTCGCGGCGCTGCTGTTGTGGTATCTGCTGGCGATCGCGCTGAACGCGCCGGGGGCCATTGACCGCACCCTTGCCGCGGCGGGCGACTGGGGCTGGCGCGATCTGCTGCGCAGCACGCTGAACATGTCGCGCCCGGTGCTGCCGACGCCGCATCAGATTGCGGCGGATATCTGGACCAGCCTGACCAAATGGCCGCCGACGTCGCCGCGCAACCTGCTGCTGCATACCTGGGTGACCGCCAGCGCCGCCCTGAGCGGATTCGTCATGGGCGTCGCGTTCGGCCTGCTGCTGGCGATTTGCATCGTGCATTCCCGCACGCTGGATAAAGCCCTGCTGCCGTGGATCGTGGCCTCGCAAACGGTGCCGGCGCTGGCCATTGCGCCGATCGTGCTGATTATTCTCGGCAGCCTGGGGATTACCGGCCTGCTGCCCAAAGCCGCCATCGCCATGTATCTCTGCTTCTTTCCGGTGACCATCGCCACCGTTCAGGGGCTGCGTTCGCCGCAGAAGCTGGAAATGGAGCTGGTGCATACCTACGCCGCCAGCCGTATCGATACCTTCTGGATGGTCCGGCTGCCCTCGGCCTTGCCTTATCTTTTCCCGGCGTTTCGGGTCGCCATCGCCAGCGGCCTGGTAGGCACCATGGTGGCGGAGCTGCCCACCGGGGCGCAGGCCGGCCTGGGCGCCCGCCTGTTAACCGGCTCTTATTACGGCAATACCGTGCAGATCTGGTCTGCGCTGGTGATGGCGTCTTTACTGGGCCTGCTGCTGACCGCGCTGGTCAGCCTGACGGAATACGGCGTGATGAAACGCCGCAAAGGGGGACGGTGATGGGTAGATATGTTTCCGGCGGCGGCGGCATTGTGGCGGCGCTGATCGCCACGCTGCTGGGGCTGGGGCAGCTGATCCCCGGCGGCGCGGGCGCGACGCGGGCGCTGATGGTGGAGCTGCTGCTGCTGGGCGCGACCATGCTGGCGCTTTACCCGTCGCGTTCGCCGTGGTTGCTGGCGCTGTTGATGGCGCCGGTGGTTGCGGCGGCCGCACTGCTGATGCAGCCGGATATGCTGGAGCGAGTTGACGCCGTGTACTGGCTGGCGGCGGCGGCGCTGGCGATGCTGGCCTGGCATAGCGTGCAGCGGCTGGCCGCGCTCAACGGTCGCCGCCTGCCGGACGGCGCGGTGGCCGCGCTGTTCGGCGCCTGGGTGCTCTACTTCTGGCAATTGCTGGTCACGGTATTCGCGGTGCCCCAGGTTTTGCTGCCCGCCCCGCTGGATATCGTGCGGGCATTGTATGAAAACGCCGGGCTGCTGGCGGGCGATTTTGTGCAGACGGTGGTGAAAGCCGTGTTGGTGGGCTATCTGCTGGGCAGCGGCATGGGCATTGCGGTGGGCATTCTGATTGACCGGCTGCCGTTTCTGCAACGCGGCCTGTTGCCCCTGGCCAACCTGACCAGCACCATCCCGCTGGTGGGCGTGGCGCCGATTGCGGTGATGTGGTTTGGGTTCGACTGGCCCTCCAAGGCGGCGGTGATCGTGCTGGTGACCTTTTTCCCGGCGCTGGTCAGCACCCTGGCGGGACTACAGGCCAGCGGCAAGCTGGAGCGCGAGCTGATGTATTGCTACGCCGCCACGCCGCGCAAAACGCTGTGGGTATTGCGTTTGCCGGCCGCATTACCCTTTATTTTCAATGCATTGAAAGTCAATGCCGCCCTGGCGCTGATTAGCGCGATCGTCGCCGAGTTTTTTGGCTCTCCCACGTCCGGGCTGGGTTTCCGTATTTCAACCGAGGCGGCGCGCATGCATATGTCCACGGTGTGGGCGGCGATCGTGGTGGCCTCCGTGGTGGGGTCGCTGTTTTACGCTCTGCTGGTGCGGTTGGAGAAGAAGGTCAATTTCTGGCACCCCTCGGTACGCGGGGAGTCGTAGTCCGTTCGTCGTTGTGTGTTCCACTTTACTCCGAGGATACTCAGATGAGAGATCGTTCCGCTTTTCGCACCTGTCTTATCGTGGCCGCCGCCACGCTGGCGCTTTCCCTGACCACCGGCGTCCGGGCTGCCGAGAAGGTCACCCTGCAGCTTAAATGGCTGCCGCAGTCCCAGTTCGCCGGCTACTACGTGGCGCAGGCGAAAGGCTATTACCAGGAGGCGGGGCTGGACGTCACCATCAAACCCGGCGGCACCGATATCTCCCCGGTGCAGGTTATCGCCGGCAAATCGGCGGACGTAATCGTCAACTGGATGCCGGATGCGCTGGCGGCGCGCGAGTCCGGGGTGCCGCTGGTGAATATCGCCCAGATCTTCGACCGTTCCGGCATGATGCTGACCTGCCGCAAATCGACGGGGATTAAAACCCCGACGGACTTGAAGGGCAAAACGCTGGGGGTGTGGTTCGGCGGCAACGAGTACCCCTTCTTCAACTGGATGCACAAGCTGGGCTACCAGCCGGATAAGGATATCAAGGTGTTGAAGCAGGGCTTTAACGTCGATCCGCTGCTACAAAATCAGGCGGCCTGCATTTCCACCATGAACTACAACGAATACTGGCAGCTGATCGACGCGGGAATGAAGCCGGACGAACTGATCTCCTTCCCCTATGAGGATCAGGGCGTCTCCACCCTGGAGGACGGCCTCTACGTGCTGGAATCCAGCCTGAAGGATCCGGCGTTCGTCGCCAAAATGGCGAAATTTCTGAAAGCGACCTACCGGGGCTGGAACGACGCGGTGAAGAACCCGGCCGAAGCGGCGGAGATCGTGGTGAATGAGGATATGTCCGGCTCGGCGACGTTAGAGGTACAGCAACGGCAGATGGAGAACGTCGCCAAGCTGATTACCAATGCCGACACGCCGAAAATCGGCTATCTGGAACCGGCGGCCTATCGGCGTACGGTGGAGGTGCTGCTGAGCGGCGGCGGCGCGTCGGTGATCAAAAAAGACCCCGGCGACGGCGCCATGACCCACGCGGTCTGGGACGCCGCGGCGCAATAACCGCTTGCTGCGCGCGCCCGTAAATCCGCGGTTTACGGGCCGTCCGCCATCCCTGAATTTAACCGTTGCCCTTTAGGCTCCCTGCCGCGCGCCGCCGTTCAGATAGGCGCGCCAGCCCTTCAGGTGGGTGATGTCCTGCGCGTCCCGCAAGCCGTATTGTTCACAGATAAAACCGGTTTCCCAACTGCCGTCGGACAGCTGAACTTTCCCCAGTCCCAGCGGCGCGGGGATCCCGGTGAGAAAGGAGCCGAGCTCCGCGCTGGGCAGTTCCCACACCTCGACCTCAATGGCGGCGCCGCCGTCATCCACGCGCACCATGCCGGGCCGCAGCGGCGGGCCGCCCGCCAGCGCATACAGCCGATAGTGCGGCGCGCTCTGCGTCGCCTGCAGCAGTCGGCCTCCGCGGCGTGTCAACTGCCCGTTTAAGGGCTGGCCTGAGAGATGCGCGCCGCACACCACCAGCCGGGCCCGGTCGTTGCGGGCAACGCGTTGCGGCGCCGTTTCGTTCGGCGTTTGCCCGCCGACCAGCGGCAGCGCCTGGTCGCGCTGCCACGCCGCGGCCAGGCTGAGCAGGTATTGATCGGTGAAGACGCGGCCGAACAGGGTCACGCCCCAGGGCAGGCCGTTGGCCTGGAACCCGGCGGGCAGCGCCACCGCCGCATAGTCAAGCATGTTCATAAAGTTGGTGTAGTAGCCGAGATCGGCATTGCGTTTGACCGGTTCGGCGTGCAGTTCGTCCAGCGTCACCGCGCGCGGATAGGTGGGAGTCAGGACGCACTCCACGTCGGCCATGGTGCGATCGCAAAGGGTTTTCAACGCCTGTAGCCGGTACTGGGCGCGAAAGGCATCCACGGCGCTGCGGCGGGGGGCTGCGGCGAGCACATCGCGGATCACCGGCAGCACGGCGTCCGGCTGGCGTTCGATAAGCTCGCCCGCCACGCTGTAACGCTCCGCCGTCCACGGCCCTTCATAAAGCAATTTGGCGGCTTCCAGGAACGGGGAAAAATCAATGTTGACCGGGGTGCCGCCCAGCGCTTTCAGGCGTTCAACCGCGGCGGCGAATAATGCCGGGCTTTCAGGACAGCCGAGAAATTCCAGCTTATCCGGCACGCCAAAGCGGAAGCCGGGGCGCGGCTGGCCGAAGGCGCCGGCGTCGTTCCATTGCGGATTGTCGCGGCTGTAGGCGTCGTCGGGATCTCGCCGGGCGATAAGCTCCAGCAGCTGGCTGGCCTCCGCGGCGCCGGCGGTGAAAAAGGTTACGCAGTCCAGCGTGCGGCAGGCGGGAACGACGCCGGCGGTGGAAATCAGTCCCTTGCTGGCTTTCAATCCGACCAGATTATTCAAGGCGGCGGGCACCCGCCCGCTACCCGCGGTGTCCGTTCCCAGCGCGAAACTGGCTAAACCGAGGGCCACCGCCAGCGCCGAGCCGGCGCTGGAGCCGCCCGCCGGATAGTCGGGGCGCACGCTGTTGCGGCACTCCCCATAGGGCGAGCGGGTGCCGTTGAGGCCGGTCGCAAACTGATCCAGATTGGTTTTCCCGACGGGGATGGCGCCGAGGGCGATCAGTTGCTCAACGATAGTGGCGCTTTTTTGCGGCACATAGGCATAGGCCGGACAGGCGGCGGTGGTGGGGATGCCCGCCAGATCGATATTGTCCTTGATGGCGAAGGGAATGCCGTACAGCGGCAGGGACGCCGGGGATTGCCGTTCCAGCGCCGCCAGATAGGGTTCCTGTTCGTCGGCGCTCAGCGGATGGATGAACAGGTGGAATTCAGGGTTGAGCGCGCTTGCCGCGGCGCGCAGCCGTTGCAGCAGCGCGCGCGGCGTCAATTGGCCTTGCCGGTAGGCGTCCTGCAGCGTATCCAGGCGCAGATCGAAAGTCGGTTGCATGGTATTTTCCTCACTCTTCTTCAATAACAATGACGCACTGCCCGGCGCTGACGGGCGATCCCGGCCGTACCCGCACTTCGCGCACCACCCCCGCGCAGGGGGCGGCGAGCGGGATTTCCATCTTCATGGACTCCAGCACCACCAGCGTGTCGCCTGGCGCGACCTGAGCGCCCACCGCCACCGCCACCTGCCATAGGTTGCCGGCGATCGGGCTTTCGACGCCATATTGGCCGGGCAGCAGGGGGGCGCTTTCCGGCGGTTGCGCGTGTTCGGCTTCGCCGTCGAGAGGCGCCCGATCGGCGTCGGCCCAGCGTAGCCGCTCGGCGTTGAACGCCGCCCGCTGCCGCCGGCGAAACGCGGCGATGCCGTCCGCCTCCCGTTCGAGAAATGCCTGATAGTCGGCCAGCGCCAGCTCGCCGTGTTCAATGCGCAGCGGATAGCGTCCCAGCGGGAAGTCGCGGCGAATTTGCAGCAGCTCGTCGGCGGAGACCGGATAGAAACGGATCTGATCGAAAAAGCGCAGCAGCCAGGGCTTGCCGTCGAACGCCGCCACGTCCCGGTAGCGGTTCCACATTTGCAGGGTGCGGCCGACAAACTGATAGCCGCCGGGCCCTTCCATGCCGTACACGCACATATAGGCCCCGCCGATGCCCACCGAGTTTTCCGCCGTCCAGGTGCGCGCCGGATTGTATTTGGTGGTGACCAGACGATGGCGCGGATCGATCGGCGTGGCGACGGGCGCGCCCAGATAGACGTCGCCCAGCCCCATCACCAGATAGCTGGCGGCGAACACCAGGCGGTGGACGTCGTCCAGATCGTTCAGGTCGTTGATGCGGCGGATAAACTCCAGATTGCTCGGGCACCACGGCGCGTCCTTGCGCACCGTGGTCATGTATTTCTCGATCGCCAACTGGCAGGCGGGGTCATCCCAGGAGAGCGGCAGGTACAGGATACGCGAAGGGACGCGCAAATCCTGTTTTTCAGCGACCTTTTGCCACAGGTCGGCCACCCTGCGCAGCAGCTGCGGCAGCGGCAGCGTTTCCGGGCGATAGTGGATTTGCAGCGAGCGGATCCCCGGGGTGATATCGATAATGCCGTCAATGTCGTCCGCCTGCAGCATTTGCATCAGCACGTGGCCGCGCAGGCGCAACGCCAGATCCAACTCCGGTTCGCCCAGCTCCAGCAGCAGATAGGTATCGCCGCTGAGGCGGGCCGCCAGCCGCCGGTCGCCCCGTCCGCAGTCGAGCACCACCGGGGATTGCAGCGGGTGCGGTCGCCAATCGAACGCCTGCGCCCGCAATTCGGCATATTCCGTTTTGCGCGCCACGGCCAGCGCCCGCGCCGTTTCAATGCTGACCGGGGTAAAGCGCACCTTGTCGCCGGCCTTGAGCTGGCCGAGTTGCCACAGGTCGGCCTCGATGACGGTGACCGGACAGACGAAGCCGCCCAGGCTCGGACCGTCCGGGCCGAGGATCACCGGCATATCCCCGGTGAAATCCACGGCGCCGACGGCGTAAGGATTGTCATGGATATTGGAGGGATGCAATCCCGCCTCGCCGCCGCTCTCCCGCGCCCATTCCGGTTTCGGGCCGATCAGGCGCACGCCGGTACGGCTGGAGTTGAAGTGGACTTGCCACTCGGTGGCGAAAAAACGGTCGATATAGCCGGGCGTGAAATACTCGGGGGCGCCGTGCGGGCCATAAATGACCCGCATTTCGCGCACCGCGGGCAGCGTGGCGATCAGGTCGTCGGGCAGCCGCGCGCCGCCGGCGTCGTCACGCAGCGCGGGCAGATGCAGCACGTCGCCCGCGCGCAGCGCGCGACCGGCATGGCCGCCGAACTGTCCCAGCGTAAAGGTGCTTTTGCTGCCTAAATAATCGGGTACTTGAACGCCGCCCCGCAGGCACAGATAGCTGCGTGCGCCCGCCCCGGTAATCGTGCCCAGCCGCAGGGTGGCGCCCGCCGGGATGATGAAGGCGGCGTTCATCGGCTGCGGCCGTCCGTCCAGCTGTATCGGCAGTTCGGCCCCGGTCACCGCGGCGACGGCGGCGGTATTGAAGCGCAGGGCGGGGCCGCTCATGGTCACTTCCAGCGCCGCCATGCCCGCGTCGTTGCCCAGCAGGCGGTTTCCCAGACAGAGCGAGCGGCTATCCATCGGCCCGGAGGGCGGAACCCCCACGGCCCAGTAACCGATACGTCCGGGATAATCCTGCACCGTGGTTTGCGTGCCGGCGGCCAACACCTCGAACGTACTGGCCTGATAAACCAGCGTTTCCAGACAGCGGGTCCAGGGCCGTCCGCTGGCGAATGGCGTATCCTTCAGGATCTGGCGCAGATAATCGCGGTTGGTTTCCACCCCGTAGAGCGCCGTATCGGCCAGCGCCCGATCGAGGGCGGTTAAGGCCTCTTGCCGGTCGGGGGCCCAGGCGATCAGTTTGGCTATCATCGGGTCGAAATAGGGCGGGATCTCACATCCCGCTTCGACCCAGGTATCGATGCGCAGCGATCTACCCTCGGCGTGAGGGAAGCCGACCGCCGTCAGCAGCCCAGGGCTGGGCTGAAAGTTGCGCCCCGGATCTTCGGCGTACAGCCGGGCCTGAATCGCATGGCCCCGCGGCGCCAGGCTCCGCGGCAGCTCGGCCAGCGGCGGCAGTTCCCCCGCGGCCAGTTGCAGCATCCAGCGCACCAGATCCACGCCCCACACCTGTTCGGTAACGCCGTGTTCAACCTGCAGGCGGGTATTGACCTCAAGAAAATAAAAGCGTTCGTCCTGGCCGTCGTAGATGAACTCGACCGTACCCGCGCTGCGGTAGTCGACCGCCCGGGCCAGCTTGACCGCCGCGTCGCACAGCGCTTTATCCATTCCGGCCGGCAGGTTCGGCGCAGGCGTTTCTTCCAGCACCTTCTGGTTACGCCGCTGTACCGAACAGTCGCGTACGCCCAGCGCCAGCACCTCTCCGCCGCCGTCGCCGAAAATCTGTACCTCCAGGTGACGGGCGCGTTCGATATACTTTTCGACGAATACCCCGGCATCGCTGAAATTGTTCTGCCCCAGACGGCGAACGCTGTCGAAAGCCTCCGACAGTTCGTCGGCGCGCCGGCATACGCGCATGCCGATGCCGCCGCCGCCCGCGGTGCTTTTCAGCATCACCGGGTAGCCAATGGCGCTCGCCGCCGCCAGCGCGGCGTCCGCATCTTCCAGCAATGCCGACCCCTCCAGCAGGGGAATGCGCTGAGCCTTCGCCAGCGCGCGGGCGGTATGTTTAAGGCCGAATACGCGCAGCTGTTGCGGCGTGGGGCCGATAAAGGCGATCCCGGCGGCTTCACAGGCTTCGGCGAAGGCGGCGTTTTCCGACAGGAAACCGTAGCCGGGGTGAATGGCGTCGGCCCCGGTTTTTCTGGCCGCGTCGAGGATCTTATCCACCATCAGATAGGTTTGCGCCGCGGGGCCGTCTCCCAGGCTGACCGCGACGTCCGCCTGCCGGACATGCAGACTGGCGGCGTCGGCTTCTGAATAGACCGCCACGCCCGGCACGTTCAGGTCGCGCAGGGTGCGTAAAATACGGCAGGCGATGGCGCCGCGATTGGCAATCAATACGTTTTCAAACATGTGAAACGCTCTCGGAAATGGGCAGGTCGTCCTGCTTCTGCTGTTCTGCGCCAGGGTCGTCCGCGGCGCGGATGCCGAGGCATCAGGCTCCGTGGCGCGCCGTGGCGGTTATCGCGCTGTTTGGTCCGCGTCGCCGGGCGGTTGATTTTCGCCTCGTCACGACCATATCAGCACCTCCGCCGGGGTGGGGTTCCAGCCGTTGCAGGGGTTATTGAGCTGCGGGCAATTGGAGATCAGTACGATGACGTCGGTCTCCGCCCGCAGTTCGACGTATTTTCCCGGCGCCGAGATGCCGTCTTCGAAGGTCAGTCCCCCCTCGGGCGTGACCGGGACATTCATGAAGAAGTTGATATTGGCGCCGATGTCTCTCTTATCCAGACGGCCGTCGTGCAGGCAGGCGCACAGGAAGTTGTCGCGGCAGCTGTGCATATAGCGTTTATCCAGCGCATAACGCACCGTGTTGCTCTCCTGGGCGCAGGCGCCGCCGAGCGTATCGTGCCGGCCGCAGGTGTCGGCGACGATGGTCAGCAGCGGGTTGCCGAGATTGGAATAGAGTACGCTGCCGGTGGTCAGATAGACGTTGTTCTGACGGCGCAGCGTGCGCTGCGGATCGTAGCGCTCCCGCGGGTCGGCGGCGCGGTAAAACAGCGTATCGACGGCCTGGTTGCCTTCCAGATCGAGCAGGCGCAGCGTTTGGCCTGTTTTAACTTCGAACAGATAGGGTTCGCCCGCCGGGATCACATGACGCGACAGCGCCTGTTCCGGCTGAAGGTGGCTGGTGGTTAAGCTCATCGTATTATCCCTCACAGGTATTGGCGTTCAGTGTTATGCAGGGCGCGGGCGTTTTCCGCGCGCGAATGCCGGCAAAGTTCGGTGATGCCGTCGCCGTTTGGCCGCAGCCAATTCAGTCGCACGGGTTTGGGGGAATAGCGCGGATTGGGGTCCATAGGGTGCTGGAGCGCGGTGAGTATCACCAGCGTATCCATCGGCGCGTAGAGTTCGACGTAGTCCCCGGCCTTGGCATTACCCGGCTGGAAGTGGAAGCCGCCGTTTTCATCCACCGTCACCTTGCTGAACAGGTTGACGACCATCAGCAGGTCCTGCAGATTCAGGTTCCATTTCCCCATCTCCACCAGCAGGTTATCCACGCCGTTGCGATGGAAGGCGTTGCGCTGTTCCTGATAGCGTCCCGGACCGTATTTCTCCTCGACTTCCTGTGCGTTGAGCACCCCGCCGAAGCTGTCGTGCCAGCCGCAGGTGTCGGCGGTGACGGCGGCCAGCACCCGGCCCATATCCGAATAGAGACAGTGGCCGACGGTGAGTTTCGCCGTGTGCTGGCCTTTCAGGGTATCGGGCAGATTAAGCCGTTCGCTGGGCTGGGCCGCATTCAGCAGCATCAGGCTGACATTGGCGTCGCCCTCGATATCGGTGATGCGCAGCAGTTGGCCGCGGCGCAGGACAAACGAGGCGTGCCCGCCGCCGGGGACGGTTTCTTCATATAAAGCAGACTGTAAAATCAATGGGTTGGTCATGGCTAAAGTCCTTATAAGTGATCGGTCGCCGGCGCCGGGGCGATGTGCGGCGGCAGCGTGGCAAGGGCGCGGCGCGCGGCAAGGCGATCGGCGTTCAGGGGAATGTCGTAGGTCACGCGCGCGCCGTAGGCGTTCGGCGCCTGGGGGTCGAGCCGAACCTTGTCGAACACCAGCAGCCGGGTGCCGAGATTGAAACCTTCCGACAGGTCGTGGGTGACCATAAAGGCGGTGAGGCGGGTTTCCTGCCACAGCGCCAGCAGCAGCTGGTGCATATCTTTGCGAATGCCGGGGTCGAGCGCGCCGAACGGTTCATCCAGCAGCAGAATGCGCGGACGCATGATGAACGCCTGCGCAATGGCCAGGCGCTGTTGCATACCGCCGGACAGCTGGCCGGGGTATTTATCCAGCGCCTGTCCCAGCCCTACCCGCTGCAGCAGATGCGTCGCCTCTTCCCTGGCCCGGCGCTTGCGGCGTCCGAAGAAGCGGCCGGTGACGCGGGCATGCAGCAGCTCCGGGCCGATGACCACGTTGTCCAGCACGTTCAGGTGCGGGAAGACCGAGTAACGCTGAAACACCACGCCCCGGCTGGCGTCGGGCTCATCCGCCAGCGGCTTGCCTTCCAGCAGCAGGCTGCCCCGGCTCGGTTTTTCCTGCCCCAGCAGCAAGCGTAGAAACGTCGACTTGCCGCACCCGGATGCGCCCACCATGGTGCAGAATTCCCCTTCCTTGATGGAGAGGTTCAGGCGTTCCAGTACCACGTGGTCGCCGTACTCCTGCCAGATATTGTTGATTTGAATAAAACTCATCCTTTTTCCCCCTCGGACCAGGGGAAAAAGTAGCGGTTGAGACGTCTTAAGGCGTAGTCCATCAGCCAGGCCAGCAGCGTGATCCACACCACGTAAGGCAGGATCACGTCCATGGCCATATAGCGGCGCACCAGGAATATCCGATAACCCAGGCCCGCGGTGGCTGAAATGGCCTCGGCGGAGATCAGGAACAGCCAGGCGGAGCCCAGCATCAGGCGCAGTGAAACCAGCAGCCGCGACAGCAACTGGGGCAGCACCACCCTGAGCACCAGCGTCCAGCTATTGGCGCCCAGCGTTTGCGCCTTGATCAACAGTTCGGGAGGGATTTCGCGGGCGCGCTGTTCGAGATCGCGCGCCAGTACCGGCGTGATGCCGATAACGATCAGCATCACTTTCGACAGCTCATCCAGGCCGAAAACGATAAACAGAATCGGCAGTATCGCCAGCGGCGGGATCATCGACAGCACGGTCATCAGCGGGGAGAGCGACGCCCTGAACAGCGGGAATACTCCGGCGGCGATGCCGAGGCACAGCCCCGCCAGCGAGGCGACGCCCAGTCCGATCGCCAGCCGGCTCAGACTGGCCGCGGTGTCCGCCCACAGGAGATATTCGCCGCTGCGTCTGTCGGCGGTAAAGGCGACGCGTTCTATCGCCTCGACCATCTGCGCGGCGCTGGGCAGCAGCTTGTCGCTGGGATTGTCCGCCAGCCGGACGGCCGAACTGGTGAAATAGAGGGCGATCAGCAGCACAAACGGCAGCAGCATAAGCAGCAGCCGTCCGCCGAGACCCGGATGACGATTGATTAAACGCATGGTCATTCCCCGCGGTGGTTAGAGTTGCCCTTCGGCGGCCATCTGGGCAAAGGTGGCGTCAAAGCGCAGTTTCACGTTGTTTTTGTCGCCGATAATCGCCCCGCCGGGGAAGGCCATCCCCACCGCGTCGGCGCTGCGCGCGCCCTCGCCGAGCAGCCCTTTTTCATAGGAAAAATTCGCTACCCGCTGCATGGTTTTCGGCAGCTCGGCGCTGGTGACGAACCGTACGGCGTCAGCGGGCGCATGGAATAAATGGGTGGTTTTGAGCTGGGCCTGGTAGCCCGGCAGATCGGTTCCGGAAGCGCGCGCCATGGCTTCAAGCGCGGCGTTATCTCCCGCTTGCATCAGCGCCATGATTTCAAACCAGGCGCCGGTCAGGGCCTTGCCCAGCGCCGGGTTGTCGTTAAGCGTTTGGGTATTGACGACCAGCAGATCGATGATTTCTCCGGGGATCTGGCTGGAGCTGAACACTTCGGTGACGTTAGGGACGGCTTTGATGGCGGAAAGCTGCGGGTTCCAGGCGCCGGCGGCCTGCACGCCGCCGGTATTGAACGCGGCGACGATATCGGCGTCGGAGGTATTCACCACTTTGACATCTTTTTCCGCCAGCCCGGCCTTTTCCAGCCCGCGCACCAGCAAATAGTGGGAAACGGAGAGTTCGGGAAGATTGATATTCAGTCCTTTCAGATCGGACAGCGTCTTGTTTTCGCCCTTTATGACGATGCCGTCATTGCCGTCGGAAAAGCTGCCGGCGAGCAGGGCGGTGGTATCGACCCCGCCCGCCGCGGGCATGGTCAGCACGTCCATATTGGTCATGGTGCAGCCATCGAACTGGCCGGCGGTGTACTGGTTGATTGACTCCACATAGTCATTAAGCTGGGTGACTTTGATATCAATACCGTATTTTTTGGCCCACTTATCGATAATTCCTTCGGTGCTGATATAGCCCCACGGCATCCAGCCCGCATAGATCGTCCAGCAGACGTTAAAGCTCTTTTTCGTTTCGGCGGCGGCGGAAAAGCTCAGCAGGGTCAGGAGGCAGGCGGTAAGGAAAGACTTTCTCATCAGGGTATCTCCAGTCAGGTTTACGGGGGCAGGAGCAGCAAAATACCTAGAGGTTTTAGGTTTGCTGTCTCCCGGGCTTTTGTCCCGCCGTGTAACCTCGCTGGAGGTCGCCAGCTCTCGGACCAGTCATTCACCCGCGGTGAACCGGAACCCTAGCCAGCCATTATTTAGTGCGCTCAGTCGTGTTAGTACTGTGCTGCCCTGTTTACTGGTTTAAGCAAGATATATACCAATTTATAAATAAATTAAAAACAAAGAGTTAAGTCCTGGTCCCTGCTAAAAAGACCCTAAAAGAGTGCGCTTAAATCGCCGTCTGCCCGAAAAGAGGGCAATTCTCCCTAAATGACCGTCTCTTGCGCCGGCTCGGGAAGACGGGTGGGGTAAAGGTTGTCGCAGGCGCGCTTCTTTTTATCGATCCTGGCGCGTGTCTTGCACCTGATAAATCGGGTAAGGTTGTGGGTGAACCCTGGGAGGGAAACTGCCGATGTTAAAACAAGCGCTGGCCGATGAATCGGAAGCGGCAAAAGGCCGTATCCGGCTGGATAATGAAGCGGCGATCCTGCTGGCGGCGGAGCATGTGTTCGCCCGGTTTGGCTTTAAGGGCGCCACCATGGCCTTGATCGCCGAGCAGGCGGATTTGCCCAAAGCCAATCTTCACTACTATTTCGGCCACAAGCGGAACCTCTATTTACGCGTGCTGGATGACATTTTGCATGACTGGCTGGCGCCGCTGGAGCATTTTCTGCCGCAGGCCGATCCGCGCGCGGTGATTGAGCAGTATGTGCGGCAAAAGATGGTGCTGGCTTTTGAGCGCCCCTATGCCTCGAAGCTATTCGCCAATGAGATCCTGCAGGGCGCGCCGATGGTGCATGAGCTATTGCAAACGCAGCTGCACGATTTGGTCGCCAGCAAGGCCGCGGTGGTGGATGGCTGGGTCGCGCAGGGGCTGCTGCTGCCGCTGGACAGCAAACACTTCTTTTTCTCTATCTGGGCGATCACCCAGACCTATGCGGATTTTGATATCCAGATCGCCGCGGTGCTCGGCGAGGCGTCCCGCGCGCCGGATGTGCGGCAGCGGGCCGTCGCCCATGTGCTGACCAGCGTATTTAGAATGTGCGGCCTTACGGATAAATAGCGGCGTTCAGCCGTCATCACGCCGCCGCCGGCGACGTTGCAAAACGTTTCCCGGCGTTTATTTTCCTTATTCCTGCTTTCTTCTCCCTCTCTTCGCCGCCAGGCCCACTATTGGCGCAATCATCGTTCATCTTGGAGACACTTGCACCGAAAAGAGGCGCAAAATCCGCCATCGTGAAAGCTTATGGCCGATTAACGCCTTGTTTTTAGCGCAATTGATGGCCGGCAAAAAAATGGCACATAAATCGCATGGTTAGAAGGGAAAACTTAACCATTTGGTCAAGATCTTTGGAAGGTGTGGCGCCACCGGACTTTTCCTTTATTCGACGTTAGCGGGAGAACAATGATGAGCCAGCGAAAGCAAAACGACACGGGCGGGCGGTTAAGCGGTTTACCGGCGCGCGGCCCTGATGCTGACCAACCAGAGGAGCATGCCGCATGAAAACGTCACTACCGCTCGGCGTCGATGCCGCGGGTATTCAGGCCGGGCGCCTAAGCGAGGCGCAGTACGCGGACAACTTTAGCGACAGCGTGGCGCCGCTGGGCAAAATTCAGGCGGTGATTGAGGCGGAGCGTTGCTACTACTGCTACGACGCGCCCTGTACCCGTTCCTGTCCGGCGGATATCGACGTGCCGAGCTTTATTCATCGCATCGCGCAGGACAACGTACGCGGCGCGGCGCAGGCCATTCTGAGCGAAAACGTGCTGGGCGGCATGTGCGCCAGGGTGTGTCCCACCGAAACCCTGTGCGAACAGGCCTGCGTGCGTAATCAGCAGGACGGCAGGCCGGTACGCATCGGTCTGCTGCAGCGTTACGCCACCGACGCCTATCTCTCCAATCCGGGAACGCCGCTGTTTAGCCGGGCGACGTCCAGCGGCAAAAAAGTGGCGGTGGTGGGCGCGGGCCCGGCGGGATTAACGGCGGCGCACCGGCTGGCGTGTCACGGTCATCACGTCGTGGTGTTCGACGCCCGGGAAAAACCGGGCGGGCTGAATGAGTATGGTCTGGCCGCCTACAAGACCACGGATGATTTCGCCCAGCGCGAAATTGCCTGGCTGCTGTCCATCGGCGGCATCGAACTGCGTCTTAACCACCGTCTGGGACAAGACATCACGCTGGATGCGCTGCGCGCCGATTATGACGCGGTTTTCCTCGCCATGGGGCTGGGCGGCGTCAACGCGTTGGGTATTGAGGACGCGCCGCTGCAAGGCGTGCGCGAAGCGGTCGATTTTATCGCCGAGCTGCGCCAGGCGCCCCATCCCGCCGCGGTGGCGATAGGCCGCAGCGTGGTGGTGATTGGCGGCGGCATGACCGCCGTCGACGCCGCGGTGCAGGCCAAAAAGCTGGGCGCCCGCGAAGTCACCATGGTGTATCGCCGCGGCGCCGCGGATATGAAAGCCTCGCCCCATGAGCAGGAATGGGCGAAAGCCAATGGCGTCGTTATCCGCCACTGGGCGGCCCCGCAGGCGCTCCACGCCGCGGACGGCCGCGTCGCGGCGGTTTCTTTTACGGTTATGCAGGCGCGGTCGGGGGCGCTGGTCGCCAGCGGGGAAACGTTCCGGCTGCCGGCCGATATGGTGCTCAAAGCCATCGGCCAGACCTATGACGCCGGCCTGACCGGCGCCGCGATTGCGCTGCAAGACGGACGTATCGCCACCGATGAGCAGGGGCGCACGTCGTTGCCCGGCGTATGGGCCGGGGGCGACTGCTGCGCCGGCGGGCTGGATCTGACGGTGGACGCGGTACGGCAGGGCAAAGCGGCGGCGGCGTCGATAGACGCGCAGCTGCGCCCCGTTGCCCGTCACTCTTCACTGACCGAGCGGGAGGTTTTGCATGGCTGATATCAGCAGTAACTTTTTAGGGATTAAAAGCCCCAATCCTTTCTGGCTGGCCTCCGCCCCGCCGACGGACAAAGAGTACAACGTGGTGCGGGCGTTTGAAGCCGGCTGGGGCGGGGTAGTGTGGAAAACCCTGGGGCAGGATCCGCACGTGGTGAACGTCAACGGCCCGCGCTACAGCACCCTGCGCACCGCCGATCGCCGCATAATCGGCCTGAATAATATCGAGCTGATTACCGACCGGTCGCTGGATACCAACCTGGAAGAGATCGCCCGCGTCAAGCGCAACTGGCCGGACCGGGCGATGATCGTTTCCATTATGGTGCCCTGCGAGGAGGAGGCCTGGAAAAGCATTCTGCCGCTGGTGGAGCAGACCGGGGCGGACGGCATCGAACTGAACTTCGGCTGTCCGCACGGCATGAGCGAGCGGGGCATGGGGGCGGCGGTGGGCCAGGTGCCGGAATATATCGCCATGGTCACCCGCTGGTGCAAGCAGTATTGCCGCCTGCCGACGATCGTCAAGCTGACGCCGAATATCGCCGATATTCGCCAACCGGCGCGGGCGGCCTTGCAGGGCGGCGCTGACGCGGTGTCGCTGATCAACACCATCAACTCGGTGATGGGGGTGGATCTGGAACAGATGACCATCCACCCCAATACCGGCGGCAAAGGGTCGCACGGCGGCTACTGCGGCCCGGCGGTGAAGCCTATCGCGCTGAATATGGTGGCGGAAATCGCCCGCGACGAACCGACGCGCGCGTTGCCGATGTCCGGCATCGGCGGCATCGCCACCTGGCGCGACGCCGCCGAGTTTATTGCGCTGGGCTGCGGCACGGTGCAGGTGTGCACCGCGGTGATGGTGCACGGTTTTCAGATTGTGCGCGACATGGTGAGCGGCCTGTCCAACTTTATGGATGAGCAGGGTTACCGCACGCTGGAGGACTTCCGCGGGCGCGCCGTCGGCAGCGTCAGCGACTGGCGTTATCTCAACCTTAATCATATCGACAAGGCGGTGATCGATCAGTCGGCGTGCATTAAATGCGGGCGCTGTCACCTGGCCTGTGAGGATACCTCGCACCAGGCGATCACCAGTCTGAAAGAGGGGGAACGCCATTACGAGGTCAAGGAAGAGGAGTGCGTCGGCTGCAACCTGTGCGTCTCCATCTGTCCGGTTGAAAACTGCATTTCCATGCGCAGCCTGCAACCGGGAGAAGTGGATTTGCGTACCGGCAAGGTGGTGAGCGGGGAGTACGCCAACTGGACGACGCACCCGAATAATCCGCTGGCGGTAACGGCCGGAACCGTCTGAGTCGGCCTACCCCACCCCATCCCTCCCCTTCGCAGGGGAGGGAGCAAGTTAGCTCCTCCCCCTGGCAAGGGGGAGGCCGGGAGGGGGCATTAGCGGCACCGCGCCTAACTTTATTAGCCAGCAATAACGAGGGGAACATGATGAGCCATAACCTGTTAATCAAAGGCGGTACGGTCGTCAATGCCGATCGGGAGTTTCGTGCCGACGTGCTCTGCGCCGACGGCGTTATCGTGGCGGTGGGCGAAGATGCCGCCCGCGACGCGCCCGCCGGAACCGAGGTGATCGACGCCGGCGGGCAGTACGTGATGCCGGGCGGCATCGACCCGCATACCCATATGAATTTCCCCTTTATGGGAACGGTCACGGTGGATGATTTCTACAGCGGAACGGCGGCGGGACTGGCGGGCGGCACTACCACCATTATCGATTTCGTTATCCCCAATCCGCAGCAGCCGCTGATGGAGGCTTATCGCAACTGGCGCGGCTGGGCGGAAAAGGCGGCGTCCGACTACAGTTTCCACGTCGCCATCACCTGGTGGGATGAGAGCGTCCACCGGGATATGGGCACGCTGGTGCGGGAAGAGGGCGTCAACAGCTTCAAGCACTTTATGGCCTATAAAAACGCCATCATGTGCGACGACGAGACGCTGATGAACAGCTTTCGCCGCTCGCTGGAACTGGGGGCGATGCCCACGGTGCATGCGGAAAACGGCGAAATGGTTTACCTGCTGCAGCAGGAAATGGTCAGCCGCGGCATCACCGGGCCGGAAGGGCACCCGCTGTCGCGCCCGCCGGAGGTGGAAGGCGAGGCCGCCAGCCGGGCGATTTCCATCGCCAACGTGCTGGGCGTGCCCATTTATGTGGTTCACGTTTCCTGTAGCGAGTCGGCGCAGGCCATCGCCCGCGCCCGGGCGCGCGGCCAGCGGGTTTACGGTGAAGTGCTGGCCGGTCACCTGGTGGTGGACGACAGCGTGTACCGCGATGCGGATTTCAATAAAGCGGCCGCCCATGTGATGAGTCCGCCGTTTCGCCCCAAAGGCCATCAGGAGGCGCTGTGGCGCGGATTACAGTCCGGCCAGTTGCACACCACCGCCACCGACCACTGTACCTTCTGCACCAGCCAGAAGGCCGCGGGCAGCGATAACTTCACCAAAATTCCCAACGGCTGCGGCGGCGTGGAGGAGCGTCTGGCGGTTATCTGGGACGCCGGCGTCAATAGCGGACGCCTGACGCCCAGCGAGTTCGTCGCCATTACCTCCGCCAATACCGCCCGCCTGTTCAATATCTATCCCCGTAAAGGCCGGGTTTCGGTAGGTGCCGACGCCGATCTGGTGGTGTGGGATCCCCAGGGCAGCAAAACCCTGTCCGCCAAAACGCATCACTCGAAAAATGATTTCAACGTCTTTGAAGGCCGCACGGTGCGCGGCATTCCACGATATACGGTCAGCCAGGGGAAACTGGTGTGGGCCGACGGCGATCTGCGCGCGCAGCAAGGGGCGGGCCGCTATATCAAACGCCCGGCATTCAGCGCGGATTTCAGCGCCGGCGCCCTGCGGGAAAGCCTGCAGGCGCCGAAAGCCGTGGCGCGTTAAAGAACCTACCCGACAGTAAGACGGTGACGTCCACCCATGAGGAAATCTGTTATGAATAGCGAAGTGTTATCCGCAACAAAAAATAAAATCGATATCGCCGATCTGCGCGTTGACGGCGATCGCCTGTGGCAGTCGCTGATGGATTTGGCGGTGATCGGCGCTACGCCCAAAGGCGGCGTATGCCGCCTGACCCTGACGGACCTGGATCGTCAGGGGCGCGATCTGGTGGTGGGCTGGGGGAAAGCCGCCGGGCTGTCGGTTGAAATCGACAAGATCGGCAACGTGTTTATGCGTCGTCCCGGGCGCAATAACGCCCTGCCGCCAATAGTGGCGGGCAGCCATATCGATACCCAGCCGACCGGCGGGAAATTCGACGGCAACTTTGGCGTGCTGGCGGCGCTGGAAGTGATCCGCACGCTGAACGACAATAAAATCGAAACCGACGCGCCGGTGGAAATGGTGTTCTGGACCAATGAGGAAGGGTCGCGCTTTGTGCCGGTGATGATGGGCTCCGGCGTCTTTGCCGGCGTATTCCCGCTGGAGTATGCCTATGCCGCGCAGGACGTGGACGGTAAAAGCGTGGGGGATGAACTGAAGAAAATCGGCTATGCCGGTGCGCAAACGCCGGGCGACCACCCCATCGGCGCCTACTTTGAAGCGCATATCGAGCAGGGGCCGATTCTGGAAGATCGGGACGTTGACATCGGCGTGGTGCAGGCGGTGCTGGGGATTCGCTGGTATGACTGTGTGGTCACCGGGATGGAGTCTCACGCCGGGCCGACGCCGATGGCGCTGCGCAAGGACGCGTTGCAGGTTTCCACCCGCGTCATGCAGGAGGTTATCGCCATTGCCGACCGCTTTGCGCCGCACGGCCGCGGTACGGTGGGCATGGTGCAGGTCCACCCCAACAGCCGCAACGTGGTGCCGGGCAGCGTGAAGTTTTCCGTCGATTTCCGCAACCTTACCGATGCGCTGGTGGATGAGATGGATGCGGCGCTGAAAGCCTATATCGCCGCGCTGAGCGCGGAAACCGGGCTGGATATTCAACTGACCCAGGTATCGCAGTATCGCGCCGCGCCGTTCCATCCGCACTGCAAAGACGCCGTGCGCCGGGCCGCCGATCTGCTGGGCTATTCCAATATCGACATCGTTTCCGGCGCGGGGCACGACGCGGTGTATGTCGCCGATCTGGCGCCGACGGGGATGATTTTTATTCCCTGTAAAGACGGCATCAGCCATAACGAGATTGAGTATTCATCACCCGGGCAGGTGACGGCCGGTGCGAACGTGTTGCTGCACGCGGTGCTGGAGACCGCCGGCGTGGTGGGGCGGGGAAATTATCCCGACCTTTCTCTTGGTACGCCGGGTATGGCGTATGGCGCCTTGACGGGCGCTGTTCGTTGACTGTGCTGGTCATATGACTTGGAGGTGAAAGTCCTCTACACACCCGGCAAGGGGAAGTGTTAGCCGAACGGCAAGGATGCCCATCGTGAGGCGGAAGCTGAAGGCAAAATGCTGGCCTGACGATGCTGTTCTTGCAGTCATTATCGGTGCAAACACCGCTGAACCACTCTTTTCCTCGGTCGCCAATCATAATTCTGTGGTCTTTGGCGAAAAAATCGCTATATTCCTTTCTGGTTATCACCCCTGCGATTCTTTTATTAACAATGAGATTATAATTTCTGATAAATTCGTTCTGCTTATTGATAACGATTTTTTCCGTCCAGTTTGGTATTTAGCGGGTACTTTACCATATTGGCAACATTGTTCTTCCCTTCCTCGGCTATGTTTTTTTAAGTTATCAAAGAAATCACGAAACATAATTCATTACCATAACAGAAAAACAAGATAAAAGTTACATTTTACCTCAATCTATAGTTCGAAGGCATCACCATGCATTTTAATAATTGCATTTTACAATGGTAGACATATTTAATTATTACCTTTATCAAGTAAAGTTTAAATATCAAAAAAATAAATATTAATTATTATCTAAATCTATCTACGTCAAAATTTCACCTATACTGATGAATGTTCATTTTGGTGGGAATGCATTAAATCAAACTCAATCATTTTAGTCTCTGCCAGTGAGGAAAATGAGAGCATGATAGTGCGAGTACTACTTAGTATCGAAATGAAAAGAAAGCAGTCTAATTATATATGTTAAAGTAAAACTACGCTCTATTAATCAAGGAATATTATTTATGTCAATAAAAGTTAATATTATTGCGTCACCTGAGAGTAATCAAACTGTGGCTACAGCTGTAGGAGACGATATTGCTGTTATTAGCAATGAAGAAAGAAGCACTTTTCAGTTAAACGATCAACAACTAAAGAACGCTGTTGAAGTTTATTTTGGAAAAAAGCCTAACGACGCATATCTATGTAGCCCTACGCCCTGGAACGATTATATAAAACCTACGGTTGGCAGCAAGTTATGAGAACCTTACAGCCGGTAAGCTCAAGGATCTTAAGCCAAAATTCAACACCCGAAATTGTTATGGACCAGGTTTTTGCTAATAATAGTTCCGTCTCTGGTGTTTATAATGTAAAAATTTCTCAGAGTGTTCAGAATACCGTAAAATCCAGTTGGAACACTGGAGGAAAGTTATCGGTAGGTCAGAAAGTTCAGTATGGCATATCCTTCCTGGGAACAGGGGGTAAGGGTGAATCATCTATATCTTATGAACAGTCATGGGGCATCGGTGGTGAAAACTCTAAAACTATAACTTTGGGAACAGAGTCTGGTGTACAAGTTACACTACAGCCAGGTCAGGCAATTATAGCTGAGCTGGTCGCTTCCAGAGGAACGATGAGAGTTCAGGTAGATTATCGGGCGTCTCTTTCCGGACAAAGTGCGGTTAATTATAATCCTGTATACAAAGATCACCATTTTTGGGGGCTCCCCATCACCCAAATTATGAGAAGCTCAAATATAAATAACGCGATAGTTTCATCTGAAATAATTGAGATCGGATTCTACGCTAATTCACAAATTATTCTTCGAGATAAGAAGACTGGCGAATCTTTCAGAACGTTTAATCTTTTTGATGAGCACACCGACTAATATAAATTATATGTCATGTGATTAATTATCCTCCCCTGTCACTTTGTGTTCAAAGAGGGAGGGTAATTTATTATGTTGAAGGTTTAAGTTGCATAAATTTATTGAACGCCCATGATTATAAAATCACAGTATTTGACGCCGCTCAATTTTTAGAAACCTTTCACCCACTTCAATCGAACAAGAGAAGCAAACCGTTTCCCTTGTCAGCCAGTTAATATATGTCCACAGATTGAGATTATGCCGCTCCATTCGTTGTGTGAGAATTTTCCCCACAATGTGTTTTTTCTGGCAAAGCGCTGGAGAGCGTGAAGGCCACCTGTGGATGTTGAACTATCCGGGTTGCTGAGACTGCACCCAGATAGTTTGTTAGCACGGAGTTGGGTGACTTAGCGCCTGCCTTCCCGCATCGCCTTCTCAACCTCTTCCGCCAGAATGGCGATGCCGCGCTCAATGCTCTCCGGCTCCGGTACGTAGTTCATTCGCAGGCACTGATGCGCATGCGGCCAGGTCTGATCCAGCCCGGGGAAGAAATAGCGGCCGGGCACCATCAGCACGCCGCGTTTCTTCAGCCGCTGGTACAGCACTTCGGTGGTGACGGGTAAATCCTTAAACCATAACCACAGGAAAATGGCGCCTTCCGGCTTATGGATCAGACACTGCTCCGGCGACAGATAGCGCCGGATGGTGGCTATCGTTTCCGTTACGCGCCGTTGATAGAAGGGGCGCACAACCTCATCGGACAGGCGCAGCAAATCGCCGCGTCGAATCATCTCGCAGGCAATCGCCGGCCCGATCGCGCCCGGCGACAGGCTGATGATGCCGTTCATATTGCCGATGGCGGAAATCACCTTCTCGTCGGCTATAACAATACCGCAGCGCGAACCGGGCAGCCCCAGCTTGGACAGGCTCATGCACAGAATAATGTTCGGGTTCCACAGCGGCGTCGCCTCGCTGAAAATAATGCCGGGGAAGGGAACGCCGTAGGCATTATCAATCAGCAGCGGGACGTTGTGCTGCTGCGCCAGAATATCCAGACGCATCAGCTCTTCGTCGGTCAGTACATTGCCGGTGGGGTTGGTGGGGCGGGAAACGCAGATCAGTCCGATATCGTCGGTAATCGACAGGTGGTCAAAGTCGACGTGATATTTAAACTGCCCGTCCGCCAATAGCTCAATCTGCGGGCGAACGGAAACAAACATGTTTTCATCCAGCCCGGCATCCGCGTAACCGATATATTCCGGCGCCAGCGGGAACAGCACCTTGCGCAGGCTGCTATCGGCATGGCGTCCGGCAAAGAGATTGAATAAGTAGAAAAATGCGCTCTGACTGCCGTTTGTCAGTGCAATATTCTGTGGTCCAATCTGCCAGCCAAACTCCTCGCGCAGCAGCTCGGCCAGAGCGCCGAGCAGGGCGTCTTTACCCTGCGGGCCGTCGTAATTGCATAAGGCGTCGGTTAATTTTCCCTGTTCCAGCATTTCCTGGCAGAGCTGCCGGAAATAGGCGTCCATCGCCGGAATGTGCGCCGGATTGCCGCCCCCCAGCATGATTGCCCCTGGCGTGCGAAGCCCCTCGTTCAGGTCATCCATTAGCTGGGTAATGCCCGCATGGCGGGTAAATTTGTTGCCGAAAAGAGAAAAATTCATAGTTTGTCAATTGATGGTATTACATGAATGAACGGCAACCATAGCGTTTGCGCCGCTATGGCGCAATGCGGCGCAAAGTTAATCGAATATCTATTGTTCTGCTCTGTTGTTATTTGGCGGAATAAAATGCTGATGGCGGATCGGGGTTAACTCACTCGTGTAAAGCTGAATCGATATCAACTTTAACCGATCCGTACGTTATTATTTTGTAATAAACATTACTTTTTCTAACGTTATTGTGATCTACATAGAAAAAATTCATTGGCAAAATGCTATTTCCTCAACTGTTGATGGGTATCACATTCTGAAGCCGTACTGATTTGTAGTCTTGGTCGCGTAATAGCTAAATCAATTCAGCAAAAAGGAACGACGAGATGAAAAAAGTACTGGCACTGGGCATTTCATTAGCGCTGACTTCATGGCAATTATCGGCTCAGACATTTGTGCTGACGGATGCTGAAGGCGGCGTGGAGCAAGGGAACTGGCAGATTGGCAGCGATGCGCTGAAGATTAAGGATCAGCACTTCAGCATCGAGCAAAGCGTACTGCGCGGCGGGCGTCAGGAAGGCAGTAAAATCATCACCATCACCAGCCAGAACGGGTTGAAAATCGTACTTAGCCCGACGCGCGGCATGAATTTGCTGCACGTCACCGGAAAAGACATTCGTCTGGGGTGGGATTCTCCGGTCGACGAGGTGGTGAACCCGAATACCATCAATCTGGAAAGCCGCGGCGGCGTGGGCTGGCTGGAAGGTTTCAATGAAATGATGGTGCGCTGCGGCTTTGAATGGACCGGCCATCCGGTGGTCGATAACGGCATGATTTACACCCTGCACGGTCGCGCTGGCAATACGCCCGCCTCGAAAGTGGTGGTGGACGTCAGCGAGAAAGCGCCTTATCAGATCACCGTGCGCGGTCTGCTGAAGGAGAACAGCTTCAAGAAATCGAACCTGGAAACCTGGACCGAGCTGCGTTACATCCCCGGCAGCGAGTCGTTTACCGTGCATGACGTGTTGACCAATCAAGCCGACTATGCGCGCGATTACCAGATTATTTATCACAGCAATTTCAGCACGCCGATTCTGGAACAGGGCGCGCGCTTTGTCGCGCCGGTGAAAGAAATCTCTCCGTTTAACGACTACGCCAAAGCGGGCCTGAAGGAGTGGCAAACCTATCAGGGACCGACCAAGGACTTTGACGAAATGGTCTTTAACCTGACGCCGTATGCGGACAAGCAGGGGAAAACCCTGGCGGCGCTGGTTAACCGCGCCGGCGATAAAGGGGTCTCGATTGAGTTTGATACCCGTCAACTGCCGGTGCTGACGCTGTGGAAAAACACCGATACGCTAAAACAGGGCTACGTTACCGGCATTGAACCGGGCACCAGCTACGCCTATCCGGTGACCATTGAGCGCGAACAAGGGCGGGTAAAACAGCTGCAGCCGGGACAGAGCACGGAGTTTGAGCTGACCTACAGCCTGCTGAGCAGCACGGATGCGGTGCAGAAAACGGAACAAAAAGTGAAAGCGATTCAGGGCGACAACAAAACCACGCTGACGGAGAAGCCGATAGCCGTTGAGTAGCCGTTAGGACGCCTGAGGTGGCTCTATACCGCTTTGTCCGTCGCCGGGCAAAGCGGTTTCTTTATTTCGGTACAGTATGATTTCTTCACCACATGACAAAAAATGAACATTTCCTTTCCTGAGCCGGTGAGTCAGGTTAGCATTCGAGGCATGTTGCTCTGTGCTTACTCTTTATTTATCCGATGATTATGAAAAAGAGACCCGCTTCAACGCCTGGCGATAACCATTCCAAAAACGATCCGACTTATCGGCGCGTACGACTTGAAGATATCGCGGCAAGATGCGGTACCTCCCTCAGTACCGTTTCGCGCGCGTTGTCCGGCGATAAAGGGGTCAGCGCGGAACTGAGAAACAAGATTCAGGAGATGGCGCGCGCGGTGCGCTACACCCCGGCGCAGGAGATCGGCGGCAGCAAAATCGTTCTGGCGGCTTCCCAGGTGGCGATGCTTGATTATCACCGCTATCAGTTTAGCTGGTATGTGCTACAGGGGCTCAAAGAGCGCGCCAAAATGCTCGGCATAGAAATTATTACCCATCCTTTGTCGGAGGCGGGCGCATCGCAGTTGTCGGCGTTAATGGCGGATCCTTCGATTGGCGGCCTGCTGGCGTTAACCGTCGACGATCTGGCGATCCTGAATACCGTGGTGAGTCTGAATAAACCGGCGGTGCTGGTGAACAGTGACGATCCGCTGATGCGCTTGTCCAGCGTATTGCCCTGTAACCGTTCGGCCACGCGGCTGGCCGCCGATTATCTGGTGCAACAGGGGCATCGCAATATTGTTTTCCTGACGCACCCAGGGCGCAGAACCATCGAGCAGCGTTTGGAAGGCTGGCGCGACGCCATGCTGCACTATCATTTGCCGTGCGATGCAACGCAGGTGATTACGGTGGCCGACTGGCTGCCGGAGCTGGCCGAGCAGGCGGTGATGGACTACATCCAGCGGCAGCAAACGGCGTTCAGCGCGATTTTATGCGCCAATGATAGTTTGGCGATTGGTGCGATCGGCGCGCTGAATAAGCTGGGGATTAACGTTCCCGATGATATTTCCGTCATGGGCATGGACGATCTGCCGCAGGCCGAATTCACGCAGCCTGAGCTGACGACGGTGCATCTGCCGGTGCAGGAAATCGGTGTGATTGCGCTGGAGCTATTGCAAGACATGATCGCCGGGACGGTACAAATCCCCCGGCGAGTCGAATTGGCCTGTTCGCTGATTGAACGTCAGTCGGTGGCGAAAAAGTCCCCGGCTTCCACTTGAATAATCCCTCTGGAGCGCCTATCTCCCGCGATCGAACGGCATCATGGCGCGATCAACGCCGCTAACCTGCCAGAGCCGCCCATCAACAACTGGAAAGCGGCTGCACGACAGGGAACGGGGGGCGTTAATCGAATTTGGCGCGATCCATTTTCGGCACCAGCAGTAAGTACATCACGCACCAGGCCAGCAAGTACGCCACTGCACCAATCGCGAACAATCCCCAATAATTGCCGGATTGTTCCAGCACCGCGCCGATAATCGTCGAAAACACCACGCTGCCGATCATACCGAAGGTGCTGCCGATACCCACCACCGACCCTACCGCCGCATTGGGAAAGAGATCGGAAACGCTGGTCAGCAGGTTGGCGGACCATCCCTGATGCGCCGCGGCGGCAAGCCCGACGATGGCGACGGCGGCCCACAGGCTCTCCACCTGCGTCGCGCCGATAATCGGGATAACGGCGCAGGCGCAAATAAACATGGTTGTTTTACGCGCTTTGGCCGCGCTGAATCCCTTTCTCATCAACATGCCGGGGAGCCATCCCGCGCCCAGGCTGCCCACAATCGCAAACAGATAAATCGCGATGAGCGGCAGTCCCAGGCTGGCCATATCGATATCGCGCGTTTCGTTCAACCACTTAGGCAGCCAGAACAGGAAAAACCACCAGATCGGGTCGGTCAGCATTTTCCCCAGCGCAAATGCCCAGAGCTGTCGATATCCCAGCAGTTTCGACCATTTAACCGAGTTGGCGGAAACAACCTCTTCTTTATCCTGGCGGATCCAGGCCTGCTCCTGCGCGTCGGCTTTGTCTTCGGGTTTGCCGAAATATAAATACCAGGGGATAAGCCAGATAAAACCGATGCCGCCGAGGATCAGGAAAGCGCCTTGCCAGCTGTAGTTAATCGCCACCCAGGGAATAATGGCGGGGGAAATCACCACGGCGACGTTAACCGCAACCCCGAGGATACCGGTTGCCAGCGTGCGTTCCTGTTTGGGGTGCCAGGCGGAAATGGCTTTCATCGCGGCGGGAAAGTTTGCCGCTTCACCGAACCCAAGCAGCACGCGCACCATGGCGAATCCGGCCACCGACCCCACGGCGGCGTGCAGCATGGCGGCGCCGCTCCAGATAATCATCGCCGCCGCATAGCTGATTTTGGTGCCGATTTTATCAATAATTCGGCCGCAGACTAAGGTGCCGATACCATAGGCGATGGTGAATGCATTAACCAGCCAGCTATATTCTATCTGCGTCCAACCAATTTCTTTTTGCAATATCGGGGCCAATAAACCGAGAACCTGTCTGTCCATGTAATTGACTGTCGTGGCAAATACCAACATCGAACAGATAAACCAACGATAATTTCCCTTGGGTGTCTGACCTTTTATTTCTATATTATTTGTTCCCATAAAATTCTCCTTATTGCTTACTTAAATACAACTGGAGTATGAAAAATCAGTAAAGATTTGTTTTTTCGATGCGCAGGATGAAAAGTATCCCCCGAAATAAAAATTATTATTTCGGGAAAGTCACCTTAAGCAAATTATTTTTTAATCCTGTGTATTTTACGCACAGTGATTAAATAGACGGGCGTTAATTGTTATTGGTTGTTTTCATAATATTCTCCTGGCCGTGATATCTTATAAGATATACAGTGAAAATAGATTCGGTAATTACGGCTAAGCTTATTTTAATTCTTTGCTCTCGCCCTGAATCGTCCACGTTTGAGGATCAATGATTCGGTTTTCGGCTTGAACGCGCCCGTCGGCAAAGAAAATAACCTGGCCGTAAAGCGGATCGTCGATTGATAAATCGCCATTATCTTTTTCACTGACGGACAGCGAATGAAAGTCATCGATGAAGGCGGAAAGTTGCGTGATCGAACTATCGTCACACAGACGAATCACCCAGCGACTGTGACGACCCGTTAGTCGGACCTCACAATTTTTTGTCGGCCCTTGCGTAATCCTGTCAAACGCTTTATTGCCGAACAGCAGAGCCATTCCGTTTCCGCTGCGCGCGGCAATACGGTTATCGTCTATTGCAAGCTGCTCGAAGTGTTCTGACGGTAACCAGGCGTGGGAGAAGTCTGGTTGGCCGGGCTGAATATTGAAATCCAGTACGGCAAGACCGCGATACTGTTGAACGCGGGGCAATGTTCCGCATCCGCCCCAGTAGGAGGGGCGGCCGAATCCGGCCTGGATGGTTTCCCCCGGATGGTTGATCCAGATTTGCGCTTCGGGGTTATCGCCCAGGCGCAAATGTAGCGGTGATTCCTGATATCCCCACTCCCCCCAGCGGTAGTGCGCAATGGATCCCATCGCGATATTGCGGGTTTTATAGTGATACAGTTTTGCTATGCGGTTCGCGCCCTGAGCAAAACACCATTCCAGCGCGTGATTTCCCTGATAAATGGCAATTTCCTGTAATGCCGGAGAAATGCTAATACGCCGATCCCGCAGCAGCAATGCCAGTTGAGGCAGAACATGGAAGCGGCAGCCATAGCCGCCTTTTCCCCACAGCAGACGGGCAATGGCGGAAAGCTCCAGCGAACGTCCGGCGCGCAGCGTGTGCTCGTAGGAACGGCCTTGCGAGGCGGTCAGAATACCCTGATGAGATGAGCGGGCGATCTGTTCGACCAAGCGTTCGATGGCGTGGCCGGCGCGTTTGACGATAACCGGGTTATCCGCCAGCGCGGCGAGGGCGCTCAGTCCTTTCAAGTCAATGGGGAAATAGGGCGCGGAGTTCCATTCGGCCATTTCATATTGTTCAAAATGGTCGAGCCATGCCGTGATGCGTTGTTCTCCCACCTGCGCCTGCTCCGCGCCGCTGCGCCCCGATCTGACGAAGGTCGCGTGCGGGAAAAAACTGCCGGCGAGGTAAGCGGCGGTGTGAAACAGCAGGGCATGGTTTTCTGAGAAATACCACTGAACATCATTGCCTGGCTCATCCATCCAGTAACGGAAATTCAAAATGGCATCATCAATGCGCCGGCGCGTGGCGGGGTTAATCGCCTCGCCAAACCTGATGCGACACCACAGTAGGGGCACCAGCGTAAAGTCGGCGCAGTCGTGGCAATCAACAACGGAAGGCAACACCGCTTCCAGCATCGCGTCGGTTTCCCGGCCGGACTGTCCGCGAGCCAGGCGAGCCAGCGCTTTTACGCTACTCATTTCGCCCTGTTCCGCAACCGTGGCCAGCGCTTCCTCAATGCGTTCGACCAGCGTGACGGGAACCGCTTTTTGCCGATCCGCATGACATATTTCTACGCCGATATTGCGGCTTGCCCTGAACTCACCAGATTGCAGGGTAATAATGAAGTTTCTGAAGTCCGCCGGAATTTGCTCGGTTGCCGCCAGCGTAAGGCGCTGTTCGCCTTTTCCGAGCGCCGATTTGAGCAATACCGGCTTATCAAGAGAAATAAAGTCCCCGATGACCTGACAACTTACCTGAATATCCTCGGTCGCCGCCTGCGCGAACTCGATGGCGATATCACCGGTAAAGTAAGCGGAATGACTGAATGCCATGCCCTCAAGCATGCTTTCTATTTTTTCCACCCGCTCCGGCGCGATAGGGACGGGCAGCGCGACGGATGCGCCGACGCCGGACAGATAATCCAACTGGAAAAAGAAGCGGATATCGCGTTCGGCAAGATCGTCGAAGTAAATGACAACTTCATTCAGCCCTTTATTTAACGGAATGGCGACCTCAACACTGTTTTCGAGATTGCGCTGATAACGGGCGCTCCAGGCTATTTCCTGGCCGCCGACAAAGAGTATTGCGCCGCCGCAGGTGGTTAACCGGAATGTCGCTTCGCCCTGTTGCCCTGCCTGAATAAAGGTTCTTGCCCAGGCGCCGACGCGCGTCGGACGGAACCAGAATCCCGATAAATCCACACGATCCGAGCCAAACGGCAGCCACCACCGTACCGGATGGCATTCGCTTAACGGAATGGGGCGTTTGTCAGCGAATTTTTCCGAGAAATCAGAACGACAAGGATAAGTATGCGGAATGAAATTCTTGTGTTTGCTCAGGAAGAAAAAGGGATCCATATCACCCTGCATCGGGCGATCGGCAACGTCGTAACGTTGTTCCGTTATTTTGGAAAGCTGCCAATAACGAACGGCGTCGCCATTAGCCAGTTGATGTTCACTGAAATACGTTTCTGGATTATTAGTCATAGTAATATATCTCCAGGATACAGAGTGCTTAACCGTTTATACCCGTCATATTTCAAGTTGCCTGTGCTAGCCGGTCCTTCCTGTAACTCGAATTATTTAGGGTTTAGAAGTTCGACAATGTGACTATTGAGGGTTTTATTTCATGTTTGCCTCCGCTAATGATGTGCGCGAATGCCTTCAGTCAGACACAATATCGCTAATGCCTGGCCGTAACCGGTTGGCTGAATAGGAATATCTTTATAAAATTGCAGCGTCCTTCCCATGCGGGTGCCGTAAGAGACGTTACGCACCGTACCGTCTTGATCAATGTTGTCGCATACCGCTTTTAGCGCGCGCAACCCAGCCTGACGCCAGGATTTATCGCCAATCCCCAACCGCGCGCCCTTCAGCAATCCATAGCCAAAACCGGCCGTGGCGGAAATCTCTTCGTAGGAATCAGGATGATCGAGCAGAGTGTGCCATGCGCCGCCGGGCGCCTGTAATTTGAGCAGCGTATCAACCTGGGTTTGCAAACAGCCCAGCAGGTATTGGCGCACGCCGGGATCCAGTTCCGTAAGTTCAATAAATTCAAGGATACCGACGGTGATCCAGGAATTACCCCGCGCCCAGCGTGCGCGTGCAAAATGACTTTTTTCTTTGAAACTCCAGCCGTGGAACCACAGGCCGGTTTCCGGATCGTTCAAATAACGGGCGTGGAGTAAAAATTGCCGCACGGCCTCCGCGACTAATTCTTTACGACCGGATACCGTACCGTAATGCGCCAGAAACAGGACGACCATAAATAACGTGTCGTCCCACAGTTCCATATCGTTAACGCCATCGGAAACAATATGCTGGAATCCCATTTCCGGCGTTCTCGGCAATTCATTAATTACGCGATTGGCCCAGTTATCGAGAATTTCCTGATATTGAGGATTTTTGGTATGCGCCCAGAAAAGAGAAAGCGGCAGCATCGGCGCCGTGGTATTAACATTGAGTTTGGGCAGACCGGAATTAAATTGTTTTTCGAACCATTTTTCGATCAGATGATAAATATCGTCTCGCCTGGTAAATTCCCATAATCTTACCAGTCCGTAAATACCAACGCCTTGCGGCCATTCCCAGCTATCAAATGAAATATAGTCTCCGGGCGTACCGTCAAGATTGGGTTCCTGAAAGCGTCCCTGGTTTTTTAATCCGGTGATTCCGGTCAATAGCGAATTAAGCCGAGTCTGTAAATCCGTGTTGTTAAGCATTAATAACCCACCGTGTAGAGAAGTCATACCAATCGATGCTGAAATGTGCAGTCGATATAATCACCAATGTTTTTTTTGCGCAATACGAAAATTTTTTGCGCTTTTGTTTTGTGATGCGGTTAAAAAAATGCAGATTTTGTCTGGAAAAACCTGATAAAGGTGCGGCGCAGTGCGTGATGAGATCTCGGGAGCGGATAAAAATATTGCATCGGAATCTTACTGGTCGGCTTACGGACGGGCGCTAGCCAGGGGGATTTTATTTCGGCGGTAGGCGTGTGTTCTTTAAGACCTCAACGAGGCGTGGGGAGACAAGGCTGCATCGCAGCCTTGTCAGCCAGGCGCCGAACCCTATTTCAGCACCTGCGGGTTAACGCAGTTTTCTTTTACCTCTCCGCTTAAGGCGGCGATCAGGTTGTCGACGGCGCAGGCGGCCATGTTGTAGCGGGTTTCATGGGTTGCCGAGCCAATGTGCGGCAGGGCCACCACGTTGGGCAGTTTTAGCAGCGGGGAGTCGACCGGCAGCGGTTCTTTGGTGAAAACGTCCAGGCCCGCGGCGTGGATGGTTCCGTTGGCGAGGGCCTCGATCAGCGCCGTTTCGTCCACCACGGCCCCGCGGCCGATATTGATCAGAATCGCGCTGGGTTTCATTTTCGCCAGCTGTTCGCGGCCGATAAGGTGTTGCGTTTCGGCCGTCAGCGGCAGGGTGATGCACAGGAAATCCGCTTCGGCCAGCAGGGTATCCAGATCGCAATAGCGGGCGTTAAAGCGCGTTTCCGCTTGCTGATGATGACGGCGGGCGTTGTACAGCACCGGCATACTAAAGCCGAAGTGGGCGCGCTGCGCCACGGCCAGACCGATGCGGCCCATGCCGAGAATGCCGATGGTTTTATGATGGACGTCGCTGCCAAACCAGTCGCTGCCAATGCTCTCTTGCCACTCGCCCGCCTTGACTCTTTCCGCCACTTCCACCACCCGGCGCGCGCCGGCCAGCATCAAGGCCAGCACGGTATCGGCCACGGTTTCGGTCAATACCGTGGGGGTGTGCATCAGAATAACCCCTTGCTCGTTCAGGGCGTCGACATCGAAATTATCGTAGCCCACCGAGATGGTGGAGGCGGCGCGCAGACGCGGAGCCTGTTGCAGAAAGGCTTTATCCACTTTACCGCCCGAACCGATAATGCCTTCAGCCTGGGCCAGCGCCGGGTGATGCTCCGGCGGAAAGTCGTCCAGTTCGGTGACGGCGAAGTGTTGATCTAAACGGGTGCGTAAATCGTCGGGGATCTTTCTATATAGAATAACGCTAGGTTTCATCGCAAACTCCGGCAGGTTAGGGAGGTTAAGACGGAAATAACGGATGGAATCATCGCGTAGCCGACGGGATACTGCAAGCTATACATCTTGACCTCGCGCCAGGCGTCGCGATTAGCCGACCGGGTAGTGCGATGATGGCGGAGGATAGGGTTCCCGCAGCGCCCGCAGCCGCAGAAGTTGTTGGCCGTAGCCGGCGATATCGATCCCGTTGGCGCTATCCAACTGCTGTTTAAAGTGGGGGGCAATGCTGGTGGCGCCGTTTATCGCCCCGCAGATCGCCGTGGCCATCGCGCCGATGGTGTCGGTATCGCCCCCCAGATTGGCGCATAGAATGGCGCAGCGGTTAGGATCGGTTTGCGCCAGTTCCACCATGGCGATGGCCGCCGGAACCGATTCAATCATCTCCGCGCCGGTGCCGATCAGGTCATAAATACGCGCCATCGCATGCTCGGTTCCGTTCACGCGTTTGACGGTCTCCAGTGCCAGTTCGATACGGCACGCCAGGGAGGCGCTGTAGGTGGTAATGCGCCTATTCTGCGCCGCCTGGGCGACCGCGGGCAGCTCTTCGCCGATCCCGCCCCAGGTGGAGGCGCCTTCAATCGCTCTGGAAATGGCCCAGGCGATAACGACCGCGCCGGCGACGGCGATATCGGATTTATGCGTCACGCTGGAAGCCAGCTCGACGTCGGCGATGAAATCATGCAGTGAATGGGGAGGCAGCAGACAACCCAGCGGGGAGACGCGCATCGCGGCGCCGTTGGTGACCCCGTTGTTTTCCAGTTCGCGGATATCGGCGCCCTGCTGTATCGCGGTCAGCGCGGCTTTTGACGAGGGGCCGAGGATATTTTTCTCAAAGGCGCCGAAATCCAGCGCCCAGTGCAGAATGTGCTTCCCTATCGCCTTGGGGTCGATGCGGCCTCCACATGCGATAAGGGCATCCGCCAGCGCTATGGCCATCGCCGTGTCGTCGGTGTATTGCGCGGCCTGAAAATAACGGGCGGCGATATTGTCCGCCGGGCCGGGCAGAAAACGGTCAATCCAGCCAAAATGCTTTTTAATCCGTGTCCGCGGCCATAACTCCGACGGCATGCCCATCGCATCGCCCAACATCTGCCCATATAACGCGCCATTAATACGGTTCTGCTTATTTGATGGCATGGTACATCCTTAATAAACGTGGATAATCCCCTCTCCTTGATGGTTATTAAGAGATGCCATCCGACTGGCTTTATCGTAATTGATGATTGATTTTTCTAGTGAATTTTTCTAAGCGATATTTAAGCCGTGCTTGAGTCGGCACGCTGGAAAACGTTAGTTCATAGCGTAACACCAGATAGAATTAAGATAGTACCTTTACAATCATTAGTTGAGCGTAATGTGAAGGTTTATTTACGTTTACGGCGCCAGGGGGAGGATAAGCAGGTTAACGCCGGCGGATAAACGGCTTAGCGGCTGGCCCACTGCATAATCAGCGTGGTCGCCCGGGTTTCCCGATTGAAATTTTCCGCCATGACGACAAAGCCATGTTTACGGTAAAACGCGCAGGCCCGCCCGTTCCGTTGATACACTTCCAGACTGAGCAGTGAAAATTGCCGCTGGGCGTATTGGATTAACGCCGCGCCGATATTTTTGCCGTAATAATGCCGCCGCACGAATAGGGCGCCGATAAAACGGCCTTCCAGCACGCTGATAAAACCCGCCATCCGCTCCCGGTCTTGATATATCCAGGTTTGTGACCGGGGGAGGTAAATATCGCGAACCAGCGGAGCGCTTTCCCGCCAGTAATCCGCGCTGATAAACGGATGCGCCAGCGTAGTGCTTTCCAGCCACAGCGACATCAGCGGGTTCAGGTCCTGCGGCTGGTATGCGCGGATCACGTCGCGGCGTCCCGATGGCAAAAACAGTCGGCGGTGTGGTCGTCGACCAGGCCGCCGGCCTGCATAAAAGCATAGCAAATGGTCGAGCCGATAAACTTGAAGCCGCGTTTTTTCAGCGCCTTTGACATGGCGTCGGAAACGGCGGTTTTGGCCGGCACGCCGGCGAGCGACGCCGGGCGGTTAAGCCGCGGCCGATGGTCGACAAACGACCAGATGAAATGAGAAAAGCTTTCGCCCTGGCTTTCCATCTCCAGCCAGGCGCGGGCGTTGGCGATAATGGCTTCGATTTTGCCGCGGTGGCGGATGATGCCGCTGTCCTGCATCAGCGCGTCCACGTCATCCGGCGTCATGCGCGCAATGCGATGCGGCTCGAACTGATAAAAACAGCGGCGATAATTTTCGCGTTTTTTCAGCACGGTAATCCAGGAAAGCCCGGCCTGCTGGCCTTCGAGGCACAGCAGTTCAAACAGCTTTTGGCCGTCGGTGCAGGGTTTCCCCCATTCGTTATCGTGATAATCCTGATATAGGACGTCCTGGGTAACCCAGCCGCAACGTTTCATCGGCTTTTCCTATCGTTAATGGTCTGAGAGCCGGTTGTTATTCGGCACCGTTGTTGATATTGATAGTGGCGTCGCTCATTACGCCGCACGATCATTGCACTGAAGCCGCTGTATAAGCAACCAGCTTTTACTGCCGACGTTCACGGAAACCGGCGCCGGGACGACGATAACCATAACAACGAACAGATTGGGGAACGGGGAATGGCGGTTGAGTGGATTTTGGCCTATCTGGCCTTAGGGACGGTGGTGGGTTTTATGGCCGGGCTGTTGGGGATTGGCGGCGGCGGCATTATGGTGCCGGTTCTGACGGCGATGTTTGCCGCTCAGGGCGTGCAAAATGAACATCTGGTGCATATGGCGCTGGGAACGTCAATGGCGGCGATCGTGATTACCGCCATTTCCAGCCTGCGCACCCACCATCAGCATCAGGCGGTGCTGTGGCCGGTGGTCTGGCGCATAACCCCCGCTATCCTGATCGGTACGTTCGCCGCCACCTGGCTGGCGACGCTGCTGCCGACGCGTACGCTGGCGATCTTCTTCTCCTGCTTTATGGCCTATATTGCGCTGCAAATGGTGCTGAACATCAAGCCGAAGCCGCAGCGTCATCTGCCCGGCACCGCGGGCATTTCGCTGGCCGGCCTGGTCATCGGCGGCATTTCCGCGCTGGTTGCCATCGGCGGCGGATCCTTGACCGTGCCTTTTCTCACCTGGTGCAACGTGCGCATTCAGCAGGCGATCGGCACGTCGGCCGCGGTGGGGCTGCCTATCGCGCTATCGGGGGCGCTGGGGTACATGATCAACGGCTGGTCGGCGGTCGGCGTGCCCGAGTACAGCATCGGCTATGTTTCCCTGCCGGCGGTGGTATTGATTTCGGCGGTAAGCTATTTCACCGCGCCGGTCGGCGCCCGCCTGGCGCACCGTCTGCCGGTGGCGACCCTGAAGAAAGCCTTTGCGGGGCTACTGCTGCTGCTCAGCCTGAAGATGCTGCAAACGGTGTTCAGCGGCTGAGGCGTCCGTGCAGAGGGGCGTATAGCAATAAAGCCGGGCATCCCGGCTTTCCCTGCGCCCGCCTGAAAAATCACCGTCGATATAAACTTGTTGCCGCATTCTGGCTGTATATCTCGCTTTCAGAGGGTATACTGGCGCATTCACTATAAATCCACTTGTATCGCGTGCGAATCCAAATGCAAAAGTTTGATACCAAGACCTTCCAGGGCCTGATCCTGACGCTACAGGATTATTGGGCGCGCCAGGGCTGTACCATTGTTCAACCGTTGGACATGGAAGTCGGCGCCGGCACCTCTCATCCGATGACCTGTCTGCGGGCGCTCGGCCCGGAACCCATGGCCACCGCCTATGTGCAACCGTCCCGCCGTCCCACCGACGGCCGCTACGGCGAAAACCCCAACCGTCTGCAACACTATTACCAGTTCCAGGTCGTGATTAAACCCTCGCCCGATAATATTCAGGAACTGTACCTCGGTTCGCTGCAAGAATTGGGGCTGGACCCGACGATCCACGATATCCGCTTTGTGGAAGACAACTGGGAAAACCCGACGCTGGGCGCCTGGGGGCTGGGTTGGGAAGTGTGGCTGAACGGTATGGAAGTGACGCAGTTCACCTACTTCCAGCAGGTCGGCGGCCTGGAGTGCAAGCCGGTCACCGGCGAGATCACCTACGGTCTGGAACGTCTGGCGATGTATATTCAGGGCGTGGACAGCGTTTACGATCTGGTGTGGAGCGACGGCCCGCTGGGCAAAACCACCTATGGCGACGTGTTCCATCAAAACGAAGTGGAGCAATCCACCTACAACTTTGAACACGCCGACGTCGATTTCCTGTTCTACTGCTTCGAGCAGTACGAAAAAGAGGCGCAGCGCCTGCTGGCGCTGGAAAAACCGCTGCCGCTGCCGGCCTACGAACGCATTCTGAAAGCGGCGCACAGCTTTAACCTGCTGGATGCGCGTAAAGCGATTTCCGTTACCGAGCGTCAGCGCTACATCCTGCGTATTCGTACCCTGACCAAAGCGGTAGCCGAAGCCTATTACGCCTCCCGCGAGGCGCTGGGCTTCCCCCTGTGTAACAAGAACGTGTGCAATAAGCAACAGAGCTAAGAGGCAGCCATGACTGACAAGACTTTTCTGGTGGAGATCGGCACGGAAGAGCTGCCGCCGAAGGCTCTGCGTAATCTGGCGGAATCTTTCGCCGCCAATTTCACCGCGGAACTGGATGCCGCCGGCCTGACTCACGGCGACGTGAAGTGGTTTGCCGCGCCGCGCCGTCTGGCGCTGAAAGTGCCCGGTTTAAGCGCCGCACAGCCGGATCGTACCGTTGAAAAACGCGGCCCGGCGATCGCCCAGGCGTTTGACGCCGCCGGCAAGCCGACCAAGGCGGCCGAGGGCTGGGCGCGCGGCTGCGGCATCACCGTCGATCGGGCCGAACGTCTGACGACGGATAAAGGCGAATGGCTGTTATACCGCGCGCATGTCAAAGGCGAGCAGGCTCAGGCGCTGCTGGCGGGTATGGTCAACGCCTCGCTGGCTAAGCTGCCGATCCCGAAACTGATGCACTGGGGCGACAAAGAAACCCAGTTTGTGCGTCCGGTGCATACCGTGACCCTGCTGCTGGGGGACGAACTGATCCCAGGGCGGGTGCTGGGTATTGATTCCGCCCGCACCCTGCGCGGCCACCGCTTTATGGGCGAGGCGGAATTCACCATCGACAATGCCGATCAATATCCTGCCATTCTGCTGGAGCGCGGCAAGGTGGTGGCGGATTACGACCAGCGTAAAGCCAAAATCAAAGCGGATGCCGAAGAGGCCGCGCGCAATATCGGCGGCAACGCCGATCTGAGCGACAGCCTGCTGGAGGAAGTGACCTCGCTGGTGGAATGGCCGGTGGTGCTGACCGCCAGATTTGAAGAGAAATTCCTCGCCGTGCCGGCGGAAGCGCTGGTGTATACCATGAAGGGCGACCAGAAATATTTCCCGGTCTACGACGACGACGGCAAGCTGTTGCCGAACTTTATCTTCGTCGCCAACATTGAATCCGGCGATCCGCAGCAGATTGTCGCCGGTAATGAAAAAGTGGTGCGGCCGCGTCTGGCGGACGCCGAGTTCTTCTTCAATACCGACCGCAAAAAACGGCTGGAAGATCATCTGCCGCGTCTGGAAACGGTGCTGTTCCAGCAACAGCTCGGCTCATTACGCGACAAAACCGACCGTATTCAGGCGTTGGCGGGCTGGGTTGCCGAACAGATCGGCGCGGATGTGAATCACGCCACCCGCGCCGGGCTGCTGTCCAAGTGCGACCTGATGACCAATATGGTGTTTGAATTCACCGACACCCAGGGCGTGATGGGCATGCACTATGCGCGTCACGACGGCGAGGCGGAAGACGTTGCCGTGGCGCTGAATGAGCAGTACCAGCCGCGCTTCGCCGGCGACGACCTGCCTTCTTCCCCGGTGGCCTGCGCGTTGGCGATTGCCGACAAGATGGATTCGCTGGCGGGGATTTTCGGCATCGGCCAGCATCCGAAAGGGGATAAAGACCCGTTTGCGTTGCGTCGCGCGGCGTTAGGGGTATTGCGCATCATCGTCGAAAAGCAACTGCCGCTGGATCTGCAAACCCTGACGGAAGAAGCGGTGCGCCTGTATGGCGACAAGCTGACCAACGCCAGGACGGTGGATGAGGTGATCGAGTTTATGCTCGGTCGTTTCCGCGCCTGGTATCAGGAAGAGGGCCACAGCGTGGATACCATTCAGGCGGTGCTGGCGCGTCGTCCGACCCGCCCGGCGGATTTCGACGCCAGGGTGAAGGCGGTGAGCCATTTCCGTACCCTGGACGCCGCCGCCGCGCTGGCTGCCGCCAACAAACGCGTTTCCAATATTCTGGCGAAATCCAGCGATACGCTGAAAGCGAGTGTTGATGCGTCGGTATTGAAAGACGCGGCGGAAATCAGGCTGGCGACGCACGTGGTGGTGCTGCGCGACAAGCTTGAGCCGCTGTTCGCCGCAGGACGTTATCAGGAAGCGCTGGTGGAGCTGGCGGCGCTGCGTGAACCGGTTGACGCGTTCTTTGAACAGGTGATGGTGATGGCCGAGGATGAACGGGTGCGCGTTAATCGCCTGACCTTGCTTAATGAGCTGCGAAATCTGTTCCTGAAAGTGGCGGATATCTCTGTTCTGCAATAATTAGCCGCCGTTATAATTAAAACCCGTCCTGAGCATTGGCATTAGTTAAATGTTCAGTACGGGTTTATTAACATTAACTTTCCCCTTTAATAGCATAAAATTAACCCCTTCCCATTGTTCAATAATACTTTCTCCATGCGTTATTTATTTTTTCGTGCGGATTTTAATTAATATTATTTAAGTTATTTATTTAAATAACATTATAAATCAGCATGTTGCGTTTTTTTTCGCCTTTTCATTTTTATTAAAACATAATCAAGGTCACAATTCATTTTTTCTGACTATGCTTATAATACCCATATGGCGGGACGCATAAAATACAATACGATGCGTTTACATTCGGCGATAAAATTGAATGCCACACTATTTTAAAGGGTAAAGTTACTGTCGGCTTATATTCATAACGCATAGTTTTTCGACTTTATATGGCGCATAAAAATATAAAATAATCCGCCATCCTTGTCTGTGGTGAAAACGTTAACGCTTGTAGGTCGACTGTAACGCTATTTTATTTTTATGAATCTAATAGTTTTTCAATTACAGGAGATTGTTTATGAGCTTCATTAATTTCTCTATTCCGCGTGATATCACCTATGGTGAAAATGCGCTGGAGCGGCTGGCGACCCTGCGGGGGAGCAGGGCGGCGATCGTGACCGGCGGCAGTTCGATGAAACGCCACGGTTTCCTGGCAAGAACCGAGCAACTGCTCAAGCAGGCGGGAATAGAGTGCCTGCTGATTGATAACGTGGAGCCCAATCCCTCCGTGGCGACGGTGCAGCGCGGCGCCAAAGCCATGCTGGAATTCAACCCGGACTGGATCGTGGCGATTGGCGGCGGGTCGGCGATTGACGCGGCGAAAGTCATGTGGTGTTTCTACGAGCATCCGCATCTGACGCTGGAGGATATTCTGCCGGTAGGCTCGATGCCGCCGCTGCGCAACAAGGCCAAATTCGTCGCCATTCCTTCCACCAGCGGCTCGGCTTCGGAAATTACCGCCTTTTCCGTGATTACCGATACGGAAAGCCATATTAAATACCCTATCGTGGCGGCGGATATGGTGCCGGATATCGCCATTCTCGATCCGGCCATCCCGGCAACCTGTCCGCCGCACATTACCGCCTATTCGGGGATGGATGTGTTAACCCACGCGCTGGAAGCCTATGTGTCCACCGCGGCGACCTCGTTTACCGATCCTTACGCGCTGGAAGCCATTCGGCTGGTGTTTGAGAATCTGGAAACCGCTTACCTGTCGCCAGACAATATGCAGGCCCGTTTCCACATGCATAACGCCTCTGCGCTGGCGGGCATCGCCTTTACCAACGCCTCTCTGGGGATTATCCATTCGCTGGCGCACAAGCTCGGCGGCGAATTCGGCGTTACCCACGGTCTGGCCAACGCGATAATGCTGCCGTACGTGATTCAGTACAACAGCCACTGGACCAATAAATATCAGCTGATTGAAAAACGCTTTGGCATTATCAATCTGGCCGCCGCCATCCGCGATCTGAATCACCGGCTAAATATTCCCGACACGCTGCGCGAATGCGATGAAGTGGATTTCAGCGAAGAGAAATTCAACAAGGTGCTCGACCGCATGAGCAGCAATGCGCTGGCCGATCCCTGTACGCTGACCAATCCCGGCGCGCCTAAAGTGGAGGATATGAAGGAACTGTATACCGTCTCCTATTACGGCAATTAATCGCCGTTCGCGCCAACGGTTAACGTCCGCGAGCCGCTTTCCGCTCGCGGACGTTTTTTGTTTATCCATCCTGCCGTTCAAACGCGGTTTGCAACGCCGATACCAGCAGATCGCAACCGGCTTTATCAATCACCAGCGGCGGCGCCAGAACCAGTTTCGGACCCACCGGGCGAACTACCGCCCCCGCATCGCGGGTTGCCTCGGTGATACGAAAGGCCAGATTATTATCGGCCGCCAGGGAGGCTTTGGTCGTTTTATCTTCAACCAGATCAAGCGCGATCATCAACCCTTTGCCGCGCACGTCGCCAACGGAGGGGAAGCGCTGCTCGAAGGATTGCAGCCGGCCCAGTAAATATTCCCCCATATGCGCCGCGTTAGCCGGCAAGTTTTCGTTCTCCACAATATCCAGCACCGCCAGCCCGGCCGCGCAGGCCAGCGGATGACCGCCATAGGTGTAGCCCGTCATCAGCAGGCCGCGGGCATCACGGTTTTCCAGATAGGCCTCTTCAATACGCTGGTTGAACACTGTGGCCGAGAGCGGTACATAGCCCGCCGTCAGGGCTTTGGCGAACACCATGATATCGGGTTTGACGCCCCAGCCGCGGGAGCCGAACATCGAACCGCTGCGGCCGAAGCCGGTCACGACTTCGTCGGCAATCAACAGTACGCCGTACCTGTCGCACACTTCCCGCACCAAAGGCCAGAAGTTGGCCGGAGGAACAATGACGCCTCCCGCGCCCTGTATCGGCTCAGCGATAAACGCCGCGATGGTTTGCGGACCGTAGTAAAGAATATCACGCTCCAACTGGGCGGCGACCAGCTTGCCCAGCTCAATGGGATCGTCGCAGTTCCAGGGATTGCGGTAGAGCCAGGGTGATTCAATCTGGGTGCAGCCCTCCAGCATGGGGCCGTAGTTCAGGCGATAAACCGGCAGCCCGGACACCGAGGTTCCCCCCATATGGACGCCGTGATAGGCATTTTTCAGCGAAATAAAACGGGTACGCTGAGGTTCGCCTCGCAATATCCAATATTGACGCGCGACCTTTAGCGCCGTCTCCACGCCGTCCGACCCGCCCATGCCGTAAAGTACGCGGCTCATGTTCTCTTGCCGGGTCAACTGGATGATTCTGTTCGCCAGCTTTTCCGCCGCAGGGTGGCTCACGCCGTCAAACAACTGGTAGTAAGCCAGCTCATCCATCTGTTTAGCGATGGCGGCTTTCACTTCCGGGCGGTTATGGCCGACGTTGACGCACCACAATCCCGCAAAGCCATCCAGCATTTTCCGGCCTTTGTCGTCCCAGACAAACACGCCGTCGCCTTTGACGATGCGCAGCGGATCGCGGCCCGACCAGTCGTTGGGGTGGGCCATGGGGTGCCAGAAGCGGTAGCCGCTATTCCCGGCGGAGGTGTTCGACATAGTCATAGCAATACTCCGTGAAAAGTTATTAAAGGCTTTCGACGATTTGACCTACTCGCGAGTAGCGCTGCGGATTCAGACGGCGCAAAAAATGCGCGCCCAGAAAGCCGCCCAATGCGACGATCAGCACCAGATAAGGCAGGGATGAAACCACGGGGGAGGCGGAGCCGCTCAATACGTCAAGGTTGCCGACCACCATGATCAGCGCCGCCGACATGCCGAACGCCGAGATAACGGGGGCAATCAGCCGGCTCCACAGGGAAACCCGCAGTGATGTGTGGCGCAGGAAATAGACGACCACCGCGACGGAAACGCAAAGCTGCAACAGCAGAATCGACATGCTGCCCAATGCCGACGCCCAGGAAAAGACGTGCGCCATCGGGTCGAGCCGGGCGAGGGCAAACAGCGCCGTCGCGCAAAACATAAAGACGCCCTGAGCAATGCTTGCCACATAGGGCGTTTGGTGCCTCGGGTGCGTTTTCGCCAGTTTCGACCACGCCAGGCCGTCGCGGCTGATGGCGAATAAATAACGTGAAAGGGTATTGTGAAACGCCTGCGCCGCCGCAAAAAGACTGGTCAGCAGCAGGACGGACATCACATGGATCGCCCAGGGACCCAGTACGCTCTCCGTCACGCTAAAGACGAACATGCCCGGATCCTTTGCCGCCATCGCCGCTATGTTTGCCGAACCGGCATACTGCACGAACGCCCAGCCGGTCAGGGCGAAAAAGGCGGTAATCAACGTCACCGCCAACAGCGTGGCGCGAGGGATGACTTTCCCCGGTTCACGGCACTCTTCCGAGTAAATCGCCGTGGCTTCGAATCCGACAAAAGAGCAGATGGCGAAGATCATGGCGATCCCGATATCGCCATGAAATACGGTTGCCAGGCTGAATGAACTTAACTCGAAGGCGATCGGGCGCGTGAAGATAGCGATATCCGCCAGCAGCACAATACCGACTTCCAGCAGCATCAATACCCCGAGCACCTTGCCGCCCAGCTCGACCTTGGCGATGCCCAGCGCCACCACCAGAATCTGCATGGCCAGCGAAAACAGCCACCAGGGAATAGCCATCCCGGTTTGAACGTGGAGGAACTGCGAGAAAAAGAAGCCGAACATGGCCGTGACGGCAAGTTGTATCGCCGTATAGGCCAGCAGGGCGATGCCTAATCCGGCGATGCCGCAGCGGGTACCCAGTCCCTGGGCGATATAAGCGTAAAACGCGCCGACATTGACCACGTAGCGGCTCATGGCGATGAATCCGAAGCTGAAAACGATCAGCAATATTCCTGCCAGAACGTATACGCCCGGTACGCCGGCGCCGTTTCCCGCCATAAAGGCGACGGGCAACCCCCCGATAACCCCGGTTAACGGCGAGGCGGCCGCAATGACGAAAAAGATGACCGACCACAGTCCGAGACTGCCTTTCTGAAGCTGATTTTTTTGCGGATACCGATTTTCTTGCGGAAAATTGTGCTTTGCCATGTTCCCCTCCCCTTGCTGATGGATCATGGCCAGTCTATGAAGCAGTGGGACGTTGCCGTTATCGAAATCTGGCAAACATTTCAGCCGGGGCAGCGAATGGCTTTAAGGGTCTGGGACGGCAGTTCGCCGAACAGACGTTTATAATCGACGGTAAACTGAGACAGGTGCCAAAACCCCCATTTTGAAGCGATCTCGCTGATATTCGAGGCTTCGTTACCCATAACCAGCATCCTTTTCACGCCGTTCAGCCGCATGTTTTTGAGAAAAACGGCCGGACTTTGCCCGGTCACCGTCTCAAAACAGTTCTGTAACGTGCGGCGGGAAGTGTGTGTCATAAGGCATAGCTCATCCATGGTCAGCGGCCGGTCCCGGTTGGCTATCAGCGCTTCCTGCGCTTTGGCCACAACGCGCTGCGCTTTCTGGCGCGAATGTTTTACCGCCGGGGGATGTTTGCCGATCACGTCAAAAAAGGAGAACGCCAATCCTCTGATGTCGCTCTTGAACTGGAGCCTGGCCTGCTTTTCCGCCATCTGCAGCGGATGCTCTATCATGCTGTGAAGCATTGCCGTTATCTGTTGCCTGATGCGCGACGCCAGCGCATCGTTCCTGACGGCGTAAACGGCGTGCGGTAATTCATCGATTATGTCCGGGATCAGGGAAAGCGGGATACTTAATACCTGCAGTGAAGAGTATTCAGGCGTTTGCAGCATCAATTCGCCGCGCTTGTAAGACCAGGTCACATCCTGCAGCGTCAGATTTTTTCCCATCCAGCGCGTTTCGCCCGACAGGGCGTTGAATACCCCTAAACAGAGCGTATCCGCGCGGCCTTCACCGCTTTGAAACACCGATTGCGACAGCCGTTCTTCGTAAAATTGCACGCCATCCAGCCAGGCTTCTTTAATGTCGCCCTCGAATCGGCCCTGGGAGATCTGGTCATAGCGTAATGACCAGTCGGTAAGGAGTTGACTGTGCTGGGCCAGCTCTTGAATATGCGAGGCGCAACGGAAACCATTCTGCTGACTGGAATAAGAAGTGAGTTCCATGATCCATCCTTACCTGAAAAAGAGGGTAAGCAAGATCAGCAAAAATCAAGCCATGAAAATATCGAAATCTGGCAGAATTTTTATCTTTCAAATAAGAAATAGCGGGATTTTAATTTTTAAATCAGGGTTAATTAAGGTCTGAATATATTTTTCTCGCCATGCCGGCATAAAACCCTCTCTTCCGCTGCACCAATATGAATGAATTGCTCATTTTTGAAGCAATTCCGCCTCGGCGATCCCGTCCGCCATCATCTTGAAACGCCGTCGCGGCAAGCGTACCGGGGTGTTCACCGCTTTGCGCCCTGCGGCATGAACTGACTGATTCGACTATGCTTACGGTTATCCGAAACACGCTTGCGGCGTGTTCTCTATGCGAAAACCACAACGATCGACAAGCATGCAAAACAGGGGTACGGAATGAAAGGATTGATGGAATATCGTTCACGCTGGCTGCTGCCGGCACTGATGTTTTTTATGGCGTTGCAGCTGGCGGGCTGCGGTGACTCCGAGGCCGATCAACGCCGGGCGTTTACCGATTTTCTGCAAAGCGTCCAACTGCAACAGGATGGAAAATTACCGGCGCTGACCGAAGAGCAAAAGAAGCGCTTCGGCCCTTTTATCAATGACTACGCGGTATTGACCACCTTTTCCCAGCAGGTGAATCAAGCGGTGGCGGGGAGCCTGACGCCGCTGCTGGAGCAGATCTCCCGTATTCGCGTTCCGCGGGATTATCTGTCGCAGCGCGACAACCTGCGGCAATCCATCGGGGCGATGAATCTGCTGGGGCAGCAGGTCCAGGCCGCAAAAGCCCAGGCGGATAACGCCCGCCGCGCGCTCAAACAGCCGGAAGAATTACAGGTCGCCTATGAACGGCTGTACGCGCGGACCGTCACGCAGCCGACCAACGTATTGTTGCCGCTCGTCCCCAGCGCCATCGCCTTTGCGCAAAGTCTGATTCAGGTGGGGGACTACCTTGAGGCCCAGGGCGATCGGGTGGTGTTCAGCGAAGCAACGGTTCAGTTTCATACGCCCCAGCAGGTGGCGCAATACAACAGCCTGATCGCCAACCTGCCGATTCAGCAACGGAATTTAATGACTGCGCTGAAAGGAGTGAACGGTATTCTCCGCCCGTAATTACCCCGCCATACGTCTAATCCGGCGACGCAATGAAAATAAATTGTGATTTGCGTCGCATAAAACAAACAAATGCCCATCTCTAAAATGTGATGCCCATCACATATGTGGCGTGAAAGCCATCCCAAAACTTGCCGTTTTTTTAATTTTTTATCTTTTTTTGTGAACTGAGTCACCCGTTTGTATCGTTGATGTGGGGTGTTTGTGTGATTTATGTCACAAAAATGCCGCCATGTTGCGCTATTGAAACGGAGTGCTAGAGTCCGCGTTACATACAGTAACACCGGCGGATAGACGTTATACCGTCTCACAATAATTATCACGCGCTCTTATTGTCAGCGCGTCTCAATAGGGGTGTGTTTTTATGCTTTCACCAGATATCAAGATCAAAGTTCAGAACTTTGGTCGCTTTCTGAGCAACATGGTGATGCCCAATATCGGCGCATTTATCGCCTGGGGTATTATTACCGCACTGTTTATACCTACGGGCTGGATCCCCAACGAGACGCTGGCGAAACTCGTCGGGCCGATGATTAGCTATCTGCTGCCGCTGCTGATCGGCTATACCGGCGGTCGCCTGGTGTTTGGCGAACGCGGCGGCGTGGTCGGGGCGATCACCACCATGGGGGTGATTGCCGGTACGGATATTCCGATGTTCCTCGGCGCCATGATCGTCGGTCCGTTGGGCGGCTGGGCGATTAAACGTTTCGACGGCCTGGTTGACGGCAAAATCAAAAGCGGTTTTGAAATGCTGGTCAACAACTTCTCCGCCGGCATTATCGGTATGTTGCTGGCGATCCTGTCGTTTCTGGCTATCGGTCCGCTGGTCGAGGTGTTCTCGCAGGCGCTGGCCGCCGGCGTTAACGTGATGGTGCGCAACAGCCTGCTGCCGCTGACCTCTATCTTCGTCGAACCGGCAAAAATTCTATTCCTCAACAACGCCATCAACCACGGCATCTTCTCGCCGCTGGGCATTCAGCAGGCGACGGAGACCGGGAAATCCATCTTCTTCCTGATTGAGGCTAACCCAGGCCCCGGTATGGGCGTGTTGATGGCCTATATGTTCTTTGGCCGCGGCAACGCGAAGGAGTCCGCGCCGGGCGCGGCGATCATCCACTTCCTCGGCGGCATCCACGAAATTTATTTCCCTTATGTGCTGATGAACCCGCGGCTGATTATTGCGGTGATCCTGGGCGGGATGACCGGCGTATTCACGCTGAGCCTGCTGGGCGGCGGCCTGATCTCTCCGGCGTCGCCGGGTTCTATTCTGGCGGTACTGGCCATGACGCCGAAAGGCGCCTATTTCGCCAACGTAGTGGCGATTGCGGCGGCCTTCGCGGTTTCCTTCGTCGTTTCCGCCATTCTGCTGAAAAGCAGCAAAAACAAGGGCGAGGAAGATATTAACGAGGCCACCCGCCGGGTGCAGGATATGAAAGCGACCTCCAGGGGCCAAAACCGCGCCGATGGCGGCGTTAGCGGCGACCTGAGCACGGTGCGTAAAATCATCGTCGCCTGTGATGCCGGCATGGGTTCCAGCGCCATGGGTGCCGGGGTGCTGCGCAAAAAAGTGCAGGATGCCGGGCTAAGCAATATTTCGGTGACCAACAGCGCCATCAACAACCTGCCGGACGATGTCGATCTGGTGATTACCCACCGCGATCTCACCGAACGCGCCCTGCGCCATGCGCCGCAGGCGCAGCATATCTCGCTGACCAATTTCCTCGACAGCCAGCTGTACAGCGATCTGGTGGCGCGTCTTGCCGCGGCGCAGAGCGAAGCCGCTGACCAGCCCGCGGCGGTTGCCCGGCCGGCCGCCGCCGCCGCGGCGCCAAATCTGTTCCAGCTCGGCGCCGAGAATATTTTCCTCAATCAGCACGCGGCGGATAAAGAGCAGGCCATCCGTTTTGCCGGCGAGCAGCTGGTGCAAGGCGGCTTCGTCAAGCCGGAATACGTGGATGCCATGCTGGAGCGTGAAAAGCTGACCTCCACCTATCTGGGCGAATCCATTGCGGTGCCGCACGGCACCATCGAAGCGAAAGACCAGGTACTGAAAACCGGCGTGGTGTTCTGCCAGTATCCCGACGGCGTGCGCTTTGGCGAGAGTGAGGATGATATCGCGCGTTTGGTTATCGGTATCGCCGCCCGTAATAACGAGCACATTCAGGTAATTACCAGCCTGACCAATGCGCTGGATGATGAGGCGGTGATTGAACGTCTGACGCATACCCAGGACGCGCAGGAAGTGCTTGACCTGCTGTCCGGCAAAAAGAACGCCTGAGTCTACGGCAGCGCCGCCCGCGGGCGGCCTCTTTTTTCTTCGTTCTAAAAGGGTAAGCATAATGAAAGCATTACATTTCGGTGCCGGTAATATCGGCCGTGGATTCATCGGCAAGCTGTTGGCCGACGCCAATATCGAACTGACGTTCGCCGACGTCAGCCAGCCGCTGCTGGAGGCGTTGAATAGTCGCAAAAGCTATCAGGTGCGTATTGTGGGAGAGCAAACCCAGACCGAAACCGTCAGTAACGTGAGCGCGGTTCACAGCGGCAGCCAGGAAGCGGTGGCGCTGATTGCCGACGTCGATCTGGTTACCACGGCCGTCGGGCCGCAGATTCTGGAAAAGATTGCCGGGACCATCGCCCAGGGGCTGGTGCAACGTCAGGATAACGGCAATGCGCGGCCGCTGAATATCATCGCCTGTGAAAATATGGTGCGCGGCACCAGCCAGCTTAAGCAGCATGTGCTGAAACTGCTGCCGCAAGATAAGCTGGAGTGGGTGGTGGAGCACGTGGGATTCGTCGACTCCGCGGTCGACCGTATCGTGCCGCCTTCCGAGGCCGGCAGCAGCGATGTGCTGGCGGTGACGGTGGAAACCTTCAGCGAATGGATTGTTGACCGGACCCAGTTCAACGGTGAGCCGCCGGCCATCCCCGGTATGGAGCTGACCGATAACCTGATGGCGTTTGTCGAGCGTAAGCTGTTTACCCTGAACACCGGTCATGCCATTACCGCCTATCTGGGCCGGCAGGTCGCGCATCAGACCATCCGCGACGCCATTCTCGATCCGCAGGTGCGCGCCGTGGTCAAAGGGGCGATGGAAGAGAGCGGCGCGGTGCTGATTAAACGCTACGGTTTTGACGCCGATAAACACGCCGCCTATATCGATAAGATCCTTGGCCGTTTTGAAAATCCCTACCTGCACGATGACGTGGAACGCGTGGGGCGCCAGCCGCTGCGCAAGCTGAGCGCCGGCGACCGGCTGATTAAGCCGCTGCTGGGCACGCTGGAATATCAGCTGCCGCACGACAATCTGATTATCGGTATTGCGGCGGCGATGCATTACCGCAGCGAGCAGGATCCGCAGGCGCAGGAACTGGCCGCACTACTGCAAAAACTGGGGCCGCAGGCCGCGCTGGCGCAGATTTCCGGTCTGGACGCCGACAGTAAGGTTGTCGCGCAGGCGGTGAATGTGTATAACGCCATGCGTTGAGCGGCGCGTCTCGGCACAGGGCAGGTTTTGCCTTGGCCTGATTCCCGCGGGCGTTCGCAACCTTGACGTTGGGAACAGGCGATGTCGGATATAATCGATGTCGCCGTACTCGCCGGCGAGTCATATTACCGGAGGTGGGAGCGATCTGTGCGCGGGCTAAAGGTACGAGAAGGGACGATGGAAGAAACTCAGGCGTTTGAAAACCGGGTGCTGGAAACGCTGAATGCGGCGACGACGGTGCGCAGCTTTATGCTGCGGGCCGTTGAGCTGTTGGCCGAGGCGGCCGGCATCCTGATGTTGCAGGTGTTTCGCAAGGATGACTATGCGGTAAAATATGCGGTTGAGCCGCTGATGACGGGAAGCGGTCCGCTGGGCGCGCTTTCCGTGCGCCTCAAGCTGATTTACGGATTGGGGATGATCAGCCGTAATGAGTATGAGGATGCCGAATTGCTGATGGCGCTGGGTGAAGAGCTGACGCACGACGAGCGTGATTACCGCTTTACCGATGATGAAATTCTCGGCCCGATTGGCGAATTGCACTGCGTCAGCGCGCTGCCCGCCGAGCCGCCCCTGCCCGCTGGCGGCGACCCGACGGATCGGTTGCTGATTAGTATGCAGCAACAGCGTTATCAGCAGATGGTTCGCTCCACGCTGGTGTTGTCGCTCACCGACCTGATTTCCCAAATCAGCTTGAAAAAAGCCTTTTGACCGCTGCTTCTCCACCCTCGTCCACTGCACCGGCAACCGGTTTAGTGTATGCTTGTGCCCCGCATGATTCTCCCGGTACATAGGTTTATTACGTTATGAAAGAGCAGGAAAAAGCAGAAATAAAACGCCTCAGCGATCAGTTGGATAAGTTGAACCGTAAGCAGGTCACGCTGCTGGAACAAGGGGATGCGGAAGCGATAACCCTTAATCAGGAAGCATGCGGGAAGCTGGCGGCGGAAATTGAGCGCCTGCGCAATGTCAGAGAGCAGAAGCTCAGCCTGGAAGCGCAAAAGCTGACCCGTCTGCCGTTTAGCCGCGCCATCAGCAAAAAAGAGCAGGCCAATTTGGGCGCGTTGAAGAAAAGCGTTCGCGGATTGGTGGTGGTACACCCCATGACGGCGCTGGGGCGTGAAATGGGCCTGAAAGAGATGACGGGCTACGCGCCAAAACCCTTTTAGACCGCGCCTCCCGTCCTTCTCCTCCGTTATGTCCGCAGATTCCCGCCTACTGCCGCGGGAATGACGGGGCAGTGGCGGGGATGACCGGTGGCGGCGGGAATAACCGATGGTATTCGCGGGTTGATTATGCCGGATCGGCTTTATCAGCAACCTCTCTTACTTACCGCCATTACTTTTTATAGCCCAACTGGGGCGATGAACGGGAAAACGCGATGCCGGCCGGCGTTGTTTCGTCCTGTGAGGTTGCCAGACGAAATACGGAAACGGCCTGTTTGAGCAGCGTCGCCTGCTCTTCGAGCGAGTCCGCCGCCGCGGAAGATTGTTGCACCAGCGCGGCGTTCTGCTGGGTGGTGCTGTCCATTTCCACAATCGCCTGACTGATCTGGGTAATTCCGCGGCTCTGTTCATCGGAAGCCGTGGCTATCTCGCCCATAATGTCATGCACCTGCGTCACGGACGTGACGACATCATGAATGGTTTTACCCGCATTGCCGACCAGCGTGGCTCCGTGTCCGATCTGGCTGACCGTCTCGGCGATCAGTCCCTCAATCTCTTTGGCCGCCTGCGAACTGCGCTGCGCCAGATTGCGCACTTCGCCGGCCACCACGGCGAAACCCCGGCCTTGCTCGCCGGCGCGGGCGGCTTCAACCGCGGCGTTCAGCGCCAGAATATTGGTCTGGAAGGCGATGCCGTTAATCACCGAGGTGATCTCGGCGATACGCCTGGAGCTGTGTTCAATATCGTTCATGGTTTTCACCACGTTGTTCACCTGCTCGCCGCCTTGCTTCGCGGTCTGGGACGCGCCGATCACCAGGGTGTTGGCGTGGTGGGCATTGTCGGCATTCTGTTTGACCGTTGCGGTGAGCTGCTCCATGCTGGCGGCGGTCTGCTCAACGGCGGCCGCCTGTTGCTCGGTGCGCGAGGAGAGGTCGGTGTTGCCGGCGACGATCTCCCCCGAGGCGGTGAAGATCTGACTGACGCCGACGCGGATCTCGTCGATCATGTTATGCAGATTGGCATTCATTTTCGCCATCGCCCGGATAAGCTGTCCCAGTTCATCGCGGCGGGTGGTTTCGACGGTCATGGTCAAATCGCCGGTGGCGATGCGTTCGGCCATATCCAGCGTGGTATTCAGCGGGGTGGTGATCTGGCGTGAGATAAACCAGGAGATCAGTAACCCGAGGATGAGGGTAATCAGCGCGGTAACGCCCATCTGGATCTCGGAAGCGCGAATATCCTGCTGGGTGAGCTGTAGCTGATCCTGAAGCAGGGATTGGATGATGGCATTGAGTTCGTCGGCACTGGTGGCCATTTGCCGCGCCTGGGCCAGCTCTTCCTGATAGGCCGGCATATAAGCCATGGCCCGCTCTTCATAGCTATTCATGGTGCTCAGGACCGGCGCGAGTATCGCCTGTTGTTCGGCGGGCAGGCTCTGGTGCAGTGTCGTCAGCGAGGTTTGCGCGTCATCAATGGCGGCGGCGAGTTCATCCGCGGATTCCTTATCCCGGGATAACAGCATGCCGCGGACATGGTAACGAACCGCCGTCAGTTTCAGGTTCAGATCGGCAAGCAGCAACTGAAGCGTCAGATTATAACCGTCGGCGTTTAATTGATCGCCCAGCTCTTTTAAGGGTTTTCCCGTTTCGGAAATATTCCAGCTTTTCCTGACGTCGTCCTTTTTGCGAATGGCATCAACGTAGTTTTTCTGCCGTTGCTGATATTCGGCGATAACGGTTTCGATATGGGTGAATTGTTCTCTGGCTTTTTCCGGCCAGTTCCAGCCTTTGGCTTCAGATACATACTTATTGATATTCTCAATATGAGTAATATTTTGCTTTATATCTTCCGGGGAGTATGTGGCGCTATAGCGTACCCGATAATATTTTGCCTGGTTAATTTCATTATTGATATTGCTGCTTAAATTGACTTTATCAATACTTTCTTTTAATTCTTCAATATGCATAACGCCTGCGCCGGCAATAATTACCGTCATCATTAAGATCAGGAAGAAGCCTAAGCCTAATTTCTTACCGACGTTGATATTTTCAAATTTTATCGCCATTTTGTTTCTTCCACTATCTTATGAACTGAATACTGACTCTGGTTTTGTCCCCGCATTGCGAACGATGGAGGACGGCGCCGCGAGATTGTCGTGTGAGATACAACATATCGGTATAAAAATCATACGATAGGATCACAGGTAATTTATCGGCAATTTATGGGGAATCTTTACTATCTCTATTGATTATCAATATGCAAATAAAGTCTGGGAGAGGGAGAATATTTGATAATTTATAATAAAAAAACCGGAACAACGACGGTTATTCCGGTTTGCTTTGCGACCGCCCGGACAGGGCGGCGACAGGGGCAGGAAACGACTTATTTTTTCGCTTCTGAGAAACGTTTGGCCGCTTCGTCCCAGTTTACGACGTTCCAGAACGCTTTAATGTAATCCGGGCGACGGTTCTGATATTTCAGATAATAGGCATGTTCCCATACGTCCAGACCCACGATGGGGTAGCCGGATGCGCCGGAAATGGCTTCGCCCGACAGCGGGCTATCCTGATTGGCTGTGGATACCACCGCCAGTTTGCCGTCATCTTTCAGCACCAGCCAGGCCCAGCCGGAACCAAAGCGGGTTGCCGCGGCCTGTTCAAATTTTTCTTTGAAAGTATCGATGCTGCCGAAATCACGCTCAATGGCGGCTTTCAGATCGCCGGTCAGCGTGGTGCCCAGCTTCAGGCCTTTCCAGAACAGGCTGTGGTTGGCGTGCCCGCCGACGTTGTTACGTAAAGCGGTTTTTTTCTCCGCCGGCACTTTGTCCAACTGGGTAAGCAGCTCTTCTGGGGACAGCTTGGCGAATTCAGGCAGGGATTCCAGCGCCGCGTTAGCATTATTGACGTAGGTCTGGTGGTGTTTGGTGTGATGGATTTCCATCGTTTGCTTGTCGAAATGGGGTTCCAGTGCGTCATAAGCATAAGGCAGGGATGGCAGTGAATAACTCATGTTTAGCATCTCCGTGGTTATAGTGCTGAATAATTGTAGTGGTGAACTGTGTCGTACCGAAACGCGACATTGCTCACAATTTCCTAGGCCCGGTACAAGGACAGTATGCGGCGCTGATTTTGTTAGCGCCGCGTAAGCACTACGTTCATTATAGTTAATTAAATGATATTGAAAATGATTATTCTCGTCCAAACGCGGTCATCTGCCGGCGTTTAACCCAATATAACAAGCGCTTATGTGGTTAGGGTATGAGGTAAAAACAAATCGGTCTAAGCTCGGCGGGCGTCCGACGCGCGATTTTCCACCGCTGCGCTACTCGCTCAGACGCTGCGGATGGGTATAAATGGTGGCGCGCCCCGGACGACAGAACCCCACCAGCGTCAGGTTGCAGCGCTCGGCCACCTCGACGGCCAGCGAGGTGGCGGCGGAAACCGCGAACAGGATCTCCACGCCGCACATGGCGGATTTTTGCACCATCTCGTAGCTGGCGCGGCTGGAAACCAGCACCGCGCCCTGCTCCCACGGCTGTTTTGCCCGCATGCCGAGCAGCTTATCCAGCGCCACGTGGCGGCCGACATCTTCACAGCCGCCGCGCAGCGCGCCGTCCGGCTGCACCCAGGCCGCGGCGTGGGTGCAGCCGGTTAACTGGCCCGCCGGCTGTACCTGCTGCAACTGTGCCAGCGCCGACTCAAGGCGGCTGAGCGAGAAGGTCTGGGTAAATGGCAGGGGCGCAACCGGTTTGCCGATCTCCGCCAACTGCTCCACGCCGCAGACGCCGCACCCGGTGCGGCCGTCCATCGCCCGTCTGCGGTTTTTTAAACCGGCGAAGCGACGGCTGGAAAGTTCGATTTGCACCTCAATACCGTTGCATACCGGCTGAACATCGATGCCGTAGATATCCTGCGGCGAGGCGATGATGCCTTCCGACAGCGAAAAACCCAGCGCAAACAGCTCCAGGTCTTTCGGCGACGCCATCATCACCACATGTGAAATACCGTTGTAGACCAGCGCCACGGGCACTTCTTCCGCCAGCCAGTCGGCCTGCGGCCGCGTCAGCGCGCCCTGATGGCTGACGGTACGCCGACAGGCCCCCGTGGGGGGAGTAACCGTTTGTGGGATAACGCTTTTCACCTGAAATACCTGCAAGTTAATCGCTTTTAATCAATGGCGCTATTATTTCACCGCCTCTCCGCGGATGCGAACTTTTCTCTGCGAACAGCGATCGTGCCCGCGTCATGGTTGTGAATTTGTTGATTGATAGTTGCTAAATTGTGACTTGCTTCGAAAAGTTACCATTCTCTCTGGTCGGCGGCTGTCATAACGCGCCATCCCCGCATACGATTTAACCATGCTCACCGCGCAGCGACCGTTTTCATATAGCCTCTATTTCCACTGCGGCTCCGCCGCGTACCCAAACCGCGAAAAGGAGACTGAAATGGCACATATCACACCTGAAGGCCGGCTTATTTCCGATGAGTATGGCGCGCCTAATTTGAAAAAACGCTATGACAACTTTATCGGCGGAGCCTGGGTTCCGCCCGACGGAGGTGAGTATTTTGTTAATCTGACGCCGATTACCGGCCGACCTTTATGCGAGGTGGCCAGCTCTACCTCGCGGGATGTTGATCATGCGTTGGATGCCGCACACAAGGCGAAGGCCGAATGGGGCGGTCTGCCGGTACAGGAGCGCGCGCTGCTTCTGAATCGTATCGCCGACAGGATGGAGCAAAACCTCGACCTGCTGTCCAGTGTGGAAACCTGGGATAACGGTAAACCGATCCGTGAAACCAGCGGCGCGGATGTCCCGCTGGCCATCGACCACTTCCGCTATTTCGCCGCCTGCATCCGTGCTCAGGAGGGGGCGATAAGTGAAATCGACGGCGACACCGTGGCGTATCATTTCCATGAGCCGCTGGGCGTGGTGGGGCAGATTATCCCCTGGAACTTCCCGCTATTGATGGCCTGCTGGAAGATGGCGCCGGCGCTGGCGGCGGGAAACTGCATCGTGCTGAAACCGGCCAAGCTGACGCCGATGTCGGTGCTTGTTCTGATGGAGCTGATTCAGGACATTTTGCCGCCGGGCGTGATTAACGTGGTAAACGGGTCGGGCAGCGAAATTGGCGAATATCTGGCGACGTCGAAGCGTATTGCCAAAGTGGCGTTTACCGGCTCCACCGAGGTCGGCCAGCAAATCATGGGCTATGCCGCCCAGAACGTGACGCCGGTGACGCTGGAACTGGGGGGAAAATCGCCCAACATTTTCTTTGCGGATGTGATGGACAAAGAGGACAGCTTCTTTGACAAGGTGCTGGAAGGGTTCACGCTGTTTGCCTTCAATCAGGGTGAAGTCTGTACCTGTCCGAGCCGGGCGCTGGTGCAGGAGTCGATTTACGATCGTTTTATGGAGAGAGCGATTAAACGCGTGGAGTCCATCCGCATCGGCAACCCGCTGGACAGCAACACCATGATGGGGGCGCAGGTATCTGCCGGGCAGATGGACACCATCCTCAACTATATCGATATCGGTAAGAAAGAGGGGGCGCGCGTGCTGACCGGCGGCCAGCGCAAAGAGATGGCCGGCGAACTGTCCCAGGGCTATTACCTGGAACCCACCATCCTGTTTGGCAACAACAGCATGCGCGTTTTCCAGGAAGAGATTTTCGGGCCGGTGCTGGCGGTAACCACCTTTAAAACCATGGACGACGCGCTGGAAATCGCCAACGATACCGAGTATGGGCTTGGCGCGGGCGTATGGAGCCGCAACGGCAACGTCGCCTACCGGATGGGGCGCGGCATTCAGGCCGGACGCGTCTGGACCAACTGCTACCACGCCTACCCGGCGCACGCCGCGTTTGGCGGTTACAAGCAGTCGGGGATCGGGCGTGAAAACCACAAGATGATGCTGGAGCATTACCAGCAAACCAAATGCCTGTTGGTGAGTTATTCGGATAAGCCGATGGGGCTGTTCTGATTTCTTTCTCAATTATGGGCCGTTAAGGAGACTAACGGCCTTTCCAACAGCGCCCCGCCGCGATTTTTCCCCCGATTCCGCCCGCCGCCGATTGTGCCGACGCTGAACAGGCACTACGCTGTTCACATTACCTATTGAATATACTCGTCATGCTTCAAGTTGCAGATGCGTTGGCTGCGCTCAGTCACCCGAATCACTTACCTGTGTAAGCTCATCGGGATTCCTTCCCTTGCCGCCTTCCTGCAACTCGAATCATTTAGAGTATAAAAATCCTATTTTAAGAGGCGGTGCATGACCGATAAGATCGGCTGGATTGATAATTTACGCGCCGTGGCCTGCATGATGGTCGTTCTGATCCACAGCACCACCTATTACATTACCGCCGGCGGCGCGCCGGGCGATGTCCATTGGGATGTGGCGAATATCCTTAATTCGGCCTCGCGGGTTTGCGTACCGCTGTTCTTTATGATCTCGGGCTATCTGTTTTTCGGCGAGCGCAGCGCCCGGCGGAAACATTTTACGCGCATTGGTTTATGCATTCTGTTCTATAGCGCTATCGCCTTGATTTATATCGCCGCGTTAACGCCAATCAACCCGCTGAACGCCGCCAGGCAGGTCCTGCAAAAGCCGATTTTTTATCACCTGTGGTTTTTCTACGCCATTGCGGTGATCTACCTGTTTTCGCCGCTTATCCGCGTCAAGACGGTGCCGGGAAAGTATCTGGCTATTTTTATTGTACTGCTGGCGGCGATCGCCAACCCCAATACGGGCAGCGTTGAATTTGCCGGCGTCAAACTGTTGCCGGTTAATCTCTATATCTACGGCGATACCTTTTACTATTTGCTGTACGCGATGGTTGGGCGAGCGTTGGGAATGCTGGATATTCCCCGCCGCGCGGCGATGGCCGCCATTCCGCTGTTTATTTTATGCGTATTGCTGGTGGCGCTAGGCACCAAGCACCACACGCTGCTGAACGATAATTTTACCCAGCTGTTTTATATCTACTGTGGGCCGTTGGTGTTTCTGGCGGCGGTCAGTCTGCTGGCGATCTTCAAACGCTGGATGAACCACCGGGTTTGGCCCGGATTAGCCTTGATATCGCGCCATTCGCTGGCGATTTACGGTTTCCATGCGCTGATTATCCATTACCTGCGCACCCATGATATGGCGATCTCGACCCGCCCGGTGCTGGATATTTTCTATATCTTTATCATTGCGTTACTGAGCAGCCTGCTGCTGTCGATGGCGCTGCAGAAAATCGATACCCGGCGCCTGGTCAGCTAAGAGGCGGCGGTGTGGCGCATCTGCCGTAACTGGGCGCGACGTAACTGGCGGCTGGAGGAGAATCCCGCCATCAGCGCTGATTTTTCCAGCCCGACTCCCTGTCGCAGGCGTTGCTGCGCCACGGCGATACGCAATTGCTCATGATATTCACGCACGCTGATGCCCAGATGTTCACGGAAAAGGCGGGTGAGATGGCGGCGGCTGACATGCACCCTGTCCGCAATTGCCGCTAGCGGCCAGGGCGCTTCCGGCTCAGCTGACATCATATCCTGCGCCCGGTGGATCACCGGATGGAGATGGTTGCGATGCTGTAGCCAGGGCGAAAGCTGGGCGTCGCTGCCGGCGCGGCGGAAATAGACCACCATTTCGCGCGCCACGCGCAGCGCGCTCGGCGTATCAAGAAAATGGCCGATTAAATGCAAAGAGAGATCAATGCCCGCGGTAATGCCGGCGCTGGTGTAAATGCCGCGATCTGCCACGAAAATACGGTTCTCTTTGACCAGCGCCAGCGGCGCCTGCCGGGATAGCCGCTGGATAAGGTCATGGTGGGTGGTGCACTGATAGCCGTCCAACAGACTCGCCTGCGCCGCCAGCAGGGCGCCGGAACAGACGCAGACCAGCGTCAGCGTCTGTGCGGCCAGCGCGGGTTTGCGCTGCGCCAGCCACTGGCGGGCAATCTCGGCCTGCGGTATGGCAAAGTTATGAACGGAGTCGGTCACGCCAGGCACCAGCAGGATACTGCCTTCCGGCAGCGTCGCGGGCAACGGTTCCAGGCGGCTCAGCGTCAGTCCGGTAGAGCAGCGTACCTCCGTTTCCGGGCTGATATAATGCAGGTCGAATTGCCCGGCGATGCGCAAGGTTTCGGCGGGGCCGGCTAAATCAAGCGCCATTACGCCGGGCAGCGTAAGGAAATAGACCTGTCTTCTCATGTATCAGCTTGCCATCGGTGCGGTCAGATTGTTCAGGCATTCATCAATGCTGCAAATATCAGCAAAGCGATCGATAAGCACGGTTTCCGTCCGGTGTTTTAATTGCGCGGCGCTTAGCGTCTGTCCCTGGTGCGTCATGGGAAACGTCATGGTCGCCTCGGTAACAAAGGTAACGCGATAGCCGAGATCGGCGGCGACGCGGGCGGTGGTTTCACAACATTGCTCAGTGCGCATCCCGGCGATAATCAGATGACGGATGTCGTTTTCATGCAGCCACTGGTCAAGGCCTGACTCTGTTAATGCATTGTGCACATGTTTATGGAACTGTACATCAGGTTTATGCGTCAAAAAGGGCAGGCGCCTCACATAGCCGGATGCCAAAGAGAACGGGCCTTCCGACGCAACGTGGAAAATATCCGCCAGCGCCACGCCTTGCTGTTGACAGCCAGCAATCAGGCGCAGCAGGGCGTGCTGAAAAGCAGGGAAATCCTGTTCCTGCCAGAAAGGGCGGTGCAGGAATGAATGTTGTACGTCAATAATCAATAATGCGCTGTGCGACATGGGGTTACTCCGTTCGCCGGGGCCGTTATGGGGTGTTCGGTAGCCATAATGGCGTAACCCCAGGTGACAAAGAAGGCCAAATCGGGACATGATAGGGGTAAATCGGGACCATTTACCTGAACGACGTAAACCTTTATCTCATAGGCAGCAGAAAGCGGAGCAGAGATGTTAAAGACAGTGGGTAAGTTATTCGCTATCGGCTGGTTAATCGGCGGATTGAGCGCCTGTGATAATCCGTCGGATAACAACAAGCCGGATCCGCAGCCAACGCCGCCGCCGTTGCAGACGCCGGAAAATAAACCCGTCGCGCCGGTTGAGCCGCCCGCCGCGCCTGAAGCGCCGGCGCACAAGGTTTCGCTGCAAAAAGGCAAAATCAGCTTTATGCTGCCGGATGCCTTTTCCGATCAAACCCCGCCGGATGACATCAACAACGGCGATGCGGGCAAAACGCATCTGTTTATCAACAGCGCTTCGCGTCAGCAGGTGGTGTTCTCCGTGGTGCCGCCGCCGGCAGGGCAGATCCTGCGCGCGACCGAGGCGGGGCTGGAGAGCCTGGGAAACGACATTTTCACCAATATGCAGGGGCAGTATCAGCATATAAAACGGATACGGCAGCAGCCCGTCACCATCGGCAAGCTACCCCTGCAGCGTATGGATAATGAACTACAGGTCGGCGGGCAGCCGGTAAACTCGATGCTGCTCTACGCCGTGTGGCAGAAGAAAATAGTGACGCTGCAAATCAACACCCCGGCCAACCGCGGAGATATTCATCAGGCGCTGATTGAACAGGTGCTGGCGTCGCTGAACTTTACATAACCCGCCGCGCTAATGGTCTGACATCAGCGGACGAAGCTGCCGGTATAGCGCGGTAAAGGTTTCTCGCTGCTGCGCATAGTAGGCGTGGCGTTGCGCATCAGGCTGATGGACCTGTTCCAAAGGCAACTGGGGCAATAACGCGTCCAGCGGCGTATCGGGGTTTATCGCGATCTGCGCCAGGCGTGCGGCCCCCAAGGCCGGCCCCACGTCGCCGCCGGTGCGGTATTCCAGCTCGTGCCCGCTGATATCCGCCAGCATTTGCCGCCAGTAGGCGCTACGTGCGCCGCCGCCAATCAGCGTGATGCGGCTGGGCTGCAACCCCGTCATATGCAGGGCGTCCATGCCGTCGGCGAGGGCGAAGCCGACGCCTTCCAGTACCGAACGAACCAGTTCAGTGCGGCCGTGCTGATGCGTCAGCCCCCAGAAAGCGCCTTTGGCGTGGGGATTGTTATGCGGCGTACGCTCGCCGGAGAGATAGGGCAGGAACCACAGCGGCGTGGCGGTGTTATCCGCGGGCGTTTCGGCAACCTCCTGTAGCAGCGCGGGAACGCTGGGCGCATGCGTCAGGCGGGCCACCCAGTCAATACAGGAGGCGGCGCTCAGCATCACCGACATCAGGTGCCAGGTATCAGGCAAGGCGTGGCAAAAGCTATGGACGGCGCGTTGCGGATTGCTGAGAAAACCATCGCTGACGGCAAAGTAAACGCCGGATGTGCCGAGCGACAACATCGCCTGTCCGGCCTGATAGAGCCCGACCCCAATCGCCCCGGCGGCGTTATCGCCCCCGCCGGCGATGACCGGGATGCTGTTCATTCCCCAGCGCTGCGCTGTCTCCGGCCGCAGATATCCGGTGATCTGATTTCCTTCATATAGGGCCGGCATGTGCTCCCGCGTCAGGGAACAGGCATCCAGCAATACCTCGCTCCAGTCGCGTTGCGCCACGTCCAGCCACAGCGTTCCCGCCGCGTCGGACATATCGCTGGCGAATTCGCCGGTCAGACGCCAGCGCAGATAATCCTTGGGCAGTAACACCTTGTCCACCTGACGAAAGATCTCCGCTTCGTGTTCCTGTACCCATTTCAGCTTGGGCGCGGTGAAGCCCGGCATCATCAGGTTGCCGGTAATCTGCCGCGAGGTCGGCACCTGTTGTTCCAATTCCCGGCACTGCTGCGCGCTGCGTCCGTCATTCCACAAAATGGCCGGCCGCAGCACCCGTTGCCGGGCGTCCAGCAGCGTGGCGCCGTGCATCTGCCCGGTCAGCCCCAGCGCTTTAACCGCCCGCAGGTCGTGCTGCGCCGCCAGCGCCTGCAATGCGCTATCGGTCGCCTGCCACCATGCATCGGGCGATTGTTCCGACCACAACGGATGAGGGCGGGATACGGTTAACGCGGCGCTATGGCTGGCGATAACCTGTCCCGCTTCATTCAGTAAAATGGCTTTAACGCCGGAGGTGCCGAGATCGATGCCGATGTACATGAAGGACTCCTGGAACGGTTAAAGGATCGGGGCTACTCCTTATACCGCCGTCATGCCCGCCTGGGCGGGCATCTTTCGTAGCGGGACGCCGGGTAAGGGGTGAGCCGGGAAGCCCGTATTATCCAAATAAATAACGGTTAACGATATTCTCCAGCAATTCCTGATGACCGCTCTGGTGCTGCGGCGCCAGCTGGCGGCTTTCCGCATAGCCGGCCAGTGATTCCAGCGACGCCTTGCCTTGCAGGATCTGTTGCCCCAGTTCTCCGTTCCAGCCCGCGTAGCGTTTGGCGACCAGCTGATTCAACTGGTCGTCCTCGATCATCCGGGCGGCGGCTTTGAGCGACAGCGCCAGGGTGTCCATGGCGCCGATGTGGGCATGGAAGAGATCGTAGCGGTCGGTGCTCTGGCGGCGGACTTTGGCGTCAAAATTCAGGCCGCCGGTGGTGAAGCCGCCTGCTTTGAGGATTTCATACATCACCAGCGTATTCTCTTCCACGCTGTTGGGGAACTGATCGGTATCCCAGCCCAGCTGCGGATCGCCCCGATTGGCGTCCACCGATCCAAAAACCCCCAGCGCGATGGCGGTGGCGATTTCATGGTGGAACGAATGGCCCGCCAGCGTGGCATGGTTGGCTTCCACGTTGACCTTAATCTCTTTTTCCAATCCGAACTGTTTAAGGAAACCATAGACCGTGGCTACGTCGTAGTCGTATTGGTGTTTGGTCGGCTCTTGCGGCTTGGGTTCGATCAGCAAGGTTCCCTGGAAGCCGATTTTGTGTTTATGCTCGACCACCATTTGCATAAACCGGCCGATCTGTTCGCGCTCCCGGCGCAGATCGGTGTTAAGCAGGGTTTCGTAACCTTCGCGCCCGCCCCATAGTACATAGTTTTCGCCGCCCAGCTTCTGGGTGGCGTTCATGGCGCTGAACACCTGCGTGGCCGCCCAGGCGAAAACTTCGGGGTCCGGATTGGTCGCCGCGCCGGCGCCGTAGCGAGGGTTGGTAAAACAGTTTGCCGTGCCCCACAGCAGCTTGACCCCGCTGCTCTGCTGCTTTTCCGCCAACACGTCGGTGATGGCGGCGAAGTTATTCAGGTATTCCCTGAGCGAAGCGCCCTCGGGCGCCACATCCACATCGTGGAAACAGTAATAGGGCACATCCAGTTTTTGAAAGAATTCAAATGCGATGTCGGCTTTGCGCTTGGCCAGCGCCAGCGCGTCTCCCGCTTGCTGCCACGGGCGTTCAAAGGCGCCGACGCCAAACATATCGGAGCCGTTCCAGCAGAAAGTGTGCCAGTAAGCGACCGCGAAGCGTAAATGGTCCGCCATGCGTTTCCCCAGAATTTCCTGCTCGGGGTTGTAGTGGCGGAAAGCGAAGGGATTGTCGCTCTGGCTGCCTTCATAGCGGACTTTTTCGATCTGGGCAAAATAGGGTTGCATCGTTGACTCCTTAGAGACCTTCCCGAGGGAAGCGTGATAACTACGCTTTATATTTAGTCCGGATAGCGATTTACTCAATTACGTTATTTAACACTGAAATTAAGAGAATTATTAAATGTGCGCTGGGTCGCAAAAATATTAACGGATTAATCTGAATATGCTTCGCAGTTTATAAAATAGAAAAATATCTCTGAACAATAAAATATGACGAGTATCAAAAAATAGAAATTAAACCAAAAAACATAATTGGATGATAAAAATCTGTAATTGCTGCTGCGTGGTTTAACGACAATACTCTGCTGGTTATCGGAGTTCTCTGCCCTGCATTTTAAAAAAAGGTACTCTACGATGAAAGTTAAACACTTTTTACTATCAGCCTGTGCCGCACTCGCTTTAGTAAGCCAACCCGCATTAAGCAAAGAAGTAAAAATAGGGATGGCGATTGATGACCTACGCCTCGAGCGTTGGCAAAAAGATCGGGATATCTTTGTGGAAAAGGCCAAGGAGCATGGCGCGAGCGTTTTTGTACAATCGGCAAACGGCAATGAAGAAACTCAGATTTCGCAAATAGAAAATATGATTAACCGCGGTGTGGATGTGCTGGTTATTATTCCCTACAACGGTCAGGTGTTAAGTAACGTTATTGCCGAAGCAAAACGTGAGGGAATAAAGGTTCTGGCCTACGACCGTATGATAAACAATGCGGACGTGGATTTTTATATTTCGTTTGATAATGAAAAGGTTGGAGAGTTACAGGCGCAATACCTGGTGGATAAGGTTCCCGAAGGAAATTATTTTTTGATGGGCGGCTCGCCGGTGGATAATAATGCGAAGCTGTTCCGTCAGGGACAGGTGAAAGTATTAAAGCCGTTGATTGATAATGGCAAAATCAAAGTGGTCGGCGATCAGTGGGTTGATGCCTGGCTGCCGGAAAACGCGCTGAAAATCATGGAGAATGCGCTGACGGCAAATAATAACAATATCAATGCGGTAGTGGCCTCAAACGATGCGACGGCGGGCGGCGCCATTCAGGCGCTCGCCGCGCAGGGATTATCCGGCAAGGTGGCCATTTCCGGGCAGGATGCGGATCTGGCGGCGATAAAACGCATCGTTGCCGGTACGCAAACCATGACGGTTTATAAACCCATCAGCAAACTAGCCAGAGACGCCGCCGATATCGCGGTTGCCCTGGGCGCGGGCAAGACCCCGGAGTCCAACGCCTCGTTACATAACGGTCTGAAAAACGTTCCGGCATTTTTGTTAACCCCGATCCCCGTTGATAAAGACAATATTGATTCCACGGTGATTGCCGACGGCTTTCATAAAAAAGCGGATGTCTATTAACCCCGTTTTCTTCGCGCCGAGCCACGCTATGCGTGGCTCGTGAGCGTTCGCTGTCTCTTACGGCGAGTAAGAGTGAATCACGGAGGTCATGATGCCGCGCCTGTTGGAAATGAAAAACATCACTAAAGCGTTTGGCGCCGTGAAAGCGGTGGACAATGTCAGCCTGACGCTGGAGGCCGGGCAGGTGTTGTCCCTGTGCGGTGAGAATGGTTCGGGCAAATCCACCCTGATGAAAGTGCTGTGCGCCATTTATCCCTACGGCAGTTACAGCGGAGAGATTATTTTTTCCGGCGACGAACTGCGGGCCGGCCATATCCGTGATACGGAGCAAAAGGGTATCGCCATTATTCATCAGGAGCTGGCGCTGGTTAAGGAAATGACGGTGCTGGAGAATATTTTCCTGGGCAATGAGTGGGCGCGCTTCGGGATAATGGACTACGACAGCATGTACTTACGCTGTCAGCGCATGCTGGAGCAGGTCAAGCTGACGATTGACCCCAATACCAAAGTGGGGGAGCTGGGGCTGGGGCAGCAGCAGCTGATTGAAATCGCCAAGGCGCTGAATAAGCAGGTGCGTCTGCTGGTGCTGGACGAGCCGACGGCGTCGCTGACCGAGCGGGAAACGGCCATTTTGCTCGATATCATCCATGACCTGCGCGATCACGGCATCGCCTGCATTTATATCTCTCATAAGCTCAACGAAGTGAAAGCGATTTCCGACGTGATTTGCGTCATCCGCGACGGTAAGCACATCGGCACGCGTCCGGCAGCGGAACTTAGCGAAGATCAAATCATCGCGATGATGGTGGGGCGGGAGCTCACGGAGCTATACCCCAGCGAAGCGCATACCATCGGCGAAGAGATCCTGCGCGTCGAGCACCTGACGGCCTGGCATCCGGTGAATCGGCATATCCGCCGGGTGGACGACGTCTCCTTTTCCCTGCATCAGGGCGAAATTCTGGGTATTGCCGGATTGGTCGGTTCGGGGCGCACGGAGACCGTACAGTGCCTGTTCGGCGCCTATCACGGACGCTGGCAAGGCGAGCTGTTTCTTGATGGCAAACGCGTGGAAATTAACAACTGCCAGCAGGCGATGGCGCTGGGTATCGCCATGGTGCCGGAGGATCGCAAAAAGGACGGCATCGTGCCGGTGATGAGCGTGGCGCACAACATTACGCTGGCCGCGCTCGATCGGTTTTCCGGCCTGTTTTCAACGCTGGACGACGCGCGTGAACAGGATGTTATCCGCCAATCGCTGGCGAATTTGCAAGTCAAAACCCCGAGCCAGGAACTGGCGATTGCCCGGCTGAGCGGCGGCAATCAGCAAAAAGCGGTGCTGGCGAAATGTCTGCTGCTGAATCCGCGGATACTGATTCTGGATGAGCCGACGCGCGGCATCGACATCGGGGCGAAATACGAAATCTACAAACTTATCAATGCGTTGGTAAAACAACAAATTGCCGTCATTGTAATTTCTTCCGAACTGCCTGAAGTCCTGGGGCTAAGCGATCGGGTGCTGGTGATGCATCAGGGACGCATCAAAGCCGATTTGATTAATCGTGATTTAACGCAGGAACAGGTTATGGAAGCTGCATTGAGGAGTGAACATCGTGTTGAAAACATCGCCGTCTGATCGACAAAATGCCGTTGCCGTCCCGGCGCCCATACTGCAACGGCTTAAAAACATTAATCTCCAGGTCTACGTGATGATTGCCGCCATTATCGCGATCATGCTCTTTTTCACCTACATGACGGACGGCGCTTATCTCAGCGCGCGCAATCTTTCCAACCTGTTACGCCAGACGGCCATTACCGGCATCCTGGCGGTGGGTATGGTGTTCGTGATTATTTCGGCGGAGATCGATCTGTCGGTCGGGTCGATGATGGGACTGCTCGGCGGCGCGGCGGCGATCTTCGACGTGTGGTTCGGCTGGCCGCTGCCGTTGACCATCGTGGTGACTTTGCTGCTGGGGCTGCTGCTGGGGGCGTGGAACGGTTGGTGGGTGGCGTATCAGAAGGTGCCTTCCTTTATCGTTACGCTGGCGGGCATGCTGGCGTTTCGCGGCATTCTTATCGGCATTACCAACGGCACCACGGTTTCCCCCACTTCGCAGGCCATGTCCCAGATTGGTCAAAGCTACCTGCCTTCCGGGGTTGGTTTTATCTGCGGGGCGCTGGGGCTGATGGCGTTTATCCTGTGGCAATGGCGGCGACGCGGCAACCGGGCCCGGCTGGGGCTGCCCGTCAGCCCGCCGGCCGGCGATATCGGCCGTCAGGCGTTTACCGCGGTGATCGTTCTTGGCGCAATCTATCTGCTGAATGACTATCGCGGCGTACCGACGCCGGTGCTGGTTCTTACGCTGTTGATGCTGGGCGGTATTTTCCTGGCGACGCGTACGGCGTTTGGCCGCCGTATCTATGCCGTTGGCGGCAATATCGAGGCGGCCCGCCTGTCGGGGGTCAATGTGGAACGCACCAAGCTTATCGTTTTTGCGATGAACGGGCTGATGGTGGCGGTGGCGGGGCTGATCCTCAGTTCGCGTTTGGGCGCGGGCTCTCCGTCAGCGGGGAACATTGCCGAGCTGGATGCGATAGCGGCCTGCGTGATTGGCGGCACCAGCCTGGCCGGGGGCATCGGCAGCGTAGCCGGCGCGGTGATGGGGGCATTTATTATGGCCTCGCTGGATAACGGCATGAGTATGCTGGATGTGCCGACATTTTGGCAGTATGTCGTCAAAGGCGGCATTTTACTGCTGGCGGTGTGGATGGACACTGCAACCAAGCGAAGAGTATGACAAGGTACCGAGCAAGGGCAGGAAACAGGTGATAGTTCGCAATAATAGGGAAATTATTTTGGCCTCCTGAATGGTTATGCTATTCAAAGGTATCGCCACGAACGGACGCTCATCGCCATGTTTGAAAAACGCTATCGCATTACGTTGCTGTTCAATGCCAACAAAGTGTATGACCGGCAGGTTGTCGAGGGCGTCGGCGAGTACCTGCAGGCCTCGCAGTGTGACTGGGATATTTTCATTGAAGAGGATTTTCGCTGCCGCATCGATAACATCAGAGACTGGCTGGGGGACGGCGTTATCGCCGATTTTGACGATCAGCAAATCATGCGGCTATTGCAGGACGTCGATGTTCCGCTGGTCGGCGTGGGCGGGTCTTACCATAATCCGGCTGATTATCCCCCCGTGCATTATATCGCCACGGATAATCATGCGCTGGTGGAGAGCGCGTTTATGCACCTTAAAAACAAGGGGCTGCATAGCTTTGCGTTTTATGGCCTGCCGGCGTCGGGCGGAAAAGGCTGGGCGCAGGAACGCGAACACGCATTTCGTCAGCTTATCGCCGCGGGGCAATATCAGGGCGTGGTGTATCAGGGAATGGAAACGTCGCCGGATAACTGGCAGGACGCGCAAAATCGCCTGGCTGACTGGGTACGGGCATTACCGCCGCAGACCGGCATTATTGCCGTAACCGACTCCCGGGCGCGCCATCTGCTGCAGGTATGCGAACATTTGAACATCCCCGTGCCGGAAAAGCTGTGCGTTATCGGTATCGATAACGAAGAGTTGATCCGCTATCTTTCACGGGTGGCGCTGTCGTCCGTGGCGCAGGGAACCCGCCAGATGGGATATCGCGCCGCGAAACTGCTGCATCGGCTATTGCTGAACCGCGGCGATTTGCCCCTGCAGCGTATTTTGGTGCCGCCTATCCGGGTGGTGGAACGCCGTTCGACCGACTACCGCTCGGTACACGATCCGGCGGTCATCCAGGCGATGCACTTTATCCGTTATCACGCCTGTAAGGGCATTAAGGTCGAACAGGTGCTGGATGCGGTAGGAATGTCGCGCTCAAATCTGGAAAAGCGCTTCAAAGATGAAATGGGGCAGACCATCCACGGGGTTATTCACGCGGAGAAACTCGATCGCGCCCGCAATCTGCTGATTTCCACCTCGCTTTCGATCGGCGAAATTTCACTGATGTGCGGTTATCCCTCGCTGCCCTATTTTTATGCCGTATTTAAAAAGGGTTACGACATTACGCCCAAAGAGTATCGCGAGCGCTACGGCGAAGCGGGTTTTCTGAGGGAATGAGCTGGCAAGCGCGGCGGACGACGCCGCGCTGAAGACGTGGCTTACGCCGGTACGCGCCAGTAATCGTAATCAATATGTTCAACCTGAAAATTCGCGTCTTCCTTATCACCCGTCAGGCGGCAGGCGATGGTAAAGGCGAAATCAAACGCCACGCCCAATCCTTTACCGCTGATCAGATTGCCGTCTTCGACGACTTTCTCGTTGACGTAGACGCCGTCGGTAACGTTCCGCCACAGCTCGCCGGAGCAGACATAACGGCGGCCTTTCAGCAGGTTATTGCCGCCCAGCACGCGCGCGGCGGCGGAACAAAGCGGACAAACCAGCTTGTTGGCATCATCATGGCGGCGAATAAATTCAACAACCAACGGATTCGCCGCCAGATTGACCGTTCCCTGCGGCCCGCCGGGAACGATCACGGCATCAAACAGCTCATCCATGTTTTTTTCCAGTAAGGCATCGGCAAACATACGAATATTGTGATAACTGCTTAGCTCCAGCCTGTCGTGGCACGACAGCATGGTGACATCTATTTTCATGCGGTGCAGTACGTCAATCACCATAATCGCTTCCGCTTCTTCAAACCCGGGGGCCAGCAGAATGGCGACTTTTTTAGACATAGCATCTCCAGCAACATGCAGAGGGGGGAAGAAAGAATAGCAAAGAACGCACATTAAAATGAAACGATGTTTTATTGTTGTTACTGGCGTCGCGTAACCCGCTTTTAGCGCTTAGCGTGTGGGGGAAATCGCGTTATACTCGTAAACTTGGGCCGGAGAATGATCCGGCCGATTTGATTTAGGTATGACGCCGCGTCGCCGGCGAGATCAGGTTAAGCCTGGCATAAGCGTTGGATGCATCCGGCGAACAGTTCGACGCCGGTCAGCAGCGATTGCTCGTCAAAATCGAAGTTGGACTGGTGGTGCCCGGCGGCAAGATCCGCTCCCAGAATAAAATAGAGCGCTTTACCGCCGTGATCCTGCACTCGTCTGGCAAGGATTGTGGCGTCTTCACTGCCGCCAAAGTGGCGTGATACCACCGTCAGCGATGGACGGTCGGCAATGACCTGCTTTAATACCTCAATTAATTCCGGGTCGTTATGCAGATCGACCGCCTCCCCGGTGATTTCTGTTTCCAGTCGTAAATCAAAACCATGTGCCGCGCCTTCGGCAATGCGCATCGCCCGATCGGTCATGTAATCGTTGATTTCTTTGGTCGCGCCCCTGACTTCCACCAGCAACTCGCCCTCGGCAGGGATCACATTGCGGCCTTCACCGGCGCGGATTACCCCGACGTTTACCTGTGACATACCGTCGCCATGTCGGGCTATTCCCAGCAACTGGGTGGCGCAATGGCAGGCTCCCGCCAAGGCGTTATGTCCTTTTTGCGGATCGGCTCCGGCGTGCGCGGGTACGCCATGGAAACGAAAATCAATTTTGGTGGTGCAAAGAAAACCCTGCGGATCCACCAGAACTTCGTTGCTTTTGGCCACCGTACCCAGATGCAGCGCCAGAAAATAATCCACATCGTCGACAATGCCGCTTTCAGCGATAGGCCTGGCCCCGCGCACGCCCTCTTCCGCCGGTTGAAAAATAAGTTTGAAGCGGCCATGCAGGGTGTTTTTCTGTTGCATCAACCATTGCGCGAGCCCCAAACCGATGGCGGTATGTCCATCGTGACCGCAGGCATGCATCATCCCCGGGTTGGTTGACGCAAAATGCTCCTGATTGGGAATATGGCCGGCGGAGGGGGGTTCTTGCACCAGTACGCAGTCAATATCGAAGCGCAAGGCAATGGTCGGGCCGGGGCGAGCGGTATCCAGCAGGGCCACGCACCCCGTCAACGCCTCCATTTCCGCCAGTAGCGCACTGTCAATACCTTGCGCCCGGGCGGCGGCGAGTCCTTTTTCCACTACGTCGGTTTTTCTACCCCGAACGAACGCTTCGTTGATGATTTTTTTACCAGCCAACACCTCGAACCCCATTGCGCGCAGGCGGGTAATTATTTTGGCTGTGGTGACAAACTCCGTCCAGCCTTCCTCAGGAAACTGGTGAAACTCTCTGCGCCAGTGGATTAACTGTTGTAACGTGATGTTTTTCATGGCTGCTCCTTTATGGCGGAAAAAGCGGATTACAGGAAGAAAAGCGCCACGGCGATGACCGCGATGATCATCCCCGGGGCGGTTCTTTTTACCATTTCTACCGGGTTAATACCGGCTAACCCCGCGCAGACGATAGTCGCGCCGGCCAGCGGGGACATATTGCGGCCGAGACAGGCCGCCAGCATGACGCCGACACCCAGGTTGGGAATTTCATAGCCAAAAGCGTTGGCATGCGGGGTGACCGCCTCATTAAACGCAAAGGCCGTGGCGTCGCCAGTACCGGTAATCAATCCCATCATAAATGGGCCAATGGTGCCGCCCCAGCGAGCAAAATCAGGATATTGCGTTAACAGAGTGATAAAACTGCTGATAATTCCACAGGCTTGTAAGCCTTCAATAAATACGGCGGCGGCGATGATAATGCCGAGAATATTTGCATAGGCGGAACCCATGCCGTTGAAAAATTCCTTGGTTAACTCGCTGGCGCTGGAACGGGTAATGAATAAGGCATAAATCGAGCCGATCAGCATTGCGGCAGGGACGTTCATTTCGGTTTTACCCAACCACCCCGCGCTTGAAGCAACCAATAATAGCACCGGAATAAAAGGCGCTATCGCATGAAGATAGTGAGGTTTTTCAGCGGGTGGGGTTTCAGTATCAAGGGGCGTGGTTTTTGCCGCCGGTTCTGACTCTGCCTGATAATTCAACTCTTTGCGAACCATCGCGACGGTCATCAGACTTACCGCGCAAATTATCCCGCAGGCGATGCTGATGGGAGCGTGGTAGAACACCAGGTCCATGACTTTCATGTTGGCTATATTGGCGATAAAGGCATTATGCGCGACTCCGGGATTGAGTACCGCTCCCAGCGTGCCGGATAAAACGGCCCCGCCGGCAATCGCCGGGTGTACTTTGGCGGCAATCAGCAATGGGATCAGCGTTGCCCCTACGGCGGCAGAAACCCCTGCGGCCGAGGGGATGGCAATACTGATGATAAAGGTGACCATGACGGCCACTGGCACCAGGAAGATCCCCAGCCGGCTGAGTCCCTTGGTTAAAATCCGCACCAGGCTGACATCGCACCGGGTATATTTCATGACATAGGCAAACCCCATGCTGGCACAGATTGCCTCAATCAAACCGGCGGTTGTCATCCTTTTGCTGAACGCGGCAAAGGCATCCATTGGCGAAAATGAAACCAGGCAAAGCAACAGGCCGGATCCGATGAGTACGGTGCGCGTGTCATGGCGTTTTATTAGCAGCCAGAGGGTCGCGAGCAAAATCAGGATACCTAAAATGAGCTGTAGCATGGAGTAAGCTCCATCGTAACGAGTCAAAATGACAGGATGAAATACTATCTAACATAACCATGCCAGCTATGTGGAGATGATGATAAGTTGCAGGTGATGCCTAAAGTTGATAGAGGCAATAGATGAAGTATTTACCCAAATTGCAGCAGCTCAGAATTTTTCATGAGGTCATTCGCTGTGGCAGTATTCGCGCGGCGGCGCGGGCGCTGAATCAATCGCAACCCGCACTGACCCGCGCATTACGGGAGTTAGAGCAAACGCTGGGGGCGACCCTGCTGGTAAGAAGTAACAATGGTATTACGCTAACGGAATCAGGCCGGGCTTTCGCGGTACGAATGCGTTTGATTTTGGAGGAGTTAGAGTGGGCAGCCAATGAAATTGAACAGATTAACCAGAGCTCTCAGGGGGGCGTGGCGTTTGGGATTTCATCACTGTTGGCCGTGACGGTATTATCCTCGGTTCTTAATGACTTTAAAAAAGATCTTCCTCAAGCCGGCATCGCGATAAAAGAGGCTCAGCTGTCAACGCTATTGTCAGCATTACGCGAAGGGCAGCTTGATTTTGCGATAGGAACAATCGCGCCGACGGTGCCGGTCGCCGAGTTTGTCATCGAACCCCTGTTTGCGGCGCCATTCGGTGTGGTCGCTCGTATCGGGCATCCCTTGGCGCATTGTCGTTCGCTGGCTCAGTTGAAAGAGGCCCGCTGGTTTATGCCGGAGACGGATATGGGATACTACCAGCAGATAGAACAGCAGATTTTGTTTGGCGTTTCTGATATGCCCCAGGCGCCGGTGCGCTCGGACTCCTGTATTTGCGGGTTACAGCTGGTGCTACATGAAGACTACCTGACGGTGCTGTCGCTGGCGCGGGTGGCATCGGACGATTTTAATCAGCGATTAGGGATTATACCGGTGCAAGATACGTTGCCGGATGCGGTTTATAGCTTGATTTATGCGCGCTCGCGCCCATTGACCTATACGGCACAGAAAATGGCTGATTTGGTGTGTCGTCATGTGCAGCGTTATAATTGGCATCCGGCGCCCCGTTACTGTTGAGGGCGAATTTTTTGTATAAATTGTCACTCTACTCTTCCCGTCCCAGCAAAAAGATGTTTAAATTATCACTCACTTATTTTGCATAAATATGCATTTATTGAGAGTGTCGGTTTTGACGATAAACCCCGTCCGGGCCATCCCCTATCCGGCGAAGGCATCACCTCTCATCAATGTATGGCGTAACATAATGGCGTAGCTGCTAAGCTGCTACCCATCGATCTTCGAGCAGGGATTTTATTTATGACAACGATTCTCAAACACCTTCCGGTCGGCCAGCGTATTGGTATTGCCTTTTCCGGTGGTCTGGATACCAGCGCCGCGCTGCTTTGGATGCGTCAAAAAGGCGCGGTTCCTTATGCGTACACCGCGAATCTGGGTCAGCCGGATGAGGATGATTACGATGAGATCCCCCGCCGCGCGCTGGAATACGGCGCTGAAAATGCCCGCCTGATCGATTGCCGTAAGCAACTGGTGGCGGAAGGTATTGCGGCGATCCAGTGCGGCGCTTTCCATAACACCACCGCCGGCGTCACCTATTTTAATACCACTCCGCTGGGGCGGGCGGTAACCGGCACCATGCTGGTGGCGGCGATGAAGGAAGACGGCGTCAATATCTGGGGTGACGGCAGTACCTATAAAGGTAACGATATCGAGCGTTTCTATCGCTACGGTTTGCTGACCAATGCCGAACTGAAAATCTATAAACCCTGGCTGGATACCGACTTTATCGACGAGTTGGGCGGCCGGCAGGAGATGTCCGAGTTTATGGCGCAGGCGGGTTTCGGCTACAAGATGTCCGCAGAGAAAGCCTATTCCACCGACTCCAACATTCTGGGTGCGACCCATGAAGCCAAAGATCTGGAATATCTGAACTCCAGCATCAAAATCGTCAACCCGATTATGGGCGTCAAGTTCTGGGATGAAAACGTAAAAGTCGCGGCGGAAGAAGTCACCATCCGTTTTGATCGCGGCCACCCGGTGGCGCTGAACGGTCAAACCTTCTCGGACGACGTGGAACTGATGCTGGAAGCCAACCGTATCGGCGGACGCCACGGTCTGGGCATGAGCGACCAGATCGAAAACCGCATCATTGAAGCGAAAAGCCGCGGTATCTACGAAGCGCCGGGAATGGCGTTGCTGCATATCGCTTATGAACGTCTGCTGACCGGCATCCATAACGAAGATACCATCGAACAGTATCATGCCAACGGCCGTCAACTGGGGCGCTTCCTGTATCAGGGGCGCTGGTTTGACTCGCAGGCGCTGATGCTGCGCGACTCCTCCCAGCGTTGGATCGCCAGCGCCATCACCGGCGAAGTCACGCTGGAGCTGCGCCGTGGTAACGACTATTCCATCATGAATACCGTTTCCGATAATCTGACCTACAAGCCGGAGCGCCTGACGATGGAAAAAGGCGATTCCGTATTCTCGCCGGACGACCGTATCGGTCAGCTGACGATGCGTAACCTGGATATCACCGACACGCGTGAAAAACTGTTCAACTATGTTGAAACCGGCCTGCTGTCCTCGTCCGCCAACGCCGGGTTGCCTCAGGTAGAGCAGTTGCAGGATAAAAGCAAAAAGTAATTCATTACCGCCTGGTGTTTCATTAAGGGCAAAATCCGCCGCCGCAAAACGCCGGCGGATTTTTTTATGCGCTAACTATTTCCTGGAGTGCGTTTATCGCCCTATTCTTATTCCTTTTTAATATTAATGAAAAAATAAAATTGCCGATACCTTTTACTGAACAGTCTCTTTTTAATGCTGGCATCAACGGTCTTTATCATGTGATGGAACTCGCAATAAGCCTGGCGGAAATGCGTTTATTTCCTGTCTGTCACCGTACTTATAGCCGATTAATGTTATCGGCAATAGCTGTCTTATTAGACGTATTTTATATTTATTTCAATATGTTGGTGTTAGCTATCACTATATCTTATAGCATATTGAACGGTATCTGGTATTACATGAAATATAAAAAGGAGCGGCATTGTGGATATAGCAGGTATCGACACACAGAGTCAGAATATAAAGCCTTTTTATCCTGTTGTATCCATTAGCACCCTGGGTAATACAGATTCATCATCGGCTGGTACGGAAAGCGATTCGCTGGAGAAGAATAGTCTGCCGGGCGTCAGTACTCAGGTCACGCTATCGACGGATGGAAAAAGACAGTCCGGTATAGCGCAGTCCGGCGACAGCCAGACAGATGTTGAAAGACGGCAGGCCGCTCGCGAAGCGCAGCAGGCTAAAGAGGAACGGGAGCAGCGGGAGACGGCGTCTGCGGAGCGTTCTCTGCAAATGATCAACGGTATTCCTCTGTACGGCGGCACGCTGGTATCCATGATTAATTACCCTGACGGCAGTTGGGAAGCCTTTGATGTATTTTCCGGTAAGCCGGTGACGGCCGAAGAGCGCATACGGATAGGGCGGGAGACTGACGGCGATAATACGGATGCGTTCAGCTTTTATAGCAAGGGAATATATAACGGTCTGTCCGCTGCTGAAATATACGAAAAGATACAGCAGATGATGGGGATTGAATCGGCCG